>CAZMRE010000070.1:0-10437 GCA_964568545.1 uncultured Deferribacteres bacterium | reverse complement strand
TTAGCTAATTCCTTGTTTCTAATAGCAAATTAATGCAAGCAAGATGCTTGCCTTACATTTTTAAAGTGTTTTCGTTCAGACACTAAAAAAGGCTTTTGCCGATGGCTGTGCGCTTAAAATTAGCGCAAGTCGCTGGTCGCGTGTCACCTAAAATTGCCCATTATTTTTAAGGATCGAAAAAATTTTACTGGGAGTTTCCGTGATCATTCGTTTTAAAAAGTTGCACGAGAAAGCCATTTTGCCCAGTTACCAGCATGCTTCAGACGCTGGTGCTGATCTGTGCGCGGTGGAAGAGGTGGTTGTCCCGGCTGGAGAGTGGCGTCTCGTGCGTACCGGACTGGCTGTGGAACTACCCGACCATCCCATCGAAGCCTGCGAATCGCGGGAGGGATTTTCGTTCTGGATGGAAGCTCAAGTGCGTCCACGCTCGGGTCTGGCCTTGAAAAAAGGAATCACAGCTCTTAACAGCCCGGGGACAATCGATGCAGGCTACAGGGATGAAATTGGCGTGATTTTAGTTAACCATTCGAATGAAGATTTTCTCGTCAACCCAGGGGATCGGATTGCCCAGTTAGTGTTTAATCTGGTGGTGCACCCGGAGAAAATGGTTTTTTCAGACGCCATCAACGAGACCGAACGCAAGGGGGGCTTTGGGCACACAGGGGTTCATTAGTTTGAATTGAGAAAGAACCCCACCTTAATCCTCGCCTTGTTAAGGGGAAGAGATTGTTTGGGTGAGCGGAGAAAGTTTAAAGGAAATGGGCGCTGTGTTTTATTAAATTTGCCAAAAGAGGACGCCTATTTTAGGAATTTCACAAGAGCGGTAATTCTTTTCCCTCTGGCTAAGGAGGAATGGATTGGGAGGTTGGTTTGTCCTGTAGGGACAGGATGACGAATAGCCCACCAGTGGGCGCTGGTGGGGAACAAATCAAACCTCATATTGGCACACCCTTGTCAAATGGCGGGAGTTAGAATGGGGAGCAAATGAGAGAGGTTTTTGTGGCGTTTGCAGGGTTTGAATCTGGTACGATAAAATTGGCGCAAACAACCCCACCTTAGTTCTCCCCTTGTGAAGGGGAGGAGATGGCCTGGGAGGTGAAACTGGGATGGGTGTAAACCCGCTAATTTTTGGTTTTGAAGAAATAGCTCTTTTTAGGAAGCCAGACAAAAGAGGATGAACAAATCCCCTCCTTGGCGAGGAGGGGATAAAGGGGAGGTTTTTAGTTTTTGGCTCATTGCTTAAACCTGAAGGCTCCATGCGAATGCTTTCTGCATGTGGCCTGTTGCAAGTCGTCTATCGTAAAAAAGCTGTACAAAAAAGGAGGTTGGAACAATGGAAGAAAATTTCTTTAAGGGTGTGGTGGTTCCCATGGTTACGCCTTTCAAAGCGGATAGTTCTCTGGATATCCCCGCAATGGAGGCATTAACAAACTGGCTGTGTGAACGGGAGGTAGATGTGTTGTTTCCCATGGGAGGGTCTGGCGAGTACCAGACGCTAAAAGTGGAGGAACGAAAAGAAATTATTCGCGTGGTGAAGGAAACCGCAGGGGGACGCAAAAAGGTTGTCCCTGGTGTGGGAGGTAAAACTCTGCGCGAAACCCTTACCCTCGTGGAGGAGGCTCAAAAAGTGGGAACTGACGGTGTGAGTGTGGTCATTCCTGCAGCGATGGGTGAATATGCCGAGGAGTTGTCTACCTATTATGGAGAAACGGCCTCCGATTTTGAGACCTTGCTGAATTATTACAAAAAAATCAATTCGGAATTAAGTATTCCTTTTATGGTGTACGATTCCCGGGGGCAGCTCACGGAAGCCCAGATGCGGGAATTCGTGGCTGAGCTCGGCTGGTTCAAGGGAATCAAATACCGCTCATACAATGAGGGAAACTTTGCTGATGCAGTGTACGCCGCCGGTGGAAGCGTCAATGTATTATCTGGCATTGAATATATTTACCTGGGCAATCTGGCGATGGGGGCCAAAGGCGTAGTGGGCGGTGGAGCCAATTATTTCCCCCATCTGATGGCAAAACTCAAGACCCAATTTGAGATAGGCGAGGTAGATGCTGCCCGAGAAACGCAGTACCTGCTGATCGCCGCGGCGAAAAGCATGGATGGAATTAGCTGGCCTCTGAGTGGCAAGATCATTTTGCAAAAATTGGGACTTCCAATCGAACCGGTAACCCGAATGGAAGCGCGCAAGCACCCCTCTGAAAACGAGGCGCGTATGCTGGATTTCATTTTGCCATTGTGCAAAGAAGCGTAATCGTCCTCGAAAACGGAATGAGTTAACTGATCATATTCAACCAGTGTCGTTTTTTAAAACCTGAAAACCGGTTGTTGTGATAAGAAAGGATTAACTTTGAAAAAAATGTGGGGTTTCGTTTTGCTTGGGGGTACGTTCCTTTTTTCGTGTGGAAAAACAGCACGACCGTTGAATTGGTTGGATTTTTCCCACGCTATGATCGTTTCTGCCGATTCGGATTCCAGCACGCTTCGGGAAAAAGCCTTGGGGTTCTTTCAGGAGGAAGTGTCCAAACGCACTGGAAGAACCCTCCCGCGGCAAGAGGCTTTCCTGAAAAAGCACTTGCCTGCAGTTGTTGTGGCAACGGATTTGAAGGCTCTGAAGCCAATTTTCGCTCAGAGTGCCCAATGGCAATCGGCCAAAGATACGCTTGGCAATGAAGGGTTTCTGGTACGGCAGGTTCGGATCAGCGGAATTCCAACCCTGTGTGTAGTGGCTAACACAAATCGGGGCCTGCTTTTTGGACTGAGTTGGCTTATTCGTCAAATGGACTGGAGCAAAGGAAAACTTCGGTTTCCTTCAAATTTGGCCATTGCTACCCGTCCCCAAACTCTCATTCGCGGACACCAACTTGCCTATCGACCGCTTTCTAATACGTACGACGCCTGGACGCTCCGGCAGTACGGAAAGTACATTCGCGATTTGATCATCTTTGGCACCAACACCATTGAGTTAGTGGTCACAGCGAAAAGCAATCCGAAGGATCAAATCCTAATGAAACAGCCTCCGGACGAAATGAACCGCGCCTTAAGTCAACTGATTCATTCCTACGGATTGAAAGTCAGCGTGTGGTCTAACGCCGCGGACGGGGATTACCGGGATCCGGCCCAAATGGCCAAAGCGCTTCGGCTTCGTGAAAAATGGTTGAAATCCCTGCCGTTTGTGGACGACTGGTTTGTTCCTGGCGGCGACCCGGGCAAACAGCCGCTGCGGATTTCGTGGTGGGATCAGGCAGAGACTCTGTACAAAAAGCCGCTGGAGATGCGCTACACAGGTCTGGACACGGCGGCCATATACCGGCTTCGGGTGATTTACACGGGGCGCTTCCACGCGACAATGTCGCTGACTGCCAATGATTCAATTGTAATTCACGGGTCGTTGAAGCAACCTCGTCTCACCACTCCACTGGAGTTTGAGCTGCCTCGACGTGCGACGCGTTCCGGCACTCTGGAATTGACCTGAAAACGCTTTGCCGGCCGCGGCTGCCAGGTGGCAGAGGTTTGGTTAGAGAAAAGATGATTTTGGGGAGTTCTCAGGCGCGGCATACTGGGGTAACAACAACCATTTTGGATGGGGAGAAAACAACCCAACCCTAACTTTCCCCTTGGTAAGGGGAGGAAATTGATTGGGGGGAATTGGGAAATGTTGCATTTTAAATTGCATAAAATCAGATATAATTTGAGAATCTTGCGAAGCCAAATAAATTTGGTGTAAAGTTACAGAGAATTAAAGTGCGTGGTTTTTACAGGAAAAAGTACCAACTGGAGGATTTATGAAGATTTACGTGACGCCGGGATTTCATTCGGATGTGGTCTGGCTGGAGGATCAGCGCGATTACGCGGTTTCACTTTTGGGAAATGTACGTCAAAACCTAATCGGCTGCAGGCGTGACCCGGATTATGGTTTGTTTCTCCACGAATTAACCTATTTGAAACCCTATCTGGATTTGTACCCTCAGGATCGGGAATTCGTGAAAAAACTTATTCAAGAGGGGCGATTGGGAACCGGAGGCTCCCACAGTCAGCCCTCCGAAACCATTGTTCAGGGGGAGAGTCTTATTCGAAATATTCAGTACGGGCGTTGGTATCATGAAAAATTTTTGGGTGACATCCCCGAAATCTACATGCCATGGGATGTGTTCGGGCACACAAGCCAACTGGCACAGATCTTAAAAAAATCGCGATTTGTGGGATGCATCTGGTCGAAAAGCATTCGGGGTGCACGGGCTGTTTTCTGGCACGAGGCTCCCGACGGCTCTGTGCTTCTTTTTAAGCGAATGGATTACGGATTAAGCATCTGGAAAGATGGGCGCGGCATTCCGGTGGAAACAGAGGAGGATTTTTGGCTGCACGCATCACTTCACCTGCCTGAAATTGCATCGCTGGGGCTGTCGATCGATTCCAGGCTGGACACGATTGATTTCAAGCCACCATCCTCCTGGATGATTGGACGGTGCAAGGAGCTGAAGGAAGGCAAGGGCAAGCCGCACCAGGTTATTATTTCGGGACAGGCGCATCGGCACTGGTTTCGAAAAGCGAAAGATGAAATCAAACAGAAAAATCTAGACATTCCCGTAATCGCACGGGATTTTGAATGGTATCACCAGGGAACCGCCCTTTCCCGCACGGAATACAAAATTGGCAATCGCATTGCGGAAAATCGCGTGCTTGAGGCAGAAAAGTGGGGAACGCTGGCTGCTCTGTTTGGTGCGACGTATCCGGACAGAGCTCTGGACAAAGCGTGGCGGCAGTTGCTTTTTCTGCACCACCACGACGCCATCACTGGTACGATGAATGACCGATCGTATCTGGATTTGCTCTCCGGGATTCGCGAGGCACTGGAACTGGCATCAGATTCCCGTCAAAAAGCGGTGGAAGCACTGGCAAGTCTCGTGGATACCCATTTTCACAAACCGGCTATTCCCGCAGTTGTTTTTAACAGCCTCAATTGGGAGCGAACGGATTTGGTAGAAATTAAGGCAGATGTTTCTTCCTTAAAAACAAAGGGGTTAGCTCTCAAAGATGCCAGCGGAAAATCCGTTTTGTTCGAAGTTGTTTCCAAAACTGCCGACAAATCGGGTCTGCTGAAGGACGTAACGATCTGGGCACGCCCGGAGAAGGTTCCGTCGTTCGGGTACACAACACTTTACCTTTTTGCTTCAGAAGAAGCCCTACCCGAAGCTATTGAAGTGGAGGCCCGTCACATCGAAAATGATTTTTATCGTGTCGAAGTAAGTGACGAGGCAGGCGGAAATATTGTGTCCATTCTTGACAAAGAAACCGGCCGTGAAGTGCTGGATACAAACAACGGTTTCGGCAATGAATTGGTGGCGATGGAGGAGGTGGGTGGCAGGCGCGAACCCTCATGGGAAGTGTTCACAAACGGACGGCGCTTTTTTGCTCGGGATTATCCTGCAAAAATCACGGTGTACCGGGGGCCGCTTACCCAGCGAATCGTGGTTGAAGGGGATATGTTTTTTGAGGTCAAGCGCCGGCAGGAAATTCTTCTGACCCACGGTGTCAAACGCATTGATTTTAACACGACGCTGAAAAATTTCCGTATTTCTCACCAGCTTTATGCCGTCATTTTTCCGGTGTCCATTCAGGGAGCCGAACCGATTTTTGAAGATCGATTTGCCTACCTCACCAAGCGAAAAAGCCGCTATAAGTACATTTTTCAAACATCGCAAAACTGGAACTACTCCGACGCGGGCGTCCGAAAAGCTAATCGCTGGATTGACCTGACAGCCAATGGCAAAATTTTGAGTCAAGGCAAACCAATTGCCACATTCGGGATGGTGCACCTAATTTACCCACACCGGCGCGAAGTGCAAAAGGAGGGATTTCGTCTCCAATCGGCTTTAATTGCAAAAGGGGTGCCCGTTACGCCAACCTACGATGACTACGACTGGCATCGGCGGCGCTCTCTTCCTCTTGAGGATGCTGAGATGCCCACGCCCAAAGATTTTAATGAGGATTTGCCTTACGGGACCTCCTTTCGGGTAGCGCTGGATGTGAACAGCGAAAATCAGTACACCCAGCGTGTGCTTGAGCAGGTGGAACCACAAGTACGGCGGGCTTTTGAAAACCGTCTGGCCAGCGATGGTGTGGCTGTTTTGCTGACGACGGATCGAAAAATTCCCGATTGCTGGCCACCCTTGCCCGTGTTGTTGATTTCAGCCCGGGATGTGGAAAGTCTTGGAAAGAAAGTGGAAAATTTTAGCCGAATTTTAGGCGAGAAGGCCGAATTGAATCTTACCAAAGAAGAAATTGATTCGGCTCAAAATTTTGTTCTGGACGATTACGGCGTGGCGCTTTTGAACAATGGAACGCTTTTGAATTCTGTTGAGAAAGACAATACAATTGTTCATTTTCTGTTTCACACCGCCGCATGGGGAAATACACCCTGGGGGAAGGACCGCCTGCCGTTCTTTTTTGTTCCGGAATACCGAATCCAACGATTTTTTTACTCTCTTTACCCGCATTCGGGAGACGTGCGGCAAGCGCAGACGGTACAAAAGGGGTGGGAGTACAACAACCCGCTTCTTGCCGTGAAAACAGGCATCCACGCTGGTTCGCTTCCTGCAAAAAAGGCTTTCATTGAAACAGGCAACAACGAGGTTATTTTGACATCCCTCAAGCCGGCGGACAACCCCGTGGCAACCCTGAATGCCGGGGAGGTGGACATCACCAAAGGATTGGTGCTCCGCGGGTACGAGGCAAATGGTTTTTCGCGAAAAGAAACGTTTACGCTGAATTTTCCATTTTCTTCAGCAGAACGCGCAAATTTAATGGAAGAACCTGAAGAAAAATTGGAAATTTCCGGTCAGAATTTTTCACTCACTTTTGGAGCAAACAGCATTGAAACCATCCTGTTAAAAGCCCGGCCAAGCTCGACTTTGAAGGGCAAAATTCTCGGAAAAGAACACGAAAGTATTCAGCCCATTTTTACGCGTTTTTGGGCGCACAACGTGGGAGCAGCGCCCCTTGGCTACGAACCGGTCGCAGTTACGCTTCACGGGCCGGTGGAGTCAGGAATTCACATTGGACAGGGCGGGGTAACACTGGCAAATTTTAAGGTCGGATTGGTAAACAATTACCTTAATCGACACTTAAAAGGGAAAATTGTGTTTCAGACGGCTAAGCCCTGGCGGACAGTTCCTGACAGTCTGGATGTGGAATTGCCTCCTGGCGGCCAATTGTTGGAGGAAATTACGCTTGATTTGGGGCCGCGAATTCAAAGAAAAAAGGGACTGGTGCGGGCGATTTTTACCGACGGGGAAGAAACCTGCGAGGATATTTTGGAAGTGGGCGGTACGTTTTTGCCGGAGTGGCAGACTGAAAAAGAGGGGAAAAACGTGCGGGTCTTTGTTAAAAATCCGTACCCGGATGTGCTAAACGGAGCGGTCGAACTCATTACGCCAATGGAAACCTGGCCAAAGGAACTCGTTGGAAATTATTCACTTGTTGGAATTTTTCCGCGGGTGTGGGGATTCAATCTCCAGCCCGGCGAATCCCAAACACTTCTTTTCGAAGCCTCAAGGGAGCTTGGACAAGAAGGCACGTCCGACAAAGACCTCTGGATTTTTGCTAAATTGATGTGTAACGGCCATGTTGATTACATTCCCGTGCAGGGATTGATTAATCCATGAGGGGAATGGTATTTGGTTGGTTATTTGAAATGCGGAGACGAAATTCGAAATCCGAAACACAAGAAATTCTCAACCAAGGCGTCGCGTTGCAAGCTGTCATTAAAAGTTAGTAACGCCACGACTTCACGGATTTTATTCAAATAAAATAAAGGTTCGGGTTTAAATTTGAGGCAAGTTTCCTCAAAGACAAATGAACATATGAGGTAGAAGAGAGTTTAAAGGATTGTCGTTGCCAATTTGATGCAATTTTTGGAAATCCCTATCTGAATTATCTTTGAAGCGAGAATAAAGGGAAATGTTTTTTGGTGGTTGAGTGATGGCTGGTGCCTGAGCGCTTCGACCCAGCTCAGGCTTTTTAAGTTGACGCCAATCGCCATTGGTGGGCACTCGACAGCTAGAAGCGGTTGCTTTGTTTCAGATTGGGTAAATTTTCATAATCTGAAATGCAATAGACTCTCATAAATTTGAAAGGAATCTCCGATGTCAGAATTTAGGCACAATCTGGTTACCAATGAGTGGGTGGTCGTGGCTACGGAGCGAGCCAAGCGCCCAAGTGATTTTATTCATGCGAAACCGGAAAAAACGATTCCGAAATACAGCGAAAAATGCCCGTTTTGTCCGGGAAATGAGCAAAACACCCCCACGGCGGTTTATCGCTACCCTGCGGAAGGTGACTGGCAGGTTCGGGTCATTCCCAACAAATTTGCGGCGTTGCGTCCAACCGAAGGCCTGGATCGGGTTCAGGAAGGGCGCTACCTGAAATTTGGGGGATTTGGCTATGCGGAAGTTGTTGTCGAAACTCCCCGGCACAATCAAACGCTGGGAACACTTTCGGTTGAGGAAGCTTTTCAGGTGGTGGTGGCTTACAAGGCCCGCTATGATATTTTGTCTGCCGACGAGCGCGTGGATCTGGTGACCATTTTTCGAAATCACGGCGAGCGGGCAGGAACATCTCTGGAGCATCCGCACTCCCAGATTATTGCCACGCCCCTGGTGCCGCTACGTGTTCGCAATCAGTTGGAGGAAACCCAGCGTTACAGTGCAAATCTGGGCTCCTGCGTCTTTTGTGACATCATTAAGGAGGAGCAAAAAGATGGTCGGCGAATTGTTCTGGAAACAGAGCGGTTTGTCGCATTCGAACCTTTTGCCTCCCGCTCTCCCTTTGAAACCTGGATTCTTCCCAAACGGCATCAGTCGGTTTTTGGCGCCATTCATTTGAACGAATTGAAAGATCTGGCGCTCATTTTAAAACAGGTGCTGAATAAAATTCACAGCGGATTGGGAAATCCCGATTACAATTTGATCTTGCAATCGGCTCCCACAAAAGAAGACGACGTGGATTACTACCATTGGTACATTCGAATAATACCGCGTCTCACTACGCCGGCCGGGTTCGAAATGGGTACCGGCATCTACATTACAACCGCTTTTCCGGAGGAAACGGCCGAGTTCTTGCGGAAGGTAGATCTGCCGCTTTAAGAATTTTTGACGGGATTGACAGGATATTTTTGATTCATTATGGAAAGGAATTTTTATGTTTTTTGCCCCATTTATTATTTTAATTCTGTTTATTTATTTTATTGTACTCATCAGCCTTTTTGCTTTTGTCGAGATTGGGGCAATTGCGTATGTATTCGACAAAATAGGTATTTCAGAAGGATATGTTTTTTCGCTTCTTTTCTTGACCCTCATTGGCAGTTTTATTAATATCCCGATTAAGCGAATTCATTCAGGTAGTCTGGAACCCTCAGGACAAACGGTTCAATTTTGGGGCTACCGCTTTGTGATTCCGAATGCTCGTCGTCCACAGGAAACCCTCCTGGCTATCAATGTTGGCGGTGCACTCATCCCTTCGCTCTTGGCAATTTATCTCATGTTTGTTCAACCGGGATTGCTTCCCAAGGATTTGTTGGCTATCGGAATTGTTTCTCTGGTTGTGCACCGATTTGCCAAACCTGTTCGGGGGGTGGGCATTACCACACCGGCTTTTGTCGCGCCGTTGATTGCAGCTTTGGTGGCGATTATTCTAACTTCCACACACAGTCCGATTGTTGCTTATGTGTCCGGAACACTGGGTACGCTCATCGGAGCCGATTTGCTGAACCTAAAAAAAATTCCCGAACTGGGGGCGCCCGTGGCTTCCATTGGCGGAGCGGGAACCTTTGATGGTGTGTTTCTGACAGGTATTATTGCTGTGTTGCTGGCTGCCTGGTGATGAATCAGAAAACAGAACAAAACCACCAAAGACAGCAGCTTTTTCAATTTGATACCGTTTCTCTGAAAAAGGGCAATCAAACCATTTTGCAGGATGTCTCACTTGCCGTTCTCCCCGGTGATTTTACTGTTCTCCTGGGGCCATCCGGCGTGGGAAAGACCTCCCTGCTGCGTCTGTTCAATGCCCTTGAAATCCCAACCACCGGAAAAATTCTCTACAAAGGCAGGAATTTGCTGGATTACTCAATTCCGGAATTGCGCCGCCGTGTGGTAATGATTTTGCAGAAACCGGTCGTTTTTGAAGGGAGAATCCGGGATAATCTGATTTTGGCTTTTAGATTGAAGAAACAAAATCCTCCGGATGATGCAACGCTAAAGGATTTCTTAAGCAGATGTCGCCTGTCACCTGATTTGCTGAATGAGTCCGCGGAAAATTTGTCAGGTGGTGAACAGCAACGTTTAGCTCTTGCCAGAGCCTTGCTTCTGAATCCAGAAGTACTTTTGTTGGATGAACCCACGGCATCCCTGGATGTGGAATCGGAGAAACGCATTA
>CAZMRE010000069.1:8962-10493 GCA_964568545.1 uncultured Deferribacteres bacterium | reverse complement strand
CAACCGTGCTTCGACGAAGCTCAGCAACCGTGCTTCGACGAAGCTCAGCAACCGCCTTCGGCGGCAACTCGGTGACCGGATGTGGCAAATTTTCTTTCTAATGTAACTCCAGCAATATTAAGCAAATAAATAAAACTCGCAACGGTAGAGATTTTGATTGAATGTCTAACCATTATATTTTTGGTAGTGTTGTGTTTTTGTGGCTTAACTTTATAAATAATAGGGGCCAATCGAGCACCGGAGGAATTTCCCATTTGAAAAACACGTATCGGTTTCTGCGGTTTCCTTTTATTTTGATTTTATTGACTGCACTGGCATTTAATTGTGCCCACAAGGAAAATCATTCGGGGAATCAAGGTGTTGTTCAGCTTACCTACTGGCCGGCGGCTAATCAGTATGAAATTAATCTGGCGGCGCTTGAAGTCAAGCAGTGGAATGCCGCCCATCCGAAGATTCAAATCAAGATGCAGCCCATTCCCGCCAGTCAATCCAGCGAAGAGGTGCTTCTGGCGGCGATTGCAGCGAAAACCACCCCCGACATTTGTTCGAATATTTGGCCGGGCACCATGGGGCAGTTCACCCGCGCGGGAGCCGTTGTGCGGCTGGATACGTTCCCCGACTTTGATTCTCTTCTCACCTCCCGCGTACCCAAGGATTTAATCAACGGCTGTCGTTTCCTGGACGGACATTTTTACCAAGTCCCATGGAAAACCAATCCCGTAATGATTCAGTACAATGTGGGTATGCTGAAGGCCGTGGGCGTGGATTCGTTTCCGGAAACCTATTCCGATTACCTCAAGGTAGGCCGCAAAGTTACCCGCGACCTAAACGGTGACGGGCAAACGGATCAATGGATGAGCTACGTGGACGTTCGTGAAAAATGGTGGACGCGTTTCTTCGATTATTACCCATTTTACATTGCCGCTTCCGGCGGAAAAACCCTGCTAAACAGGCGGCAGGTTATTTTCGATAATGAGAACAGCGTTGCTGTTTTTCGCTTTTTTCGGGAGGGATTTAATGCGCGCATTTTCCCGAGAGCGCGATTTCAGTCAGACCCATTTTTAATGGAAAAGGTTGCCTCCCGATTTACCGGGCCCTGGGAAATTATTCACACGGAAAAGTACAAGCCCAAAGGCCTGCAGTATGATTTTGCCCGCATTCCTTTACCCGACGGCCGGAAGGGTCCGTCCTACACCTATGGCGACCCTAAAAATATCGTTATTTTCAGCACAACGCGCCACCCGAAAGCGGCGTGGCAGTTTGTAAAATTTCTGGTTTCCCGGAAAAATGATCTAGCTTTGCTCAGGATGTGCAGCCAGTTGCCGGTTCGAAAGAATTTGTTGGAGGATTCCCTTTTTATTTCTTATTTTAGAAAAAATCCCCGCATGGTCAAATTTGCCCGCTACATTCCGTTCACCCGGGGTGTGGATTCCGTTCCCGAGATGAAGGAAATTTTTGATGCCATTTCGCTGGAATTTGAAGCCTGTTCCATTCTCGGAAAACGCACGCCACAGGAAGCGGTCCGGCGTGC
>CAZMRE010000069.1:0-8862 GCA_964568545.1 uncultured Deferribacteres bacterium | reverse complement strand
TTTATGGCGTATCCTCTCATTTTTTCCATTGTGCTCGTTTTTAACAAATGGGACATTGTGAGCCCCATGCACTATGTGGGGCTGAAAAATATCATCCGCTTGCTGCACGATCAGCTCTTTTTTCAGTCCTTGATTAATACGGGAATTTTTCTTATTATTCATATTCCGCTGCAAATATTCTTGGCGTTGATTTTTGCAGTTATGTTAAACGAAAGAATCAAGGGACGGTTTTTCTTTCGGGCGGTCTATTTCATGCCGGTGGTCATTTCGGGTGTGGTGATTACCATTTTATGGCAGCAGCTTTATTCGGAACAAAACGGGGTGCTCAATCTCATTTTGTTTCATCTCGGTTTGCCAAAAATTCCCTGGCTCCGAAGCCCGACCCTGGCCATGCCGTCCATTGCACTGATGGCAACCTGGAAAAATGTGGGGCTTTACGTGGTGCTCTTTTTGGCGGGACTCCAGTCGATTCCCAAATATCTCTACGAGGTGGCGGATATCGATGGCGCCACCGATATGGATAAATTTCTTCGGATTACCATTCCCATGCTAAATCCGACCATGATTCTGGTGGTCATTTTGTCCACGCTGGGTGGATTTGCCCTGTTTATCGAGCCTTATGTGTTAACCGGAGGCGGCCCAATGGGACACACCATGTCCACCGTTTTGTACATTTACAAGGAGGCCATGCTTTTCGGACGAATGGGCTACGCGGCCAGCCTGGCCTTTGCCTACACGCTCATTATTTTTGGGGTCGTAATTGTTCAGAGGAAGGTTATTGAGCAGGAGTATTGATGCCAAAATGAAAAAATTGATTCTTTACACAATTTTGATTTTCGGTGCAGTTATTTTTCTTTATCCCTTTTTGTGGATGATCGCCGGGACATTCAAGCCGGAAATTGAAATTCCGAACCTCAATTTGATCCCACATCATTTGACGTTTCAAAGCTATCGGAATGTATTTTTCAAAATACCCATTCTCCGTTCTTTTCTGAACAGCGTTTTTGTGTCGGTGTCGGTTACCTCCTCGGTTCTGTTTTTTGGATCAATGGTGGGTTATTCCCTGGCCCGATTAAGTTTTAAGGGGAAGAATTTAATCTTTGCGATTATTTTGTTCACTATGATGGTTCCCTTTCAAATTACACTCATTCCAAATTATATTTTAATGACCAAATTTCATTTTACGGATACTTACTGGGCGCTCATCCTGCCGGGCATGCTTAGTGCCTTTGGGATTTTGCTGTTTACCCAATTCTTTAAGGGTATTCCGAATGACCTTCTGGATGCTGCCCGGATTGACGGGTGTTCGGAATTTTCGGTGCTGTTTAAAATTGTGTGGCCGCTGTCCAAACCCGTCATCATTACCGTGGGCATTCTTACGTTTATGGCTAATTGGAACAGTGTGTTGTGGCCGTTAATTGTCATCCGCCAGCGGGCGCTCATGACCATGCCGCAGTTGGTAACGATTTTTGTGGTTGGCGGGCAAGCTGAAGGCCAACTGGGGACCAAGCTGGCCGCCGCCACGCTGCTGGCCATTCCGGTTGTGCTGTTGTATTCATTTTTCCAGAGATATTTTATCGAGAGCATGGCGACATCCGGTTTGAAAGGGTAATTGTGATGAGATATGATAGAATCACAAAAAATTTAATTTATTTCCAAATTTTGGGAATTTATTCTTTCGCCGGTATTTCCATTTTCCTTTTGCTCGTTTTTCTTGGTGGCACTCTTCGGGCGCAGGAAAACCCGAAGCCGATTAGGCTCATTGCCTGCGACAGTTCGCGCGTTGACATTCAAATGACCGATTACAGAATTCATTACGATCGATCGACGACAAATGGTTTTCTCCTGATCTTTCCAGAATCAGATTCCACATACGCGCTGGCTACGGCCTTTCTGCCAGAATCGTCCTTTCACCTTTTGCAGCCTCAGATATTGCAATCCATTGCAGCAAGCGATTCCGAAGATTCCCTTGTGGTCACTTTTGTGAGTCGGAAATCCTGGGCAAAATTTACAACACAACTTATTTTCTACAAAAGGCATCCTGGCCTCATTCACTGGATCACGTCCATTTTATTATTAGACTGGCATCAGATCAGCAGTTTTGACAGGGATGTCAAATTCTACAAAATGAATCCGGCCTCCGATCTTCAGCCTGCGGTCACAAAATATGCCGATCAGGATGGCTACGCGGCGGGCCTCACTTATTTTTACGAGAAGAATTTCATTAAAAGCACGGTATTTTATTTTCAGGATTTTTCGCCATTAAATGCGTATTTTCAATGGATTCACGCATCCCCCAGGAATACCGTGGCAAGTTCCGCTCAGGATTTCGGATATGCTTTGCCCACCAGTACGGCCAATCTTAAAAAAGGGAATCGGTACACGTTGACCTCCGCTTATCTTGTTTTAAAGCCCGGAGAGCCCTCCTCGGAAAACGATATGGCCCGGCGTTTTCTGGAGGGACTCTCAGCCATTTACCGGCATATTGAAAAGCCGGTTCTTGAGACTCACAACTGGGAAACACTCGCCAGCCATACCCTTCAGGATTTGGCCTCTTCTAAATGCTGGGTTACGATCAACGACCAAGATTTCTTGCGGTCGTACGTGGACATTCCCCGACTCAACAGCGCGGAACTCATTGCTCAATTAGATGTGCTGGTTGGCATGACGGCCTACGAAAAAAGCACCGGTATTTCCTCCCCGTTAAAGCAGAAACTTGAGGGGAACCTGATGTTTTTCTACAACGCGGCGCACCAGCAAATCGTGAATGATTACCCCAATCAGGGCATTTCACGAGGGGACAGCTGGTACACCATCGAGCTGGCCATTGGCTTGTCCCGATTGGCAAAAATGGGTTCTTCGGTTGCCGACAATTTGCTCTCGGCGTCCATTCAATCGATTATTCACTTTGCCCGCACGGTGAATTACAATTTCCCCGTATTTTTTTCGTATGATACCTTTCAGCCGATTTCCGGCTTGGAGCCGGATGTGGCCGGCGGGTACGCGTATCTCATGCTCAATTGTTATGATTTGAAAAAAGATTCGCTTTATCTGGAAGAAGCCAAAAAATCCATTGTACACATCAAGGGGAAAGGACTTGATCTTTCCTACGAATTACAAATGACAGCGGCCACAGCGGTAGCTTGTGCACGTTTGTACCGTATCACTGGAGATAGCCTCTATTTATCTCTCAGTTATCTGCCTCTGGCAAATATGTTAAGGCACACCTGGCTCTGGGAGTGTAACTACGGAGTGGCGAGGCAGTATTCCACATTCTTTGGGTTGAGCCCCATGCCACATGCCGACGTGATTACGATGAAGGAACAGTACGAGACATGGGAGTACATTCGGAAGTATGTGTCAATCGTGGAAACCGATGTACCTCAGGATATTCGGGAAATTTTGCAGGGATTTATCCGCTACACGCCCAATGTATTGTACTATTCGCTGCCACCCAATTTGCCGGACGGGGCCCTGTGGAAAACAACCGCCGCGTACGGCTCTTTGAATGACAATTCCCTGTACATCCCCTACGAAGATTTACGGGATGGATGGCAGCAATCGGGGCAAATCGGACAGGAAATTTACGGGGCAGGGGGGGTGTTCGCCTTGGCGGCCGTTTTAAAAACCACCGTTGAAAAACAATCGGCAAATGAGACACCGGTTTCATTTGCCCTGCTTCAAAATTACCCCAATCCTTTTTGGGGACAAACAACGATTCGCGTGGAAGGAGCGCGTTGGGCAAACCGTTCGTCAAAGGTTATTCGGCTTCAAATTTACAATGCCCTGGGACAGGTAGTGCGCGATTTTGTGAAAAGTGACTCTGTTCCTGGCGGGACCGTTTTTCACTGGAATGGAAAGAATGACAACGGAAAGGGAGTACCGGCCGGGGTGTATTTTGCCATCTTAAAATCAGGGAAAACAATCGCTGTGAAAAAAATGGTGCTGCTAAGATAAACCGCAAAATTGGATTTTTCCGAAAAAATGAAATGGAAGGAAGTGTTGCAGCTAAGGCACGAAGGTACCAAGTTTTCAGAATAGAAAAAATAGCGACTTGCTGCCATGTCAATTTCTTGATTCTTAGTGATTTAGAGTCTTGGTGGCATATTGAATGATTAATCTTGGCTAAAAAAGGGTACGCATTATTCAAACGAAACAAAAAATCTATTTCCTCTGGCTGCTTGCAGTGATTCTGGCCATTGCTTTGACCGCAGGCTGCGGCTCCGGTAACCAGAGTCCGTCGAAAGTCAATTGGCTCAATTTTCGGCATCTGGAGCATCTTTACGAGCCGATTCAAATGAATCACCGAACAGTGGGCATTGTTCACATTTACTCGGAAGCTCCGGATTACCGGTGGGTAGATGCCCCGGGAGAAGGGATGACCTGCGTGGACGATGTAGCGCGGGCGGCGGTGCTTTATTTAAGGCAGTACCGTTTTACAGGAGATGAAACGTATTTTCAAAAATCGCAGTCGTTGCTGCGGTTCGTACTGGCGATGCAGGCACCCAACGGCCTGTTTTACAATTTTCTCTTACCGGATGGAAGCATCAACAAAACCCGCCGCAACAGCGTGAATCGGCTGGATTTCTGGACGGCCCGGGCGGTTTGGGCGCTGGGAGAGGGGTACTCGATTTTGAAAAACGGCCATCCGGCATTGGCGGACAGCCTTCGGGAATCCCTGGAGCGCGTGCTGCCGGTTGTTCAAAAGTTGGCCGAAAACTACCCGAAAACGGAAATTGTTTCCGGCAAACCGTACCCGACCTGGCTCATCAACCGATATGCCGCGGACGCCACATCGGAGTTGCTACTGGGGTTACTTCCTTACGAGAAAGCCACAGGCGATTCGGATGTCAGAGGAGTCCTTGAGAAGTTTTCGGCGGGGCTCATGGCCATGCAGGAAGGCAATTGGCGCCGGGCTCCTTATGGTGCACACCTGTCGTACCCGGACATCTGGCACGGCTGGGGAAACGCGCAGACGGAGGTGCTGTCGCGGATTGGAAAAGGATTGGGTTTGCCGGAGGCCATGGCTTCCGCCAAAAAGGAAGCGGATTGGTTTTTCAGCCGCCTGCTGATCGATGGCTGGCTGAGCCAGATTCTTGTGGGGGATTCCGTCCGGGTGGATACGTTTCCTCAGATCGCTTACGAGGTGCGGACGGTGACGCTGGGATTGCTGAATGTGTACCGGGCAACCGGAGATAAAAAATACGCCATTCTCGCCGGATTGGCCGGTTCCTGGCTGTTTGGAAATAATCCGGCGGAGAAACCCATGTACGATCGCACAACCGGTCGGTGTTTCGACGGCATTGAGAGCCGGGACAAAGTCAATTTGAATTCCGGCGCCGAATCCACCATTGAGGCGCTTTTGGTGCTGCAAGCGGTGCAAAGCAACCCGACCAGCGAACCCTATTTACATTTCCTTCGTCGGTCGGAGAAAAAAACCGTTCAAAATAGAAAGGGAAATCGGCTGGCGTATCGCCGTTATTCCGATCAAAAGGGACGTGAAATAATTGTTTATCTCAATTTAGGCAACGGGAAAATGGATGTTCTGAAGCCGAAGGACTGGAATCATTTGATTAAAACCCGAAAACCCTAACAAAAATGGAGGAATCCAATGAACGAATTATTTGTTCGCTATGAAAACAATCCGATTTTAACGCCAGACCAATGGCCCTATAGAATAAACAGCGTGTTTAATCCGGCAGCCACGATGCTGAACGGAGAAACACTGCTCCTGGCACGGGTGGAGGCTCGTACCGGTTTGTCGCATCTGACGGTTGCAAAAAGCAAGGATGGACTGAGCGATTGGCGGGTTTCTGAAAAACCGGCCTTTCAAGCCGATCCGAAAAATCATCCGGAAGAGCATTGGGGCGTGGAAGACCCGCGCATTACCTTTGTGGACAAGCTCGGGTCGTACATCATTGCGTATACAGCCTATTCCCAGAATGGGCCGCTGGTTTCCCTTGCAAAAACAAAGGACTTTCTTGAATTCGAGCGTTTGGGCCCCATTTTGCTGCCTGAAAATAAAGACGCGGCACTGTTCCCCCGGAAATTCGGGGATCGTTGGGCCATCTTGCATCGTCCCTATCAGAGCGAACGGGATGCGCACATTTGGTTGTCTTTTTCGCCCGATTTGAAACACTGGGGCGACCACCAGGTGGTTTTGCACGCGCGCAGCGGCGCCTGGTGGGATGCCAGTAAAATTGGGATTGGCCCTCAACCGATTGAAACGGAGCTGGGCTGGTTGATCATTTACCACGGCGTTCAAAGGAAAGTTTCCGGCAACATTTACCGCCTGGGTTTGGCACTTCTTGATTTGGACGATCCGCGGAAAGTGATTTGTCGATCCAATGAATGGGTATTCGGGCCTCGTGAAGATTACGAGACGAACGGAGACGTGCGGGATGTGACCTTCCCCTGCGGCGCGATTTACGATCAAAAATCCGATCAACTGCGGATGTACTACGGCGCCGCCGATACGGCTATTGCCCTGGCCACCGCCAAAATGAGCGATGTGCTAACCTATTTGAAATCCTGTCGATAACAAATTTGGCTCTATTGGAATTTTTATGGGTTAATCCCATTTTGCGGAAGGAGAGTTCACGCTCACAAAAATCCCTTGATGTTTTCCCTCAACGATAAGCCATCGGCACCCCAACGGGGTATCATTGGACAGCCTGGGGCAACGCCCAAGGTTTCCAATGATTTTCCCTGTTCAAGAACCCTGAAAGGGTGAAATAGACCGTCACCCTAGTAAGGACCCGTTCCCCCTATCTATTTTGCCCTTTCAGGGCGTAACCTTCGGGAGACGTCTGTCTCCCGGGGAGATGCCCCGGGCTAATCTATCCGGCCCCGTTGGGACTCATTTGAGCTTTCAAGGGGGTCTATTAAATGGCTTTCTTCACTTGCGATAGGCGAATTCCTTCTCTCAATCCGTTTCGCATAGATATTCTTTTTGAGAAGTCTGTATTTTTTTGTCTTGATTTTATCCCAAAAATGTTTAATTTATTCAATCAATGAGTGCACTCTAAAAACTGCGAATTGCACAAATTATGCGGGATGCAATTATATTAACATTGATAAAATCAGTTCGTGATAATTTGTTAAATTCGTGGGAGATATCCTTTTTAGACTGAACTCGTCAACAGTATTTCATAAAAAAGGGATCTTTACATGCCTGAAGAAAACGACAAAAAACAGACCAATTTTATTGAAGCCATTATTGACGAAGACTTGAACTCAGGCCGGTTCGATCGCGTGCACACGCGCTTTCCGCCGGAACCCAACGGCTATCTTCACATCGGGCACGCCAAATCGATTTGTTTGAATTTTGGCCTGGCCGAGGAGTACAACGGCCTGTGCAATTTGCGCTTTGACGACACCAATCCCCTGAAGGAGGATCAGGAGTACATCGATTCCATTATTGAAGACGTACGCTGGCTCGGTTTCGATTGGGAAGATCGCCTGTTTTTCGCGTCCGATTACTTTGAGCAAATGTACGAATACGCCGTGCAATTGATCAAAAAGGGCAAAGCCTACGTGGACGATCTTTCCGCCGATCAAATTCGGGAACTTCGTGGAACGCTGACGGAGCCGGGTGTGGAGAGTCCCCATCGTAACCGCAGCGTGGAAGAAAATCTGGACCTGTTTCAGCGGATGCGCAACGGCGAATTTGGTGACGGCGAAAAGGTGCTGCGGGCGAAAATCAACATGAGCTCCGGCAACCTGAACATGCGAGACCCCGTCATGTACCGCATCCTTCACGCCAGCCACCCACGCACCGGCGACAAATGGTGCATTTACCCGATGTACGATTGGGCGCATGGTCTGGAGGATTCCATTGAACGGATCACCCATTCCATTTGTACGCTGGAGTTTGCTGATCACCGTCCGTTGTACGATTGGTTTTTGGATGAGCTGGGCGTCTACCATCCCCGGCAGGTGGAATTTGCCCGGCTGAATATAAACTACACAATTTTGAGCAAGCGGAAGTTACTCAGGCTGGTGGAGGAAGGCCACGTGACCGGCTGGGATGATCCTCGTATGCCCACCATTGCCGGACTCAGGCGGCGCGGCTTTACGCCTGAATCCATTCGTGACTTCAGCGATCGCATTGGTGTGGCCAAAAACAACACCGTGGTGGATATTGCCTTGCTCGAACACTGCGTACGCGAGGATTTAAACACACGTGCCGAACGCCGAATGGTGGTGCTGAATCCCCTAAAAGTTGTCATCGACAACTACCCCGAGGATCAGGTTGAAGAATTGGAAGCGGAAAACAACCCGGAAGACCCCCGGGCCGGAACGCGCAGGATTCCGTTCTCCAAAATCATTTACGTCGAGCGGGAAGATTTTCGGGAAAACGCCCCGCGAAAATGGTTTCGTCTGGCGCCGGGAAAGGAAGTCCGCCTAAAACATGCTTACTACATTACCTGCACGGAGGTCGTCAAAGATGAGCAGGGCGAGGTGGTAGAATTGCACGGCACATACGATCCGGACTCGCGCGGCGGCTGGACGCAAGATGGGCGGAAAGTAAGAGGCACCCTGCACTGGGTTTCGGCCAAACATGCGATTCCGGTGGAAGTTCGCTTGTACGAACACCTGTTTTTAAAGGAACATCCGGAAGACGTGGAGGAAGGACAGGATTTTACCGCAAACCTGAACCCGGACTCCTTGAAAATCATGGATAATGCCCTGGCGGAACCCGGTCTTAAAAACGCCAAACCCGGTGAGCATTTTCAGTTTTTGCGCCAGGGTTATTTTTGCGCCGATTTGAAGGATCATTCGCCCGAGCATCTTGTCTTTAACCGAACGGTTTCGCTGCGGAGTAGCTGGGCAAAGATTGAGAAGAAATTGCAGGCCTGA
>CAZMRE010000068.1:0-10546 GCA_964568545.1 uncultured Deferribacteres bacterium | reverse complement strand
CGAAATAAATACGAAATCCGACTATCGAAATTCGAAACAAATCCAAAATTTAAATGACCTAATTTTGTTTAATTCTTACTGATGATGAGCTCGTGAAAAATGCTCATGTACAATTTTCCATTCGCCGTTCTTTTTCAGGTAGACATGCGTGCCGCGTCCCTGGATTTCCCGACGAGTCTTTCCGTTAAACAGAACCACTAACCAATAAAAGGTAGCAATGGCAACATTCTCGTCCAGCACCTTGATAATAGGGCTCACCATATTGTACCCCAGACGATCTGCCTCTTTCAAATAATAATGAAATGTTTCCCGCAATGCATTGATGCCTACCAGCCTCTCACATTGAGTTGAAGAAAATTCGATCAGTTCCTCATCGAAATATTTTAGAATTTCTTCAATTCTTCCGGCATTAAATGCATCGGACATCGCTTTTTCGATGGCAAGAATTTCACTTTCTGCGCTCATGATTCATCCCTCACTTTCTGATGATTCACAAACCATCCCTTGGCAAGATTGCAAATCTACAAGGTCTGGTATTTTTGGGCGATTTCTTCGCCCATTTCAAGAGTTGTATTGGAACCACCCATATCGTACGTACGTACCTTACCTTCCTTGATTACCTGAGCAACTGCTTGCTCCAGGCGCTTTGCCTTTTCGGTCTCACCCAGATAATCCAACATCATTTTTACCGACAGAATCATGGCCGTCGGGTTAACTTTGTACTGCCCCGCATATTTGGGTGCTGAGCCGTGAGTGGGTTCGAAAAGGGCGTAGTTATCTCCAATATTTCCGCTGCATGCGAAACCAAGTCCTCCAACCAACTGAGCAGCCAAATCGGAAATGATATCTCCGAAGAGATTGGATGCTACCAAGACATCGTATTTCTGGGGATTTTTCACCAACCACATGGCCATGGCGTCGATATTTGCTTCCCAAAGATCAATCGCACCGTATGCCTGAGCGACTTTCCGCGCTTGCCGTACCATCATCCCGGACGTTTCCCGAACCACATTGGGCTTTTCCACAATTGTAACCGATTTGTAGCCGTGTTTTTGGGCGTAATCGAAGGCTTGTTTTGAAATATTGGCTGCGGCTTTTTGCGTCACAATTCTTAGGGAAATAGCCAATTCGTCCAGAGGCACATCCTTAAACCGAGCCATCTTGGGATGATTCTCAAGCAGCGTTTTCATAAGCACTTCGGGAACAGGGTGAAACTCCACACCCGAGTACAAATCCTCGGTGTTTTCCCGAAAAATCACCAGATCAATATCATCACGGTAATTCAAAGGATTTCCGGGGTAGGCCTTGCACGGGCGAAGATTTGTGTGAAGATTAAACAACTGCCGAAGTCCGACAATCGGACTGGAATACGTAAAGCCTTTTCCCTTAAGATCAGGTGAAAGCTCCCGCTCAGCCTCTTCCTTTGGTTTGGAGGTAATGGCTCCGAACAGGCACGCGTCCGTTTTTTTCAAAAGGTCAATGGTTCGATCGGGCAGAGGATTTCCCTCTTTTACCCAAAATTCCCAGCCAATATCCCCATACTCGAAATCCGCATCCAACTTGAGCACATCCAAAACAATCATGGCCGCTTCCATGACATCTTTACCTACCCCATCGCCCGGCAACACTGCAATTTTATATTTTGCCATTTAACAATTCCTTTATTTGATACGTATAATTCATTCAGGTTTCATCAGATAACAGATTCTTCTCAGCATTTTCTTGGCCGTTTATTCAATTAAATCGAAATCAATAAAATCGGAGTGATGGAAAATAATGGCTTCGGGCGATCGCTTAAAGCCCTCCCCTTCTTTGGAATGAACGGCAGCAATGTGCAAAACTTCCTCCGGTAACGCATGCTTAAATCCAAGGGCTACACCCGTAAACGGATGCCTCAAATACCGACCGTGTTTGCTCTTCACGACCTTTCCGTCTTTCATTTCATATTCGTACAATTTCCCCACATCCGCAATTAACGCACCGGCTGCGAGATAATCTCGATTAATGGGCGTTTTTCGGTCGCCATAAGCCTCGGTTAGAACTGAATCAATGGCCAGGCACATTCGGCAAACGGTGCGGACGTGTTCCAAAAAAGTGATTTTTACGTTTTCCTTTAAAAGCGTGAAGGGAATTGACAACAACTCGTCAATGGTCCAGTTCCGATGAGCCATTGCTTCTTCCCACACATCCAAAACCTTTTTCCGAAGCTCCGGATCCTGAATATCCCGAATTTCCGGAATGACTTTCAGAAGTTGCTCTCGCATTTAGTTACACTCCCATTGGTTTCATTAGTTTATTTTTTCAGAATAGTATCCGCTCAAGATCAATCCAAATGCCGTTCTCCAGGCCCATCGTATTCGTGATCGGCAGGGTGAATTTTCCGCATGGGCTTGTAACGCGTCTGTTCCTCGTAAATGTGTGCCACCATTCCCGGTACTCGAGCCATTATGAAAAATGCATTCGCCAATTGGGGCGGAAAATCCAATTCACAAAGCATGGTCGCAATCGCCCCATCCACATTGATGGGAAGCTTTTTACCCAGATTTGCTTCAATTGCAGCTTCAAGTGCCCGGGCGATTTCAACATATTTTCCGGCTACACCTAATTCTTCGGATAATTGAAAAAGCTTTTTGCTTCGCGGATCCTGTGTGTGAAACCGGTGTCCGTAGCCGGAAATTTTCATCTTCTTCTCCCGATAGCTCTTTACCAGTCGATCTGCTGCTCCTTCAAATGAAAGATTCTCAGCTTTGGCCGTCTCTTCCACATTGTGAAGAATATTCATGCATTCCTCAATGGCCCCGCCGTGCCATTTTGAAATCGCCAAAATTCCTCCGGCAAGCGCCGAGTTCAAAGGGGCACCTGTAGAGGCAATTGTAATGGCTGCCAGTGTGGAGGGCGGTGTGGCACCGTGATCGATGGAGGAAACCAGCATGGCTTCCATGAGTTTACCCACATTTTCCGGGGGCAATTCACCCTTCAAAACCAGATAGACCACCTGCGGAAAGGAAATTTTGCCCATTAGCTCATCAACCGGGTAGCCCCGAACACTAATCTTGTTCGGTTCTATTTTTGTAATCGCCGTTTTCCAGTGTAAATCTTCCATCTTTTCTCCGATTAATTTGGGTTTTGATTTTATTTCCAGACTACAAAACTGCCCACGATTTTCCTGTCATTCTGAGGAGGCTGATGACCGACGAAGAATCTTTTTGGAGTTATTGCCTTTTAAACAATAAGATTCTTCATGCGCACAAGGCGCACTCAGAATGACAACCAAAATCCCTATTACCCCAATTGGGTCAGCACTTCTTTCGTCACTTTCGGAATATCATTAAATGCCTCCACCACATAAGCGCCCACCTCTCTCAACCGTTTTACCTTTCCTTCGTAGGTGCCCCGCCCCCCTTCAATAATGGCTCCGGCGTGAGAAAACCGTGTTCCCTCTTTGGCTGCCTTTCCGCCAATGTAGGCAATCAGAGGCTTTGTAAATTCGCCTTTCTCAATCAGATCGGCTACCTGTTCTTCCTGAGACGTTCCAATTTCGCCAAACATGACCACGGCCTTCGTTTCCGGATCCCGCTCAAATCGCTTTATAATTTCCGGATGCGGCAAACCGACAATCGGATCGCCTCCTACATGAACAATGGTGCTCAACCCAATGCCGCTTCTCGACAAATAGTACGCAATCGACGACGTAATTCCGCCGCTCCGGGACGAGACCCCCACGTGACCGGGTTTAAACCATTCCCTGGCCGATTTTGCGCGCCCCCCCATCATTCCCAGTACCGCTTTTCCAGGGCTAAGCAGGCCCAGCGTATTGGGCCCCACAAAATTAGCTCCCGCTGCTTGCGCCGCTTTCACAATTTCGAGAACATCGTAAATGGGAACACGATCCGGAACCAATACCAGCAGCTTGATGCCGGATTCAATGGCCTCCAGAGCCGAGTTTTTTACAATTGGCGCCGGGACGAAAACCACGCTCACATCGATTTTGCCTACGTTTTCCCGTGCTTCTTCAATGGTGTCAAACACAGGAACCCCGTGCACTTGCATGCCGCCTTTCCCGGGCGTGACGCCTGCAACCACCTGCGTGCCGTAATCCAACATTAATTTGGTACGAGCCTGCCCTTCCCTGCCGGTAATTCCTTGCACCAGAACCCTTTTCGTTTTATCGATTAGAATCGACATCTTTCCTCCAAAATCCTATCTTTTTGCGATAATTTTCCAACCCCGGAATCGGCAAATCGATGAATGCGCCCTTATTCCCTTCAAATTCACAGGCCAATTCACAGGCTAAACATTCCGTGCATTTGCCCTTTTTGGCATCCTCCTCAGCTATGGCCAAAACAGGGACTTCACCGTCCAATTTTAGAATACTTGGCTGGCAGGCGGCGATGCACGCTTTTGACTCACAGGTCTGGCATTTGGCGTGATCAAACGTGACACTGCCTGTAAGCGTTTGAAATGTGTAAGGTTTTTCAGCGACCGGCTTCCTGTAGGGTTCTGGTTTTTCATCCGGCTTTTTGTAGGTATCCACCAAAATGCGCAGTCTTTCGGCACAATAATCAGCAGAGTCGTCTTTCTTGTACCCTTCAACCGGAGCAGGCAAATCCTTTGTATATTTTGTCAAAATCTCTACCGCAAGGTCTTCTTCATTTCCCCCCAAACGAATTACCGCGGGAACAGAAAGCCGCTCTTCCCTGAAGGCTTTAACCAGTCCCCTGGCCGAGTGGAATTGCTCCTGACTGGCCACGCCGGATCCCGAACCAAAATAGCCGTCAATTTCCTTCTGCGAGAGAATAATTTTTGCCGCCCGGTACACCTTGGATGCGGGAGGATTTCCGCTGGTGTCCGTAAAATTCGCGATTTTAAACCCTTGTTTATTCACGGCATCCATTGACATCATGGAGCCGCCCCCACCTGCGCCATGAAACCCGATGTAGCCCTCTCCCCTCTTAAAGTTTTGTTCCAATTGAATAAAATAGAAGGTTCCACGGTAATCATTTTTCTCCACATTGTAGGCAATTTTTTCAAGTTCCGTGGGCGGATGATCAAACTCACGAGCAATTTCTATCCCCAGTTCCGGGTGACGATGGATGGCATAGTCGTCGATCGTTAATCGACAGTCTGCAGCATAAATGCCTCCGTTTTCCGTCAGAACAAGCGGATTGATTTCGGCGGCACGTGCATCGTATTTCCGGGAAATTTTCCACAAACCAACCAGTACATTAGCAATTTGCACCTGTAATTTTCCGTGAATGCCCGTTCTGCGGACAAGATTTCGCGCCTGGTAATCTCGCAATCCTGTCCGAACATCGATGGACATTTTACCCAATTTATCCGGATGCGCTTTTGCAATTTCTTCAATCCCGGTTCCTCCCACCGAGCTAAACAGAATCAACGGGGATTTTGAAGTGTCATCAATGATAATTCCCGTGTAAAATTCCTGTTGGATGGCCAGCTTTTCCTCTACCAAAACCTTCGTTACTTGAAATCCCTTAACAGACAAGCGAAACAGGTTTTTCGCTTTTTCAAGTGCTTCGTCCGGCGTAGATGCAAATTGAATGCCTCCGAGAGAAGCACGTTTTGTCGTCCACATCTGAGCCTTTAAAACAACGGGCTTTCCAATTTCTCCGGCAATCTCTTTGGCCTCTTCAGCGGAAGAGGCAACCCTTCCCACCGGAACCGAAATTTTGAGCGCCTTCAACAATTCTTTTCCCTGAAATTCAAATAATCGTGCCACGTTTCTCCTCTATCTTTTCGTCGCTTGCAAATACCTGATTACACATACCGCACCCCCAATAAGCAAAATATCGAATTCTAATGATTTTGTCAACAAAATTTCATAAATTTTAGGCCGGAAATCACCTTTCTTTAAATCCGGGACATATATCATTCAAAAAGCATTCCGCACAATTTGGCGATCGGGCGGTGCAAACTTTCCTTCCATGTTCAATCATCAAATGAGAAAAAAGCGTCCACTCTTTGCGGGGAATTTTTTGAATGAGATCCTTCTCGACTTTTTCCGGATTTTTTTCTTCTGTTAAGCCCAGCCGCCGCGACAGTCTGCCCACGTGTGTGTCCACCACAACGCCCACATTTTTCCCAAAAGCATTCCCCAAAACTACGTTTGCCGTTTTCCGTCCCACACCCGGCAGCCGGACAAGCTCTTCAAGTGTATCCGGAACCCTCCCATCGTATTGTTCAACAAGTATTTTACAGGTGCTCTGAATGCTCCGGGCTTTTTGATGATAAAACCCAGTTGAACGAATGATTCCCTCTAATTTCTTGATGGAAACCCCGGCCAAATCGCGCGCAGTTGGGTAGAAGTTAAACAGCACTGGTGTCACCTTGTTGACTCGCTCATCTGTGCATTGAGCGGAAAGAATTGTTGCAATTAGCAGTTGAACCGGCGTTTTGAAATCCAGCGTACACGTTGCATCAGGGTAGGCCCTTTTCAGACGGTCCAATAGTTCAATTACGTATCCATTGCCTTCCGCTGGCTCGAATTTGGTTTCTGGAATAACCCAATAGTTTGCTACCGCCTCAGACTTAGCCAAGAACCGAGTATCCCCCATCCACAATTATGGTTTGGCCCTGAATCATTTTTGCCAAATCCGAGCAAAGAAAAATTGCCGCATCCGCTACATCTTCAGGCGTTGTCAGGCGACCGGCCGGCGTCCGCTTTAAAGATTCCCTGAGTATTTCTTCCCGATTGGGAAAATGTTTTAGAGCATCCGTATCTACAGCACCTGCAGAAATGGCATTTACTCGAATGTTTTTCGGCGCCAATTCCACCGCCAAGTGCCGCACAATAGATTCCAGAGCTGCTTTCGAGGCTCCCACAGCGGTGTAATTCGGAATGGCTCGTATGGCGCCCAGACTGGAAACGGCAATAATAATTCCTGTAGAATTCGGTTTTTTGATGGCGTTGAAGTGCTGTGCCAAAGGAATGAGCGTTGCAGCATTGATGTCCATTGTCCAGTGCCAATGCCGCATGGTGAGTTCGAGAGCGGGTTTCAATACACCGGACGCCGCATTGCTGACCAGAATGTCCAGATGGCCAAATGTTTTCTGGATTTCTTCAAACATGGCCGCTACTTGTTTCGATTCAGCCACATTCCCTTTAAGAATCAATGCCCGAGCGCCCGTTTCCTCAATCATTTTTGCAGTTTCCAGCGCCCGTGTGTTTTGTCTGAGATAATTGATCGCCACATCCACACCCATTTCCGCCAAGCGGACGGCAATCGCCCGCCCGATGCCTCGCGATCCCCCCGTAACAAGCGCCTTCTTTCCTTTTAGATTATGAAGCATATCTTCTCTCGTCTCTTACGTTTCTTCCAAATGAATCCGCTTCCAAACAGATAAAAAGAAAGCGGATTTATCGTCCGCTGACCGAATAAGCCTCATTCAATTTTCTTTTAAATTATACAAATTGCAAACAAAAAAATCAAGACTTATTTAAAGAGATTCCAACAAGCAAAATACAGAAGCCTTTACTACAATAAATTGTGGTGATTGTTCAAGACATTTTACTAAACATTAGAATTTTTGGTTCTACGCAGGAATGCGTAGTTTTTCATCCATTCATAAAAATTTGAAATCAAGACCTTTAGTGAATTTTTACGACAATGATAGTCAGATCGTCGTCGAGGTAATCTTTCTGTGTGAAATTAGACACCGCTTTTAAAATGGCCTTGCGGATTTGGTACGCACCCAAGTTATGTTTGGTCATGAGAAAATCCAGCAGCAATTCCATTTCAAAAAATTCTCCTTTGGGATTGGTTGCCTCAACAAGTCCGTCTGTGTAAAAAAACAGCAAATCGCCGGATTCAAGGTGGATTTTCTCATGCTCGTAGGGTGGATTTCTCACGAAACCCAGAACGGTTCCACCTGTTTCCAGAAATTTAACCCTACCCATCTGCGTAATTAAAATGGGCGGATTATGTCCCGCGTTGCAGAATTCAAAAATTTTTTCTTCAGGATTCAATTCGCCCAGAAAGAAAGTCGCATATTTTCCCGGCAACGTGTGATCATAAAGAATCCTGTTCAAGCGGGAAACCAAGCGATTAACCGTCCAATTTTCATTGATTCGGCTTTTAAATGCAGAATACAGGGAAGCCATCATCAAAGCGGCAGGAGCTCCTTTGCCGGAAACATCACCAATACAAATACTAACGTCGCCTTTTTTCAAACGGGCAATGTCGTACAAATCGCCGCTTACCAGTCGTGATGGAAGATTAATGGCCGAAAATTCATAGCCCGGCACGCGGGGCAGCCGTTTTGGAAGCAGGGTTTTCTGGATTTCGCGAGCCAGGCGCATTTCCCGCTCAAGCATTTGCTGTTCCATTAGCTGCTGGTGAAGACGGGCATTTTCAATGGCAACCGAGGCATGGCCCGCAAGGGCTTCCAAAAGAGCCAGATCGGACTCCGTAAAGGCATTTTCTTTGTCCGATTCGACATTAAGCACTCCAATAATTTTTCTTCGCCAGTAAAGCGGAGCAATAAGCTCTGATTTCGTTTTCCCCCGAGCAACGATATAACGCTTTTCTTTTAGCACATTATTAGCAATCAACCCCCTGCCCGATTTTGCAACCACCCCAATCAGCCCTCGTCCCACCTTTATATCTGCCTTTTTAACGGCCGCAGCATCGTAGCCCCGCAAAATTTCCGGGTGAATATTGCCATTTTTGTCTGTTAGAAAAATTCCCGCAGCATCGTAAGGAATCACCTGCCGAACCGAATCAATGATCAAATTCAACACTTCTTCCAATTCAATAGATGAACTGATTTTCTTGGCTACTTCCAGCAAAAGGGTTTTTTCAAGAGATTCCCGCTGAATTTGCCGATAGAGCCGCGCGTTCTGGATTGAAACAGAAACCTGAAGGCCCAAAAAGCCCAAAAACTCAAGTGTCTTGCGGTCAATAATTCCAGGCTGTTCCAACTCAATCATGATAAAACCAATTAATTTGTCCAAATGAATCAACGGAATCACGAGAATGGAATCAGCCTCAATTGTTGTACCTTTGGTAGCAACCAGATTTCCATTCACAATGAACGGCTCCAGGCCATGTTTCTTGAACTCATCCTGAATCCTGGGAGCAACGTTTTCCTTAAGAAGAGTGTACGCCTTCCGATTGTACCCACGCGTAACCTCGTATTCGATTGAATTTCCCATCCAGCAGAGAACAAAAATAGCTCCCTTTTTGTAAGGATGAATCTCCTGAAATAAATCCAGAACGGCATTCATAAGCGAATAAATTTGAAGATTCGAGGAAATAATCTTCCAGAGTGAACGTGTAATTTCCTTTTCCTGGTTGTCTAACAATTTAACTTCCATAGCTGCTCATAAGGCCTTCGTTTCTGCCAAACTGGTATCGTCAATTTTTTGAATATAATTTATAAGAAGTTTCGACAAAACTCCAATTAAAGTTCCCGAAACAATCGAAATAAGCGTGAGATATGGAAACAGCCAAAATATTTCACTTTTCCGAACGAACAAAAAGTAAGCCAGTGCCAACTGACTCGTATTGTGTGTAAATGCCCCCATAATACTATTACCCACGATCGAAATTCCCCAACGATTTGTTTTTACAACGCCCATCACCGCCGTGGCAAGTACCCCGCCTGTAAGGGCGAAATAAAAAACCGGATTAAAAAACCCGCCAAACAAAAGCGCTACAATAAAGATTCGCAACAGCACCACCCAAAAAGCCGCTTCAACATCAAATAAATACAACGCTAGGAGAGTTGCGATGTGCGACAGACCAATTTTCCCACCCGGCAGAGGCTGGGGCAAAAAGCTTTCAAGCCCGAAAAGAAGCAAACCAGTGGCAGTTAAAAGCGAAAGCACAATCAGATTTTTTATTGAATACTGTTTCATGAGCAGCCAGCTACTGAGTGATGACATCGAAGGTTGGTTGTTCCCGCCCGACAATTCGAATAACAATTCGATTGGGCACACAAACAATAAGCTGTCCAGGATGCGAGATTTTCCCCATGCGCATGCAGATTTTATAAGGACATTGGGACTGGCTTACCCAAACTTTCTCTCCCTTGATCTGAAGTACTAGCCCTCCAGAATCCCCGTGGACGGAAAGCTTTTGGTCTTTGTCGAGGGGCAGCCGAAAAATCACATGATTTCGGTACTCAACCAGAACAAACTCCCCTTTTGAAAAATCCTGCCGCAGATTGAAAAGAAATCCAATTACCGCCACAAGAAGTAATACTCCAACAACTCCCAAATCTGCCCGGGAAAAATATTTAAGGAGCGGCCTCATTTTTTCTGGAGATTCTGAATGGTTTTTTCTTTAAGAACGGATCGACTGTAGTACTCCTGCGCCACTTTGTTCTCCGGATCAAGTTTTAACAGATTGGAAAAAATTTTGATGGCCGCCCGATAGTCCTCCTGAGAATATTTTTCAATTCCCTTTTGCAGCAGAGATTTTACCTGGTTGCTTAGACCTTTTTTTGAATCTTTTAGATAATTTGCCGCCACTTCGTTTGAGGGTTCAACATCCAGAACCTTTGTAAAATAGTCGATAGCCTG
>CAZMRE010000067.1:0-10550 GCA_964568545.1 uncultured Deferribacteres bacterium | reverse complement strand
TATTTGGCTTTATTTATCTCAATTGCACTTATGTTTGGAGTTAGTTTTATTTTTTAAGCCCTACTGTTGCGAGTTTTATCTATTTGCTTAATATTGCTGGAGTTACATTAGAAAGAAAATTTGGCACACCCGGTTGCCGAGTGGCCGGCGAAGGCGGTTGCTGAGCGGAGTTCACACTGAGCGAAGTCGAAGTGTCGAAGCACGGTTGTATCGAGGCGACCTGTGCTAAATGCGGTCGTTTCGATACGATTCGCCTCCCGGCGAATCACTCAACGACCGGCTCTCACTTGAGCGCGCTAAACTCGCAACGGTAGAGTTTTTAAGCGTATCTTAAAATTACGCAATTCATTGCAGGCAAAAATTTTAACAAAAAAATAAAATGGTTTGTAATCCTGTCAATAGATTTTCGGCATTAAAGAGAATTTAAACGGAAAGAAATGATCGAGAAAGAAGTCATCGTGAAAAATAAATTGGGCCTGCACGCCCGGCCTTCTGCGCTTCTTGTGAGGAAGGCATCCAAATTTAAATCGGAAATCACTTTGGTTAAAGACGGAGTGGAAGTCAATGGGAAAAGCATTATGGGCCTGATGATGCTTGCGGCTGAGATGGGAAGTAAAATAATTATTCGCGCTGAAGGCGAAGACGAAGAAAAAGCAGTTGAAGCCCTTGCCACTCTCTTTGAAAATAAATTTGACGAAGATTAACCATGTCCACACATCAAAACATATCGGCAGAGAAACGATTTAAAGGCATTCCTGCTTCTCCTGGAATTGCCATTGGCCCGGTACATCTTTTGGACAAGAACAAGATTTCTGTGAAAGAACGTACACTTTCGCCTGAAGAGATTTCGGGTGAAATTCAAAAATTTCATGAGGCCCTTCAAAAAACAAAGGAAGAAATTTTAAGCATTCGCAAGCACGTTCAAAACAATATCGGCGAAGAAAAAGCTAAGGTTTTTGATGTCCAGCTTTTGATTTTAGAGGATAAAATCGTTCTTGACGAAACCATTCGCAGAATCAAGAAAGAGCAAAGAAATGCCGATTGGGTCTATTTTCAGATCATGCGCGGTTTCCATGATTTGATGATTTTGGGAGAAGATGACTATTTGCGTGAACGGGGTCTGGACATCTTGGATGTCAAGCGGCGCGTTATTCGAAATTACCAGGGGAAAACAAATCCGACGGGACAGGATTTACCATACCCCGGCATCATTGTAAGTCACCAACTGACGCCTTCTGAAATCGTTCTTCTCAATCGCACGCGCATACTTGGCCTCGCCATTGACATGGGTGGAAAAACATCTCACATGGCCATCCTTGCCCGCTCATTTGAAAAGCCGGCCGTTGTGGGACTTCAGTATTTTTCCAAAGCAGTAAAAAATTCATATGTCGCCATTGTCGACGGGAATGCCGGTGAGGTTATTCTTAATCCTGCCGCAGATACGCTAAACGAGTACCAAAAGCGCCAGGAGGATTACCAGAAATTTCTGGAAGAACTGCTTCCTTTGCGGGAACAATCGTCAACCACTCTTGACGGACATGAAATTGAACTTTCTGCAAATATTGAATTTCCAGAAGAAGTGGAATCGGTTTTATCCCACGGAGCCAGAGGCGTGGGGCTCTACCGAACGGAATACCTGTTTTTAAAAGAGGCCAAATTCCCCGATGAAAAGGAACAGTTCTCTGAATATTTCGGAGTAGCAAACCGATTATTTCCACAGCCGGTTATTTTTCGAACGTTTGACCTTGGGGGCGATCGGCTGTCCATTACGGAGCTGCACACTCAGGAAAACAATCCATTTCTGGGGTGGCGGTCGATTCGCATTTGCCTGGATAAACCGGAAATCTTCAAAACACAATTGCGGGCCATTCTGCGAGCCAGTGCAAAAGAAAACGTGCGTCTGATGTTTCCCCTGATCACATCCATCGAGGAAATTCGCCAGGCAAAAAAACTGCTGGAAGAAGCCAAGAAAGAACTGCGAGAAAAGAAACAGCCCTTCGATGACAAACTGCCCATCGGAATTATGATTGAAGTACCGGCTGCTGCCATGATGGCTGAAGAATACGCCCGGGAAGTGGATTTCATGAGCATTGGAACGAACGACCTCATTCAGTATACCCTGGCGGTTGATCGCGGAAATGAAAAAATTGCATCCCTTTACACCGGATTTCACCCGGCTGTGCTCCGGTTAATTCAAAAAACGATTGAAGGCGGACACCGGCAAAAGGTGTGGGTCGGCATGTGCGGTGAACTGGCCAGTAATCCGATCGCCATTCCCATTCTCTTGGGAATGGGACTGGATGAGTTAAGTGTTCCACCTTACTTTCTGGATGAAACAAAGAAAATAGTTCGTTCACTGCGATACAGAGAAATGAAAAAAATGGCTCAGAAAGTGCTAAAATACGACTCAGCGGAAAAAATTCAGGCATACGCCCAACGCTTTCTGAAACGCCGTCTACCGAAAAGTATTCTGGAAATACGCAAATAAAAGAGGCCGAGGCATTTTCGCCAAATGGGGAAGCTTTCCTGAACCAATTCGACAGAAGGTGTAAGTCAATTTTGATCAGCGATTTTACCAGTTGCTGGCTATCACATTAAGACGGGACGGATTCCGCACCCACCAAAAGCATTGATGTGTTGAAAGGCAACCTGGCAAAAAGTTTCGGGTAAGAAATTGAATATGGATTTTAGGGCATTTATTCGCATTGCGCAAAAAATTCGGGACGCAGTGCTTCCTTTTTTTGGCTCTCGGGCAGGAAAAGAGATTGCCGGAATTGCCGCCAGTGGGGACACTACCTTTCGAATGGACGAAATCGCTGAAGAAGTACTTAGGAAGGAATTGGAGAATCTTGCCATCCCCGTGGCCTACTATTCGGAGGATCGCGGTTTTGTGAAGCTTGCTCCTGACCCGGAGTACCTTCTGATTGTCGATCCGGTGGATGGAACCCGTCCGGCTACCTCCGGTTTTGAAATGGCCGTCGTGTCCATTGCAATTGCAAAATTCCGGGAAACACCACTTTTCAGGGATTTGCTAGCCGGAATCGTGGTTGAAATCAAATCGGGCAATGTGTATTTCGCATCGACCGTCCCCTCATCTCTTGAATTGCCCTCTGGAAAAGCCGGCATTTTGTCGGATACCACTGATCTTACCCGCCTATTCTGGGGCTTTGATGTTGTCGGTCGTCCCATCCGACCACTGATGGCGGTTCTCGGTGACCTCATTCAAGGAAGTGCCTTGAATGGCGGGATTTTTTTGTGGAACAGTGCCGCTTACTCCATCACCCGGCTATTGACCGGGCAGTTAGATGCCTACTTGGATTTGGGCGGACTTTTGCTGGAGAATCTGGGACAGGCCGAGTTGCGCTTTCGAGAAGCTGGCAATGGGCGAATTGTGGGGCTTTTCCCCTACGACATTGCGGCAGCCCAGCTCATCGTAAAACAAGGCGGCGTAATTATTTCAGATGCAAACGGAATTCCTCTGGACAATTTCCCATTGATGCCTGAAAGGGAGGGGCAAATTTTATCATTTGTGGCGTCGGCAAACGGCACATTGCACGAAAAGCTGCTGTTTTACATCCGCCGCCACCTGACGGAAATTTAAAAAATTTTCAAGAGCTTTGTTATCTCACTTGTTATCAGAATCTTTTGTCTTTATAACTTTGCAGTGATGAATTATTTATGCTAAACAACATCAAAAAAACTTGCGTTTAATTGCCATTTTTTTTAAGTTGTAAACTTAAAAATGTGATGTTTAGTCTTCTGTGTTCTTTCTTAGACTTTGCTCAAAAAAGAAGCCCCTGTGGTAAATTGGCCTTCCGAGGGGTCGTATAGCCGCGGACTTTACACTCACGGATTCTATTACCGTTTTCAGTGATTTTAGATGTCACTAGCATCTGCGCTTTTTTATGGATGCGAGGCAAAACTATTCAAAATATATGGTCCCTGCAGGACTTCAATCTATTTTGGCATGATTGCACTACAAACATGTCGCCCCGCTGGGGATGAGCTGTAGCCCATAATTTTCGATAGGTTCATACCGATCCAATAAAAGTGCCACTAGCTGCGAAATGTTTATAATAGTATAAATGTGCTGTTCTTTTTAAATGCCATTTGGATTAATGCCCATTGCCCCAGCAGATTAAAAACGGGCTCGCTATTTATTTTGAAATGACTCATTATACAAAATGGAGGAACTTTATTTATGGCTCGAACACTATTTACTTCAGAATCGGTTACTGAAGGCCATCCAGACAAGGTTGCCGATCAGATTTCTGACGCTATTTTGGATGCCATTATGGCAGAGGACCCCTACGGCCGGGTAGCATGCGAAACCTTTGTCACCACAGGCCTGGCTTTGGTGGGAGGCGAAATTACCACGGACTGCTACGTTGACATTCCCAATTTAGTACGCGATGTAATTCGCGACATCGGTTACACGGATGCCCACATGGGTTTTGACGGCAACACCTGCTCTGTACTCACGGCAATTGACCAGCAATCATCGGATATTGCCATGGGTGTTGACCGAGCCGGGGCTGGTGATCAGGGAATGATGTTTGGATTTGCCATTCGCGAAACCCCGGAACTGATGCCCCTGCCCATTATTCTGGCTCATCGGCTCACGCGGAGATTGGCTGACGTACGAAAAACGGGTGAGTTGCCTTATCTCCGCCCGGACGGGAAATCTCAGGTAACGGTGGCTTACGAGGATGGTAAGCCCGTAGAAGTAACGACTGTGGTTGTTTCCACCCAACATGCCCCAGATGTAACACACGATCAAATTGAATCTGATATTATTCAGCACGTTATTTTGCCTGTTATTCCGGAGGAATACATTCAAAAAGATAAAATTTCTTTTCTTATTAACCCGACCGGACGATTTGTTTTGGGCGGCCCCCACGCAGACACCGGCTTAACGGGACGAAAAATTATTGTGGACACCTACGGCGGCTATTCGCGTCACGGCGGTGGGGCATTCTCTGGCAAAGATCCAACCAAGGTAGATCGCTCGGCTTCTTACGCCGCACGTTGGATTGCCAAGAACGTTGTTGCTGCGAACCTGGCTGACAAATGCGAAGTCCAACTGGCCTACGCCATTGGCGTTGCGGAACCCGTTTCCATTCATGTCGACACCTTTGGTACGGGAAAAATCAGCAATGAAGAACTGGTGAAAAAGATTCGTAAGACATTTGATTTGACGCCTGCCGGCATTATCGATGCGCTTGAATTGCGGAAACCAATCTACCGGAGAACGGCCGCCTACGGGCATTTTGGCCGCGAGGAAAAGGGCTTTACCTGGGAAATTACGGATAAAGTCAAAGAACTGACACGCTAATTTTAAAATAGAGGGAGGTAATTGTGGATTACGATGTCAAAGACCTAGCGTTCGCCGATGAGGGAAAACGCCGCATTTTATGGGCGGATGGTGATATGCCCGTTCTGCGTGCTATACGTGAACGTTTTGAAAAAGAGAAACCCTTAGCAGGCAAGAAAATGTCTGCGTGTTTGCATGTAACGGCCGAAACGGCCAATGTGGTTCGTACCCTGAAAGCCGGGGGAGCCGACATTTATTTGTGTGCCTCTAATCCACTGAGTACACAGGACGATGTGGCCGCTTCTCTTGTACGGGATTTCGACATTCCCGTGTTTGCCATTAAGGGGGAGGATCGGGATGTTTACTATCAGCACATTGAAAAATGTGTGGCTCACCAGCCGGTTATCACCATGGACGATGGAGCCGATCTGGTTTCAGACATTCACGCCAAACACGGAGAAATGGCATCTCAAATCTTGGGTAGCATGGAAGAAACAACTACAGGTGTCATTCGCCTGCGAGCCATGGAAAAAGACGGCGCTCTCAAATTTCCGGTAATCGCCGTAAACGATGCCGCGACCAAAAACCTGTTCGACAATCGCTACGGAACGGGCCAGTCTACGATTGACGGCATTATTCGCGCAGCCGATGTCCTGATTGCCGGGAAAATTTTTGTTGTGTCCGGTTACGGGTGGTGCGGTAAAGGGGTTTCCATGCGTGCAAAAGGAATGGGAGCAAAGGTTGTCGTAACGGAAGTCGATCCCATTCGAGCCCTGGAAGCTGCCATGGACGGATTTTGGGTGATGCCCATGGCGGAAGCTGCTAAGATCGGCGATGTGTTTGTCACACTCACAGGCGACATTCACGTGTTACGGTCTGAACATTTCGAGAAAATGAAAGACGGTGCCATCGTAGCCAATTCCGGGCATTTTAATGTGGAAATTGATATTCCCGGTTTGGAAAAGATGGCAAAAGAAGTCAACCGCGGTATTCGAAATTTTGTAGATCAATACATTCTGCCCAACGGACACCGAATCCACCTGCTGGCCGAAGGACGTCTGGTAAATCTGGCGGCGGCCGAAGGACATCCGGCTTCTGTGATGGATATGAGCTTTGCCACTCAGGCTCTTACGTCGGAATGGGTTATTAAAAACAGCGGAAAATTAGGAGCAAAAGTCTACAAGGTTCCGACTGAAATCGAAAACTGGATTGCCACGCTAAAACTGGAATCCATGGGAATCTGGATCGACAAACTAACTGCTGAACAGAAAGAGTACTTATCGTCCTGGACAATGGGAACGTAGAAAAACTGTGAAGGGAATTTTTCCTTTCCAAATAGTCGTTTCCAATCAACATAAAACTTAGTCAGTATTCTCTTTAACAAAATTTTGAATGAATTTTTGGGGGATGCTGGCTTTTGTTTTTTTGCGAAAACTAAAAAATGGGCAAACCAAAAATCTCTATTTTGTGAATTCGTGGCAAAAAGAATCGCACAATCAATCATAAATTAGTGAACTTTTGAATGAATTAGCCGATAAATAAATATGCCTTTCATTTCAAAAAAAAGACCCTTTTAAGATTTTTAACGATTTGTATTTTTATCGCACACTAAGGATTGGTGACTTATGAAAAAACAAGGAAGTTTCTGGAAGAACGTCTCCCAATTTGTTTTGCCGGTATTTCTTTTGGCAGGTTTTGTTTACATATCAGGCTGTTCATTTAAAAAGCCTCAGGCCCCCCAGTGGGATGTAAATATGGCAGTCCCACTTATCGATACAACCCTGACCGTCAACGAACTCTTAAAGGATAAGACAAACATTACCTTCGATTCAACGGGACTGCTTGGCTTTCAGGTAACGCAATCGATGGATCCTGTAAAGGTTGGAGATAATCTAAGCGTCCAGGGAATTTCCCAAAATTTCGATGTCAATCTGGGTGACATTCGCGTAGATTCCCCAGGCACGCAATCCGTATCCGTTCAATTTGCAGCCATTTATCCTCCCTCGGTTTTGCTTAACGGACAAACCGCACAGGTTCCATCTTTTAGCATTCATCTGGATAAAACCGAAGTTCCACCTTTCGCAGATTTTGAATCCATTTTGATTCGGGAAGGGTACGTTCATCTCACGCTTCAAAACAGGCTTCCTATCCCCATTTCAAGCGGATTGGGGATTCAGCTTTTGGATTATAACACCGACACCCTGGTCACTTCAATCACCTCGCAACAGGAACTGCCCGCCAACGGCCAGATCACCTTGGAAAAATCTCTTGCAAATATTCGACTTCCCGGACATCTGGCATTTAAAATTTCGGGTGCGTCCCCGGGTAGCGGCAGCAACGATGTTTATATTGATGCGTACAATCAGGGGGTTAATCTGGATGTGTACGTTTCCGATATTGTGGCCGGCGAGGCGCGAGCCAAAATCCCTAATCAGAATTTTGAGGATACTGATTACACCACGCTTGGTGATTCCATCATTGTGACCGAAGCGGACGTTTCCACCGGAAGCATTTCCTTCCAGATGCAAAATAACCTGCCTCTGGATCTGGATCTTTCCATCAAACTGTTAAATTTTTTTGACGCCTCCGGCGACACCTTTCAGGCGCACCTTTCACTTCGAAAAGGTGAGAAAACCAATCAATTTTATGATTTAAGCGGATTTAAATTCCGCCCTGAGCGAACCAGTGAAGGCGCGGTTGTCCGTTTTCGCTGGAAAGCAAAAGCCTACGGCTCGGGCGATCAAATTGTTACCATTCATGCCAATGATGGCATTTCCCTCTCTGTGAACATTCCGAAATTAGCCTTTTCAAAACTTTCAGGAATGCTCAATCAAATCCACGTGAATTTGGACACAATGACGACACATCTGGACATTCCCAAGGATTTGGAGGGACTGCAATTCGGAGATGCCCGTATCGCCCTGAAATTGGTTAATGGGATCGGATTTCTAATCCAACCAACATTGAATATTTTGGGAACCAATACGCACACCGGCAAACAAGCAATGCTTCACCGCACCATTACCATTCAGCCGGCCGGCAACCAACCATCCATCACGACCGTCGTTTTGGAAGGAAGCGAAGTCACAAACTTCCTGAACAGTTTACCCGATGAGATTTCCGTTTCGGGTTCTACGCTTTTGGGCGATGGCCTAACGGAATCCACGATCCGGGCAACGGACGAAATTTCGTCACAGGTAACGGTAAGCATTCCCGTCAATTTGAAATTTCCAGGGCAGCAATTAACCTTAGACCCTGACAGTCTTGAAATTGATAAGGATGCCCAGACTAAAATTCAAAATGATCTCAACGGCGGTTCCTTTCACGCTGAAATTGAAAATCACCTGCCGTTCGGGGCATCTGCAACCTTTTACTTTACTTCCAGAGACACGGCCGTTTATTCCAATCCTGAAATGACCATCGGGCCTATTACATTAAACCCGGGGCTGACATCCAAAAATGGAAACGTCATTCAGGAAACATCCAGCCAAATCAACATTTCTCTCGACAAAGAACAATTGGCTGTTTTTGCACATCCAACCGTTATTTCGGGAATTCGAATTACGCTGCCTGGTTCGGGAGAAAAATTTGTTCGCGTGTATCGTAACGATTACCTTTCCGCAAAAGCCTTTGTAAAAGTAAATTACCATGTAAATCCAGAGGAATCGCAATGAAAATACAAAGAATGTCCCTGATTTTTTCCGTTCTTTTACTGGCAGGTGCCTCCATTCAGGCAGTCGGCCAGGAACTTTCGCAGGGAAGAAGCGTGGGGCTCGCCAATGCGTTCACATCCATTGCCCGCGGCGTGTACGCCCCGAGCTGGAATCCTGCCAATCTGGCGCTCGAAGACAATCCTTCTCTTGATTTTAATTTGGCGGGTATTGGACTTCACGTCGGGAACAGCACATTTTCAAAGCATTTTTATGATGTGTACAATGGCAAATACTTAAACAACAGTGACAAAGAAGATATTTTGTCCCGCATTCCAAATTCCGGGTTTCGCCTGCTCTCGAAAGAGCACCTTCAGATTTTGGGATTTTCCGTAAAATCCTTTGCGCTTACAATTACGGGCAATGGCGCTTCCAATGTGACTCTCGACAAGGACTATATGAAATTGGCGCTTCAGGGAATCGACATGAACCGCCGTTACGATTTAAGCGGAACCCACGGCGAGGGAATTAGTTATTCTTCACTTACGTTTTCCGGTGCTCATCGTTTTGCTATTCCATTTGTAGATTTTTTGGCCGTCGGTGTCAATCTTCGCTATTTGTTCGGAATTGGTTATGCCTCCGTCGAAAACCAGAAAATGGAGATCTACAATTCCTACAATGGATACGCTTCCGGGAAACTTACAGGGGAATATGCCCTCATCGGACATGGATTCGGGTTCGATCTGGGCGCCGCCACGCGCTGGAAAGGATGGAATGCCGGATTGGCTTTTTCAAATATTCTGGCCTCTATCAAATGGACGGGTGAAAAACATGCCTATTACAGCGGATTTCAGACACTGACGGCTCTGAACGTCTTTTCCCTTTCACAGGTTGATCAGGATTCAGCGGTTCATGTGGATACCACCGACACCGATTTGCAGCCATTTTCCACACGCCTTCCTCTGGAAATACGAGTCGGAGTCAGCCGAACCTGGCACAGCTTCTTGTTCGCTGCCGATTACCACCAGGGCTTTTCGAGCCATGCGGGCGTTTCGCCCCAACCCTATCTGGCCGTGGCCAGCGAATGGCACGGGCTCGCCTTTTTGCCCCTGAGATTCGGCTTGGGACTCGGCGGCTACTACGGAATCAGTCCCGCCATGGGATTCGGCCTTCACGCAGGCTTTTTCAAATTGGATATTGGCTGGATGTTTCGCGGCGGCCTCCTGCCGGCCTACGCCAAAGGCATTGATTTAGGATTGAATATGAATTTGCGATTTTGAGGGTTTGATGGACGAGCGCTGCAGAATTTAGGTTTGACCGCACTCGCCTAAATCTTTATTTTGTAAGAATTGCCCACTTTTAATGGGAATTGACTGAAACAAGTTCTTTAATATCTTTTTCTAATTAAAGAGACTATCTGTTTGTTGTTCACTCCTACCAGCGGCTTCAAAAGCGTCATCATATCGTAAATTCTTTCCGTGTAGCCCTGAATAGTCCTTCTCAACAAGGAAAATTTCCGTCGATGCCCCCTTAAATATACAATTAACCAATGGATTTCTTCGGAACAAAATGATAGACGATACTAA
>CAZMRE010000066.1:0-10692 GCA_964568545.1 uncultured Deferribacteres bacterium | reverse complement strand
AATAGAAGGAGACCAACACCATGTGGTGGAAAAATAAGGTGATGCGGACTATTCGAGTTCGGAACGCCCAGAAACCGGGCGTGATTGGAAATTTATTAAAATCCATTGGTGATGCTGGAGGATTTGTGGGGGAAATCACCACCGTCCATTTTCTCACGTACCACGTTGATCGGGATATTGTGATTTTTGCCGAGGATGAAACTCACTTTAATAAACTTCTGGAAGTGACCAAAAAGGTTCCGGATGTGGATCTGCTGGAGGTTCGGGATGAAGTTTTGGAAATGCATCAAGGCGGGAAAATTGCCGTCAAGAGCCGCTATAAAATTGAAACCTTGCGCGATTTACGGCGGGTGTACACCCCGGGAGTTGCCAGTGTCTGTCTCAAAATTCGCGATGATGAACGCCTGGCCCGCCGCTTTACGGCCATTAAACACCTGGTAGCGATTGTGACCGATGGCACAGCTATTTTGGGTCTGGGCGATATTGGCCCACGAGCAGGAATGCCCGTAATGGAAGGCAAGGCCAGCTTGATGGAAACCTTTGTGGGACTTTCCGGCGTACCTATTTTAATAGACACTAAAGACACTCAGCAAATCATTGACACGGTCACGCATATTGCCCCTACTTTTGGCGCCATTCAATTGGAAGACATTTCCGCGCCCCGCTGCTTTGAGATTGAAGAGGAACTCATTAAGCGTCTGGACATTCCTGTTATGCATGATGATCAACACGGCACGGGCGTGGTGGTCACCGCCACATTGATTAATGCCTCCAAATTGGCTGGAATTGATCTGAAGCAATCGAAAGTTGGGCAAGTTGGGTTGGGAGCAGCCGGATTGTCCATTTCAAAAATGCTCATGCATTACATTGGAAAACCGGTTTTCGGAGCTGATCTTTCCGATGATGCCAAGAATCGATTAAAAAAAGCCGGGGGAATACCGTGCACTTTGGAAGAAATCATGAAAAAAGCAGATATCGTTATTTCCACCACGGGAGTTCCGGGACTAATCAAGAAAGAAATGGTACGAAAAGGCCAGATTATTCTGGCGCTTTCCAATCCCACGCCGGAGATAGATCCGGAAGAGGCGCTTGCCGCGGGGGCAAAATTTGCCGCTGATGGAAAAGTGGTTAACAATATTCTTGGCTTTCCGGGAATACTAAGAGGCGCTGTGGATGCCGACGTACCCCGGCTAACCACCGAAATGTACGTCGCCGCTGCCGAAACAATTGCCCGTTTGGCGCCAGAGGGAATGTTGGTACCCAGTCCTCTGGATAAACAGGTGCACAAAGCGGTGGCACAGGCCGTCGCACGTGTGGCTCTGGAAACCGGCCTTGCCCGTGCTGATCTGACAGAATATTTTGAGGCTTGATTCAAAAAAAATAGAACGAGCAGTTGGAATTTATCCCCAATTTTGTAAACTAATTGGGCAATTGCGAGCAAATTTCAAAATGCCTGAAAAAGGCAAATCAACAGAATTTTTCATTAAACAATTGTTTAACTCGGGCAGGAATTAACTTGTCCACGAGGGCGATTCATCGAATCGCCCGTTTTTTGCAGAGGGAGCAGAATTAGCGGAACAAAAGGCAAGTTCCGCTAATTCTATGTTTGGTAAAAGTTTGCAGACGGGAAATATAAGACAATTTTCAACTTGATTCTTATATTAAAATACCTTACATTTGAAAATAAATTTTTTAGAAGAGGAAAAGGATAATAATTGAACTTTACATTTTGGAAAAGAAAGAAAAAACCATCGGGGGATAAGGAAGAAGAGGTAGCCGTTCTCCCGGAACAGATTGAAGTAACGGACGTGCTGGATTTGCACGGTTTTTTCCCGGAAGAAGTGCCGGAAATTGTAGACGCTTTTATTGAAAATGCCATTGGATTGAATCTTCAGGAAGTCAAAATCATTCACGGCAAAGGCAAGAGTAAACTAAAATGGGTGGTCCTTAAAATGTTGGATGCCCATTCAGCCGTTCTCGATTATTTCGATGCACCACCTGAACGTGGAGGATGGGGTGCCACTATTGTTAGGCTAAAGCTGCTGCAACGGGAGGCTGTGACCTTTAAAAAGAGTCGCATCCGAGCGCCGAAGCGTATGCATCATAAAGAAACAAACACATCCGTAACCTCTACAAGTGAAGAATCAGAGAAGAAATCCAACTGAACAAAAATGGAGTCTGCATGCATCTTTCTGGAATCGATTTATTCATTGTGTTTCTGTATCTCGGAGGCATGCTTTTTTTGGGAGCCTTCTTTAAGAAATATGTGAATTCTTCCCAGGATTATTTTCTTGGCGGGAAAATGCTTCCCTTTTGGGCGATTGGTATGTCGATTGTTGTCTCAGACATTGGTGCACTCGATTTTGTTGGTGTTACTGGTCAGGCCTATCGCTACGGAATTGTTGTGGCTAATTTTGATTGGCTGGGCTCAATGCCCGCCATGATGCTGGCTGCGTTTATTTTCATTCCTTATTACTGGCGTGCAGGGGTGTACACCATTCCCGAATATCTGGGAAAACGCTTCAACGATTTGGTTCGTACGATTGAAGCAGCTATCTGGGTGCTGTTCATGGCCTTTGATCTGGGGATTATTTTTTGGGCCTCTGCTGTTCTACTGAACACGCTAATGGGCTGGTCGATTGGTGTATCCCTGATTGTAACTGCTGTAGTAGTGGGATTTTACACCGTATCCGGAGGATTGTCAGCGGTCGTTATGACAGATGTAGTGCAGATGATCATTATGTTTGTTGGAGGCTTTGCCGTCATTATTTTGGGCTTGTGGCAGTTGGGAGGCTGGTCGAGCCTCGTTGCTAAAGTACACGCTCTTGGAACACAATATTCCGAGCATTTTACCCTCTTTCTGCCGGCTAATACCCAGACGCCTTACCCGTGGACGGGGATTTTGTTCGGTCTTACGTTTGTTATGGCGCCCGCCTATTTCATCGGGAACCAGGCCATTGTCCAACGCACACTAGGTGCCAGGGATGAGTGGAATGCGAAAGCCGGCGTTCTGTGGGGTTCCTTCTTCAAAATGTTTATTCCCGTTCTAATTGTTTTGCCCGGTCTTATTGCATTGCCACTTTTTCCGGGTCTGACCGATGGCGATGAAGCTTTTCCGACATTGATTAAACACCTGCTGCCGCCGGGTCTCACAGGGCTGGTTTTTGCCGCATTTTTTGCAGCACTCATGTCCAGCGTGGATTCTTATCTGAATTCTGCCGCGACGCTCTGGACAAAGGATGTGTACCAGAAATTCATTAAAAAAGATGCGGATGATCGGCATCTTCTTCGAATGGGACGCGTTTTCACTGTAGTTTTTCTGATTATCGGCGTGGTGACAGCGCCCTTAAGCAAATTGTTTCCCGGAATATATGTCTATGTGCAAACTCTCCTTTCGTTTTTTCAGGGCCCCACTCTGGCTATTTTGCTATTAGGAATGCTCTGGAGTCGCACAACGCAATGGGGAGGGTTGTGGGGTTTGGTTGTTGGTGTCCTTTTATCGATTGCCATGTTTATTTTCAAAGGAAGCCTCTTTACGATTGATGATCCCTTTTTGTACATTTCCTGGTGGTCATTTATTGGCGCCGTTATTGTAACGGTGGCCGTTAGTCTTTTCTCACGTCCAGAACCACTGGAGAAATTACACGGCTTGGTTTACGGACTGGTAACCAAAGACGATTCGATTCAAAAATCCATTCAAAGTCGGCTGTGAAATTATTTGTTGATCAAAGGTAATTATTTGCGGAGAAAAAAATCATGCTGAATTTTAATTTTCTTATGGATGTATCTGTAGTATGGGCAAAAATAATTGTGCTGATACTTTTTTTCATTATTTTTATTCTGGTTTGGATGCTTCCAAATGATTATATTTTTAAGGGTGCGCCTGACCGAAAATGGTATCGGAATTTGAAATTATGGGCAACATTCGTTATTATTCTTTATGGATATTTGTACATTCAATTTTAATGGGAGAAAAGGATGCCTAACCTGGATGACAGGGAAAGAATGGACGAAGGCAAACGGGAAGAAATTGATGCCTTTCTTGTGATTGGGGGATTTCTGGTTATTTTTGGATTTGCGATTCTGATTGCCATCTTTTTTACTCCCACAATGCATGGGAAAATTACCAATTTGATTTCGGCGCTGGTTTTGTTGGCGATTGGTTTCGGAGGCGTCTTTAAATCGCATCGGTTTGTCAGGAGAAGAAAGTAATTTACCGGCATCTAAAAAATCAATTTTGTAGCTATTCTGTCTTTAGCAGGTTTGATTCTTGAATATTCCCAGTTGCGAAAAAACGTGGATGACGGGCATACCCAATTCCGAAAGAAATCTGGCAACCGTGATTAAGTGACAGCAGCATTTGGACTTGGACTTCACTCAGCGACCTTCCACCGTTGTATTAAAACATCCGTTTTTTTGCAACAACAACAAGGTTTTTCCCGCAAAGTCGATTAGGAGGTGTGCGATGAAAAGATTCATTTTAGCGGCTATTTTTTTGTTGGGATGGTTAACTTTCTCCTTTGCGCAGGAAATTCCTCGATCGGATCCGGCGCTTGTGGGCATGTCCTCTCAAAAACTTCAACAAGTGGATGGCGTTATTCAACGGGAGATTCATCGAAAAACCATTCCCGGCGCGGTACTGCTGGTGGCGCGAAAGGGAAAAGTGGTTTACCTGAAGGCTTATGGTCACGCTGAAATAGTCCCGAAAAAAATTCCGATGAAAACAAATATGATGTTCGATATGGCCTCGGTCACAAAACCGATTGCGACCGCCACATCTATTATGAAGTTGGTGGAAATGGGCAAAATCCGTCTCCTGGATAAGGTCAAGCGGTACATCCCAGGTTTTTCCCGTTATCTAGATCTCGACGATGAGTACGCTCCAGATGCCCGTCTTTACCATTTGCTCACACACACGTCAGGTCTAACGCCCTACACCAATCCGACAATTGTAGCGCGCATTTACGGTACGCCAACGCCGACGGACTCGCTGGTGACGTACATCGCCGGACTACCGAAAATTAGTGCCCCGGGCGCAGCCTTTCATTATAGTTGTCTGGGCTACATCACGCTGGCGGATATCATATGGAAGGTGTCGGGAATGAATGTGGCGGATTTTTCACACAAGTACATTTTTGAACCGCTGGGAATGACCCACACCATGTACAATCCTCCAAAAGCACTTTTAAAGGATGTGGTTCCAACTGAGGTGATTAACGGGAAACCCTTGCACGGTGTTGTGCACGATCCTCTTGCACGGTTGCAGGGTGGCGTGTCTGGGAATGCCGGGCTCTTTTCCAATGCCAGAGATTTGTTCGTTTTTTCGGAGATGCTGTTGAATAAGGGAGAATACAAGGGTGTACGAATCTTAAGCCCTCTGACAATAGAAAAAATGACGCACATCTACGCTAAAACCCGATTTTCCGGCAGAGGTTTGGGTTGGGATCTGGCTTCGGACTATTCCTCCAATAAAGGAGATTTATTCCCGGCCGAAGCCTTCGGGCACACTGGTTACACAGGAACGTCCGTGGTGATTGACCCTGCGACGCAGACGGTGGTTATTTTGCTCACAAACCGCGTGCATCCAAAGGACAAAGGGAGCGTAGTGCAACTGAGAAGTCTGGTTTCTAATGTTGTAGCCGGTTCGATTATCGCCGAATAATTTTAAAGGAGAAAAAGACAACAGCGGATCTAACATGACTATTTCATGGCCACGAAAACACAAAAGTGCGATGTTTTGGTAGTAAATGAAATAATAAAAAATCTTAATTTTAAACTCTACTGTTGCGAGTTTAATCAGAATGATTAAAAATATCCAGTGAAAATACGTTAACCCATTGTAGCCACGTTAACCAGAAATTGCTAAAATTTGCAACGAGGAAAGTCCCCTCTATCAAGAGGCGATTTAGGCGTGTGTTATTATTAAACTTATCCAACAGTTAAGTAACACACCCCGATCCGTCCGCCAGCTTGCGTCCGGATCATCCCTCTTTTTAGAGGGGAATTTTGTTTAGGTAAAAAAAATCAGTGTCGCTCATTCGCTTTGGACTGGTCACAGATTTTCACTACGCCGACTCCGATCCGAAAGGAACGTGCTATTATCGGCAATCTCTGGAAAAAATGAAGGAATGCGTGGAGCTCATGAATGACCAGAGGGTGGATTTTCTGGTGGAATTGGGTGATTTCAAGGACGTGACTCTCCCGGTATCGAAAGAAAAAAGGCTGGGATATTTGCAGGCCATTGAAGCGATTTTTCGAAAATTTAAAGGCCCGACCTACCATGTTTTAGGAAGTCATGACACGGACTGCATTTCCCAAAATGAATTTCTGGCGGCTGTTACACACACCGCCACTCCAAATTACACGCTTAAAGCCCTGGTGGAGGGTTCCGGAACCGAAAATAATTCCTACGCCATTGCCGATGTCAAGAGAAGTGGCGACATCTTTGTAACCGGGTATCGTCGGGCAGTTAGCAGAAAATTCTTTCGCTAAAGATTCCAGCCCTATGTGTTTAAAAACACTTTTTTACCAAAAATCGAAAATTTTGCGTGTTTTTTCAATCTAAATGATTTAATTTATAGTTGAGCCTTTGTTCGAGCGGGAATAAAGTTAGGGTGATTTTCCCCTTCTCAACGCGCTTACTTGTGTTGGAAAAAAAAGCAAAACATATCCAATGAAGGAGGCAGAATAAAATGCCCGATGAAAAATTACGAAAATCAATAAAGGGGCTTCGTGCAGAAATTGATCGAATCGATGCCAAAAATGCAGCCACAAAGGAAGAAATGGAAAAGCTTCTTGGCGAGCTGGAAGATCATTTCAATCATCCTGAGAACCCAGAAGATTCCCAGAAATTGATAAACAAGGTAGAAGGACTAATTGCAGAATATGAGGTCAAGCATCCACGCCTCTCATCTGCTTTGGAGGAAATTTTGGTCACGCTCAGCAATATGGGTATCTAAAACGGAAAGGGAAACCATGAATTCCACCAAATTTCGCTCGCTAAATTATCTGGCCATTATTTTTTGCTTGTTTTTATTTCAATCGAATGGATGGGCAAAGGGACAGAATCTGATTCGCTTTTTCCCTCTTCAAACAGAAATCGCCCCTTGGGAAAAAGATGGCCAATTTCGGAGCTATAAAGAAGCCCATTTGCGGGATTATCTGGATGGAGGGGCGGATATTTATCTCGAATATGGTTTTCACTCCATGGGCGTTCTGACGTACAAAAACAAGAAGGGCTTGCTTCAGCTTGAAATCTACCAGATGAAATCACCAGAAGCCGCTCTGGGCATTTTTTCTTTCAGACGACATTTCCCGCCGGATACGACGCTTGGCATTCCGAACGAGGTTTCCAAATACGATATTCTTTTTCAGAAGGGCCGCTATTTTGTGGCAATCACCAATATGGACGGGGGCACAGGGACGGCACAAGCGCTGCGGGTGTTTGCCGTGTTGATTTTGAAGAAAATTCCCGCTGAAGCTATGCAAACAAATCCCCTTGCGGCTCTGCCGGCGAGGGGGTTGCAGCCGGCTTCGGAAATGCTGATTGCTGGCCCCCTTTCGATGCGGGTTCGATGGCCTCTGGGAAGGTTGCACTGCTTTCATTTTGAGCGGGGCACGACGGGCATAACGGCGCGATATAAGACAAAGAAAACTGCTTTTGATCTGTTCGTTGTGCACCCCGGCCGGCGTGCAGGATTCTACTCGCTAGTGGAGTGTTTCGGAAATATTTTCAACGCCACAATGATTGTAAAATCGAATGAAAAAATTGTGCTGGCAATGATGAATTCCAAAAAGACAATTTTTCTCAAAAAGGGAAAAGCTGTCTGGATTATTCCAAATCTTTTCGATGACAGGCCGGTACTGAACTTCCTGGGTGAGAACTAAACGTCAGGCGGCTTGCCCGACGCAGATTCTTCTTGTACGATTAAAATATCGATTGATTTCTTTTTCTCTACTTTTTGAATTTTGCAGGTTTATTGCCGGCCAAAAAACAAAAAGGGAGGTTCGTCATGAAACAAATAGCGCACGATGTTCCTCTGGGGCGCCTGGTTTCTAAACAGGTTGGTCTCTGGGAGGTACGTCGAAAAATCCAGGAAAAATACGGCAAACGAGAGGAAACAGGCGAACCCTGGGGGAAGGCGTACATCACAATTTCGCGGGAAGCCGGGAGCAATGGCAATGAAATCGCAGAAAAAATAGCCGAGATTTTGAAGTGGCAGGTTTTCGACAAGCAAATTGTTGATTACATTGCAACCACCGCTCACATTCGAAAAAGCATTATCGAATCCTTTGACGAAAGAAAACAGGATGAAATTAAAGCCTGGGTACAAACCATCATCGATTCCGATGCTCTCAACCCCGACCATTACTTGAATCACCTTATGAATGTTCTCATGGTGATTGCCGAACATGGCCAGGCGATCATCTTGGGCCGGGGAGCCAATTTTATTTTAGATCCAAAAAAGGGACTTCGGGTAAAAATTGCGGCTCCCTACGAGATGCGATTGCTGCAGATTATGCACGAAATGGAACTCTCAAAGAAAGATGCCCGCCGTTACATTGAAGAAAAAGACAATCAACGTTTGGCTTACATTCGTCAGCATTTTCACAGGGATGCGGATAACCCTCTGTTCTACGATCTGGTATTGAACACGGAATTTATGCCCATCGATTCCGTTGCTGAAACAATTGTTACCGCGCTGAAATCGAAGTTGAGTCTGATTGATTTTTAGCCACAAATACTTCTGAAATGAGGATTTTTAAATGGCAGAAATTGTGCGAATTGCTCAGGCGCAAATCAATACGGTTGTCGGGGATCTGAGCGGAAACCGCGACCGAATTTTGGAATGGATCAAAAAGGCCGAGGATGCCGGTGCGGATATTGTTATTTTCCCGGAATTGGCGCTGACGGGATATCCCCCGGAAGATTTGCTTTTGCGCCCCAAATTTATTGAGGACAATCTCCGCGTTTTTTATGAGATAGCGTCGCGCGTTGGGAATATTACAACGGTTGTGGGTTTTGCCGATCAGGAAGATGGGAAGGTGTTTAACGCCGCAGGTATTTTACACCGGGGAAAGGTAGAAGCCATTTACCACAAAATTCAGCTTCCCAACTACGGGGTCTTTGATGAAAAGCGCTATTTTCAGCCTGGCGGGAGCGTGCTTGTTTTTGAGAGAAATGACGTTATGTTTGGGGTGAGTATTTGCGAGGATATTTGGATTGCAGAGGGCGTTACGGAAACCCAGGCTTTTCCGGGCGATGCAGAAATTATTCTGAATATTTCGGCCTCGCCGTATCACGTGGGCAAGGGACACGAGCGAAAGGAAATGCTTAAACAGCGGGCGGTTCAAACCTATTCTTACATTGTGTACACAAATTTGGTCGGTGGACAGGATGAGTTGATTTTCGATGGCATGAGCGTCGTGTTTTCTGATGAAGGGAAAATTTTGTCACAGGGAAAACAGTTTGAAGAAGACTTGATTCTGACAGATCTTGATCTGAAGAGGCTTCGCCAACGCAGGCGGGATGATCCGCTTTTCATGCACAAAAAATTTAAAACCCAAGCCATCTTCCCGATTGAATTGGTCCGGCTGCCGGAAGTTTCCGAGCATTCCCGGGCCCCTCTGCCTCAACGGAGTATTCATTCTGTTAAAAAATTGGAGGAAATCTACGAGGCTTTAACCCTGGGAACCCGCGATTATGTCCGAAAAAACGGGTTCAAAAAGGTTGTGATCGGCCTGAGCGGCGGCATCGATTCGTCGCTGGTAGCTACCATTGCAGTAGATGCCCTGGGTACGGAAAATGTCGTTGGTGTGGGAATGCCCTCAATGTATTCTTCGAAATCGAGTATCACGGACGCCGAGCGGTTGGCTCAAAATCTGGGAATTCGATTTTTAATCATTCCGATAAAATCAATCTTTGACATCTACCTTGAAACGCTGAAGGAGGCATTCGAAGACAAGCCAGCCGATATCACGGAAGAAAATCTACAGGCGCGTATTCGGGGCAATATTTTAATGGCGCTTTCGAACAAATTTGGTTGGCTGGTTTTAACGACGGGCAATAAAAGCGAAACGAGTGTGGGATACAGCACACTTTACGGAGACACTGCTGGTGGGTTTGCGGTGATTAAAGATGTTCCCAAGCTGCTGGTGTACAACCTCTCAAAATATCGAAATCGAAAAGCGGGACGTTTGCTAATTCCGGAGAATGTGCTGGTAAAGCCGCCCTCCGCCGAGCTGCGGCCGGATCAGAAGGATGAAGACAGCCTGCCCCCTTACGGTGTTTTGGATCCGATTCTGGAGATGTTTGTGGAACAGGAAATGAGTCCCTCGGAGATCGTGGCAAAGGGATTTCCGGAAGCCGTGGTTTTGCGCGTGGTGCAAATGGTTGATCGCAATGAGTACAAGCGCCGCCAGAGTCCTCCGGGAATCAAAATTACGCCGCGGGCATTTGGCAAAGACCGCCGCATGCCAATTACCAACCGATACCGGTTTTAGTGGAAGGAGTCCCCGGCACTTTAAACGCGACTGGGATTTTTTGCCGAGGACTTTTTGATTTATCTGAGAATAAATTCCTTTACCATTCGAACGAATTCTTCCGGCGCTTCGGCGTGGAGCCAGTGCCCGGCCCCGGAAATGGTGCGGATTTCTGCCTGTGGAAAATGGCGCAGAATTTCGGCGAAATCT
>CAZMRE010000065.1:0-10810 GCA_964568545.1 uncultured Deferribacteres bacterium | reverse complement strand
TCTCCTCACTGACAGGATCGCGCTCTTCAGAATATGTCAGGGCAGTCAGGAAATGAATCACCTAAATGTAAGCGTGCATGCCGCCCACCACTAAATTTCCAAAGAAGGAGGCCATGGCCATCAAAAATCCAATAATGGACATCCAGGCAGCCTTGCTACCCCGCCACCCTCTCTGATAGCGTGCATGCAGATAGACGGTGTAAAAGAGCCAGATAATGAGAGCCCCCGTTTCTTTCGGGTCCCAGCTCCAGAAATTCCCCCAGGCATTGTACGCCCAGATCATTCCGGCAAAAAGCGCACCCACAGTAAAGAGCGGATAGCCAATACTAATTGCTTTGTAATTAATATCGTCCAACAGGTCCAGGCTGGGCAGACCCTGAACATTAGTATTTTCTCCCAATTTTTTGCGAAGCAGGTACATAATGCTGACTCCAAATGCCACAGCAAAAGCGCCCTCGGCCAATACAGCCATTGACACATGAATTTCAAACCAGTAGCTTTGCAGAGCAGGCATCAATTGCTGTGAAATATGCTTAGGCATGATTGAAGCCGCCGCCATTAACATGACAGGAATCGGCGAAACAAACGACCCAATAATCGGTTTTTTGTACCGCCACAGAAAAATCAGGAAAAGCAAAACAGCCATCCATGACATAGAGGACATATATTCGTACATATTCGAAAACGGAGAGTGCTTCGCCTCCACCCATCGAATACCAAGTGCAACCGTGTGGAAAATGAAACCGACAACCATTGCAGATATTGCAGTTGTTGTAATAACCTTGTTTTTGAATGCCAAATATAGAGTAAAGGCCAAAAATCCAAGAAGATAAAGGAGAAAAGCTATCCAAAAATACAAAACATCGCCAGGCTGCTGCATAACAATTCCTTTAGATTATGATTAAAGTTGTTTGATTTCCGTTACAATCTCATCCATTTCACGCCGAAAATCTCGTTTGCCCTTTGTTGTGGCGCCACCAATAAGCAAGTTAACCTTTCCATTGTGGGTGGATTCAATCAATATCCAATAACGCTTGTGGTACATATAAAAAGACAAAAGGATACCAAGAGTCATCATTGCAATCCCAAGCAAAATAAGCATCGCTCCGGGGTTTGTGGTTATCTCCAAACCCGTCATGTATGCAATCCTGAATGAAAGCAAATCGACTTTTAGCTTTGCATTCTCCAACTTATGCAAATCAGGAAAATAAAGAAATGACCATTCTTTATAGAGAAGTGAATCTCCCCTAAAAACAGAAATTTCTACGGCCGGGTTGCGCGGCTGTGCCGAAGCAGAAAAAACCTTGTTATTTTCAACCCGAAAATCAGCAACAAAATCCGTAACCTCCACTGAATAGGGTGTTCCTTCCAAGGAAATTCGTTTTCTAAAAGGAACCGTAATCGTGGTATCTTCTGATCCACTTAGCGGGATAATCTTTAATGTCGCTGAATTGATTGCACGAGCATTCATGGAATACGAACTCTGATAAAAATTGAACCCCTTGTATCTTAGAGGATGATTTACTTCCACTTTTTTTGTAAAGAGATCTTTTCCGTTTTTAACAACCGTCAGTGTCGCCAAATAATCCTTAATTTCCCCCCGTGGCGTTGTGATTACTTTAAAATCATCCACCCTAACCAGAAATTTAGCGCCAGGCGCTTGGATGTAATCCCCTTTTCCACCCCATTTGTAGACAGAATAACCGAACTTCGAGGTTACAACACCGCCAATAAGCAAAATCAGTAATCCCGAATGAATCAGGATAAAACCGATTCTTGAAAGACTCCCTCGTGTTGCAAAGGCGGCTACCCGGCCGTCAGACCCTGAGGTATAAAATTTGAAGAATCGCTTTTTAAAAATTGAGCGAACCCTTGAAAGAACCTTTTCCGAATCTCCTTCGATTTCAAGATTTGTTTTTTGATTTACATTCCTAAAATCGTCAGCAGTCTTCCGAAAACTTTTTGAAACGGCCTGGTGAAGGAAATATTTAAAACGTGAAAATGTGCAGATAACAATATTTGCGGCCAAAAGAATCAGAAAAAACTGGTAGATAAATGAATGGAAGGGATTAAAGACGCCAATCACCTTCATAAAATGAAACATTCCCTCGCCAAATTTTTGGGCATAATAGACGTCCCAATTTGGAAAGCGTGTGTTTAGAACTTCCCCCAAAACAAGGGCAATGATCGACAAAACACCAAGAATAATAAGCAAAAATATTGCTAGTTTAAACGATCGAAAAAGATCCCAAATCCCCGCCCAAATACTTCGCTCTTTTTTCTTTGCCATAAGTCAGTTTAAATCGGTCTATTTTTTAATTCTGAAAAAAAAGATTTTTTAATTTTCAATAAATATAGTGATATTATTACAAAATGACAACATTTTTTCAATAATAAGAAAATAAACAATAATCATTTTCATAAAAATAAACAGTTAAAATTGTCAATCGCCTGCTCATACCGTTGAGCAGCCGCTAATCAAAACATGCAAATTTATCACCATAATGAATCATGGTGATTGTACAAAAAGCGTGGTGTAAAAAATCAAAACACTTACTGAATAGTCGATTGAAACTCTCGAAATTGGAAAAGCTTTTTATTTCCCCAAATTGCCTTGAACAATCACCAGAATTTATTGTGGTAAGAACGCGCATAAAACTCACAACGGTAGAGTGCAATATTATAATATTTCTCCAAAATGTTATTCTTAGCACTTTCGAGAAGAAAGATATTAAAAACTCTCAATTCGTGTAACAAAAGTTTTGACACTACATATTCCACACCGGGCAAGGTAATGAAAAATGGCCCGCGAAAAAAGCGAAAGAACAGAAATTAAAATGCTTTGAACAGGGTTGTATTCTCATTACCGGCATGAACCGGTCAGCGAAGACGCATCATCAAAAATGCCTGTTTAGGCACAATGATTAAAATAAAAAAAGGGAGAGATTCGCTCTCTCCCTTTATTTTAAGATGCCTATTTCGTAATTATTTCTTGATGCCGGCAACTTCTTCCAGCATGTCCGTCGTTACCGATTTTGGACGCTCAATCGGGTAACCCAGCGCGCGATCCCAAACAATATTCGACAGAACGCCAATTGCACGGCCAACGCCAAACAGAACGGTGTAGTAGTCGTACTCTTTCAAGCCATAGTACCATTGAATCACACCGGATTGCGCATCCACGTTTGGCCACGGATTCTTGGCTTTGCCCTGTTCCTTCAAAATAGGTGGAACCACTTTGTAGAGCATGTCCACATATTTGAAGATCGGATCGTTGGGCAGGTGTTTCAGGCAGAAATCTCGCTGCGCCTGATAGCGAGGGTCGGTTTTCCGCAGTACGGCATGGCCGAATCCGGGAATCACCTGTCCAGAATTCAATGTATCCCAGACGAATTTCTTCATTTCTTCTTCGGTGGGTTCCTTTCCGCCCATCTTTTCCATAACGCCCTGAATCCAACGGAGCACTTCCTGATTTGCTAAACCATGCAGCGGGCCAGCCAAACCATCCAACATCCCTGAAATGGCGTAGTAGGGATCGGAAAGGGCGCTAGCAATCAGATGGCCGGTGTGCGCACTAACATTTCCGCTCTCGTGGTCGCTGTGCAAAATAAAGTATAAACGTGCCACATCATCGTATGGTTTATCAATTCCCATCATGTGGGCAAAATTTCCACCAAAATCCAGATCAGGATCTGGAGGAATAATTGTGTCTCCGCGGTATTTCATTCGATAAATATACGCGGCAATTTGCGGGAGCTTTGCCAGTAGGTTCACCATGTCTTCGTAGGCTGGATCCCAATAATCCATTTTACTCATACCTTCTGCATAGCGTTTCGCAAAAACGGACTCTCTTTGCATGGCCAGAAGAGCGGCTGAGAACATTGTCATTGGGTGGGTATCACGCGGCATTGCCCGCAGGACATCAAACACATACTGAGGTACGTGCTGGCGTTTTTTGAATTCATCGGCAACTTCATCTACTTCTTTCTTCGAAGGAATATCACCGGTCAAAAGGAGGTAAACATGTCCTTCCACGTAAGGCATTTCCCCACCCGGTACCTTGGGCAATTTTTCCAGCACTTCAGGAATGGTGTATCCACGGAATCGAATTCCTTCCATTGGATCCAAATAAGAAATGTCTGTCACCAGGCATTTTACACCGCGCATACCGCCAATTGCCTGACCAATCGTGACATCGCCCAAATGAACGTCACCGAACTCTTTTATAAGTCGTGTAGTTCGTGGACGATGCGCCTGGATCTTCTCAAACAACTTTTCCTTTAACGCACTCATTTTAACCTCCTTATTCATTAGTGTTAGGTAAGCACTTGTCTTTACCTTTAATTATAGCCCTAAAGGGGCTTATTGCTTAATTGAAACCTACACTTTTTTTAGCGCCTGAGATAAATCTTCAACAATATCACCCACATCTTCCAAACCAACCGAGAGTCGTACCATTCCTTCTGTAATGCCCACGGATGCCAATTCCTCGGCGGTGTATGTCGAATGTGTCATGGTGGCCGGGTGCTCGATTAAGGAATCCACATCCCCCAAACTTACGGCAAGGCTTAGCAATTTCACGGAATTCATTAAAATCTCTCCCGCTTTCTTGCCACCCTTTAGCTCGAATGTGACCATTCCGCCAAATCCATCCAGTTGGCGGCATGCCAATTCATGCTGTTCATGCGTACGCAGCCCCGGATACCACATTTGACTGACTTTTGGATGAAAGCTCAAATACTGAGCCACTCGCATGGCATTCACAGAATGTCGCTCCATTCGCACTGGAAGTGTTTTAAGTCCCCGAAGCAGAAGCCAGGCATTGAACGGGCTGATGGCCGCCCCAATATCCCGATTGATGACATTTCGCGCCCGATCAACGAAATCTTTCTTTCCCAAAATGACTCCCGCAATTATATCTCCGTGTCCGCCAATGTACTTGGTAGCGCTGTTAAAATAGCCACAGTAATCGCCCCCATTCCGGAAGCAGTTGCAGCACCGCTTCCACATCTTCCAAAAAAGCAATTTCCCTTTCAAAAGCAGCCTGAGTTGGATTTCCAAGACCCAACCGTGTTTTCAATTTGCTTTTTTAACTACTTCCATTGCAGCACTTATTTAACAGATTACTTTACCCCCATAATGAATTATGGTGAATGTACAATAAAACAAAGTACAAAAAGAATTATTCGCGAAAATGCGTATATTTTATTCCATTTTTTGAAAGCGATTCTAATCAAAAATAAAATTACATTGAAAAAATTAAAAAATAAAATCGCAATTTAAAATGCAAAAACACTGGCCCAAAAAACAGTTGCGAAAAATGGCCTTATGTTATTCCATATAATCTGCGATTGCCGTTTCTTATTCAAGAAAAAAGGCTATGGGCACAATTATTAAAAAAGTTGCCAACAAATTTGAAAAAACCTACTAACTTAAAACAGACAATTGTCTGCTCAAACTAACCAATTTCTTTGTGTATTCGTGCTGTGGATTCTCAATCAGCTTTTCCGTGCTTTGGATTTCCACAATTTTCCCCTTGTAAAGAACGCAACTTCGATCGGCAATTTCGCCCAAAATAGCCAGATCATGCGTAATGAAAAGAATCGATAATCCCGTTGAATCTCTGACGCTTTTTAATAAATCTACAATTTCCTGCTGTACAGATGCATCCAGCGCGGAGGTGGGCTCATCTGCAATAAGCACGTGTGGACGCGCTACCAAAAGTTCAGCCATTAGAAAACGCTGTTGCTGCCCACCCGACAATTGAAACGGGTACTTATTTAAAAAAACCTCGTCATCCGGTAAATACACCTGCTTAAGTGCCGAAAATACCAACTTGCGCTGAATTGCTTTTTGTTTTGAATGCAAATGCGCAACGTCGTAAATTTGTGTTTTTAATTTAAATACCGGATTTAAAGATGCCCCTGCGTTTTGAGGCAAATAGCTGATCCCCCTGCCCCAAATCGATTCCATTTGTTTTTGTGACAAATGAAGGAGGTTCTTTCCGTCAAATAAAATCTCCCCCTCTTCCGCGTAAAGCGATTCCGGAAGAATCCCCAAAATGGATTTTGCCAGCGTTGTTTTGCCAACACTGGATTCACCCAGAACTCCAAAAATCTCACCGACAGCCATATCAAAGCTTACGTCAGATAAAATGGCATGCTCTGCCGCATCTCTGACCGTTAGCCCTTTAACTTGTAAAACAAGCTCCGGTTTGGGATTTTGCGGGCTATTTTTTTTCGCCTGCGCCATGCCGCCATTCCCACTTGTACAAAAAATAGTACGTACTCAACGGATGAAAATCAGGCTTCTTCAGACAATTGCGATACGCAATAACCCGATCCGGAACATACAGAAACAGCACAGGTTGATCGCGGTAAATGATGGACTGGAGCTGCCACCAAAGACCTTTTGCTTTTTTTTGATCAGAAATCTGCTCCACTTTATCGATTAGCGAGTCGACCTTAAGATTTTCGTAGTAAAATCGATTAAAACCATTGCGAATGGATTTCGAATGCCAAAATGAACGCAATTCCAATTTACTTGAAACCCGCCAGGCTGACAGTACAGCATCGTAACTGCCCTGTCGAAAACGATCGAGAAAAATCGACCAATCGTAAAATTGAATTTGGGCATCTACCCCGATTTTTTTAAGCTGTGCCTGAAGCAGAACTGCCAAGTCCCTGCGCACGGGATTCCCGTAATTCGTCATCAATTCAAATCGAAAAGGCTTGCCATTTTTTTCGAGCCAGCCATCTTCGTTTGAATCTTTCCAGCCCTCCGCATTCAAAATACGAAGAGCCTTTTGCGGATCGTACGGAAGCGGCCGAATGGTGTCACAAAATGCCCAGCTTTGCGGCAAAATCGGACTATCAAGCGTGGTGGCATAATCACCAAAAACATTTCGCACAACCATTGGCCGGTTAACAGCCATGGCCAGAGCCTGACGGATGCGCTTTTTCCGAAATAGCGGATTCCTCTCATTCCAACCCAAAAAGCCAAAAGCCATATCAGGGAAACTGGACACATGGATACCTGCCCGCTTTTGCAGCCGCCCAACCTGGCGCACACTGACGCCTTCCAGAATGTCAATTTCACCATTTTTTATCTGTGATAATCGAATAGATTCATCGGCAACCACTTTGAACAGCACTCTTTTTATTCTCGGAAATCCATTCCTAAAATACAGGGGATTTGCCTCCAATTCGATCGCTTGCTGACGTATCCAGCGCTTTAATCGATATGGCCCATCCGTCACAGGGTTCTGGTTAAAGGCTGCCGTTTTCCATTCCTCCGGAGATAATTTTTCCAAAACATGTTTTGGAAGAATGTACCCCTCGTTCGCATCCGTTAATTGATAGGGGTAACTCCTTGAATAATAAAATATTACTGTACTGTCGTCGCGCGCCACAACACTGTCAATCAGGCTCTTTTCCGATTGAAAAATCCAGCCCAATTCCGGGCTTTTTTGTTTTTGAAATGTGAACGCCACATCAGAAGCCGTCACCGGAAAACCATCGCTCCAAAGAACGCCAGAACGAAGTGTAAAAGTAACCTGTTTGTGGTTGGCGCTAAAACTCCAGCGCCGGGCTAATTCCGGAGAAAAGGCATTGAGCTTTGTTTGTTCCTGAAGCAATCGCAGGAAAAGCTGTTCTTGAATGTCCTGATCGATTGAACTTGTGCTTAGCATTGGGTTTAGCGTACGCGCATCTGCAGGCAGTCCAATTACAAGACCGTTGCGGCTTTCTCTCGTTGCGCATCCCAAAACAACTATGCCAAAGAACAGAATTACTAGCGCAAACGCCAGAGTTTTCCCGAATTGGATCTTCTTAAAAAACAACATATTTCAAATATAGGTAAATTAAGGGCGATATTAAAAACAACACATCAAAACGATCGAAAACGCCCCCGTGTCCGGGAATTAGGTGAGACGAATCCTTTACTCCTGCATCTCGTTTAAACATAGATTCGGTCAAATCGCTGTATTGGCCGAATATTCCGCAAACAGCTCCCAATCCCAAAGATTCAACAATCGACATGTAGGTTTGAAAAAAGAGCGTGGCCAGAACCGGTACTACCAGCATCCCCAGGAATCCCCCAACAGCACCTTCAATGGTTTTGTGGGGGCTGATTTTGGGCGCCAATTTGTGCTTGCCGATGGCGTTTCCAACAAAGTACGCCACGGAATCCCCAAACCAGACGGTTAGAAAAATCGTTAAAATCCAGATGCCGCCCGTTAGGTAAGGAATATGCAGTTGGTTCGGCAACTCACGAATGGCCACAAAAAAGCTCAAGAGCACCGCCAAATAACCAATGCCCAAAACGGTAATGGAAACATTGTGGTATTTTGATCCCCTGTTTCGGTAAAGCTCGAACAGGCTGACTACGATTACTGCAAGTGCAAACAGGTAAAGCGTAAACTTTTGATCGAAAAAATAAAAATCCCAAGTTATTAGCAGCGCAAACAAATAGCCGGGAATGGGATTTGGAAAATCGCCTTTGCGCTCCGCCATTTCATAGAACTCTTTCAGGGCAAAAAGAAGTACAAAATCTACAAAAATTAAAAAGGGGAGTTTTCCCCAATAAGCCAGCGCCAGAATAATTGGACCGATGATAATTGCGACAATCACCCGGTACTTTAATTGACCAAGTCCCAAAATAGATTCCCTTTCAGTTTGAATCAGTCATTCAATCAGAATCGTTTTCTCTTGAATTTCAAGTTTTCCGATCAGTTCTTTGACAGTTTTCACTCCCTGTTCGTCGCAAAACGTTTGAAGATCATCTACAATTTTTTCACTAATGCTGGGATCGATAAAATTGGCCGTTCCTATTTGAACCGCGCTGGCACCAACAAGAAGGAATTCTACCACATCTTGCGCGGAAAAGATTCCTCCGATTCCAATAATCGGCACCGTTACACGGCGAGCGATTTCAAAAACCTTTGCCAGCGCAATTGATTTCAGTGCCGGACCCGAAAAACCGCCCGTTATTTTCCCCAGAACAGGCCTTCTCGTTTTCGCATCTACAGCCATACCAACCAAAGTATTAATAGCCGACAAGATATCCGCTCCACCATCAACGGCCGCTTGCGCAAGATCGCCAATAGAGGTCACATTGGGCGTCAATTTGACAATCAGCGGACGCTTTGTGTGCAAGCGAACCTGCTGTATTATTCGAAACACCTCTGTTGGATTTTTCCCGAATGTGAGTCCTCCCTCTTTTACATTGGGACAGGACAGGTTAATTTCGTAAGCGTCGATTCCATCTTCCTCATCCAGGCGAGACACCACCGCCTCGTAATCTTCAATAGAATTTCCGGCAACATTTACGATTACCCGGGTTCGAATTTTCCTGAGAAACGGAAGCTTTTCCCTGGCAAATGCCTCCATTCCCACATTTGCCAGCCCGATGGAATTGAGCATTCCGCCCGGAACTTCCGCCACGCGAAACGGTGGATTTCCCGCGCGCCGTTCCCGCGTAATTGATTTTGTAACCACTCCCCCCAGCCGCGACAAATCAACAAAATCGGCATATTCCTGCGCGTAACCAAACGTACCTGAAGCCGTGAGAATCGGATTTTTCAGTTTTAGCCCCGCCAACGTGATCGACAAATTCGCCATTACAGGAGCACCTCGCCATTGCTAAAAACAGGACCGTCCTTGCAAACAAGCTTGTAGCCCTCACCATCGAATGTGGGGATTGCGCAGCCCATACAGGCACCAATTCCGCACGCCATCCGCGTCTCCAGTGAGAATTGACCGCTCAGGCCGAAAGAATCTGCCAAACGGCTGACTTCTTTCAACATGGGTTCCGGCCCGCAGGCAAAAAACTTGACTCCCGATTGCACATCCAGAGTTTTCAAGAATTCTTCAACGGCCTCGGTCACAAACCCCTTTTTGCCGAAACTTCCATCATCGGTGGTGACCACAGGCTCTACATTTAGTGCAGCAAGATCTTCAAGACAGCACACCTCGGACTCGTTTTGAAATCCCTGAAAGAAATAAATCTTTATGGGAAATAATGACAGTTCCTGCGCCAAAAATACCAGGGGAGCAATTCCCACACCGCCTCCCAAAATCAGGGCAGTTTCCACGCTCTCGACGTCAAATCCCTTTCCCAACGGCCCCAGCACATCAATCTGATCCCCAACTTTAAGCTGGCTTAACAATTCCGTCCCCCGCCCCACTCGCTTGATCAGCAGATCCACCCAGCCTTCTTCCGGATTCGCCAGGTAGATACTTAGGGGGCGCCGCAAAAGCGGATCGTACGTTCGGCTTGGCCGCACATTCACAAACTGCCCGGGATAGGCGTTTTGCGCCACCTTGTCGGCCAAAATACGAATCTTAAAATAGGTCTCGTTTAGCCACATCTGTTCAATGACTGGATATTTTCCAACAACAGGTTTTGGCGATTTCAAAACCGGATCAGGTTTCATTTACGGCTTTTCCCGCAGTGAATCAGGTTGTACGGCTTTTGGTTGCTTGGCCTTCGGTTTCTTCCCCGGTGTGTGCGCTTTTGTTTTAATAAAAGAGTCTAGATTATTGATTGACGGCCTGTTTCTATTTCTTAATGATGTGTCGGGATGTGTGCTTTTTTTAAGAAAATCAACCCTTGCCTTGGTTGACATCTCCTTTTTTGCATGATTCTTTTTCATTGTGTCCGCAAGAGCTTTTTCGGCAGCTTCTACTGCTTTCAATTTTTTCTCGGCAATCGTGGAATAGGATGTTTTTGGAAATTCCTTTTTCAATGCCTCGTAGGCATGCAATGCCTGGTCTTTTAGGGTTAGCTCATTCTCGTAAATCCAGGCAAT
>CAZMRE010000064.1:0-11019 GCA_964568545.1 uncultured Deferribacteres bacterium | reverse complement strand
GTGTTTATGGATCAGGGGAAAATTATCGCCGTTCGGTCAGAAGCCTCGAATGACGAAATCAGGGCTTTTATGAAAGAGGCATTGGATGGAAAAGGGAATCATTGATTTAAGCTTGGTGCAACTCCTCGTTGCTTACTTTCTTGTGGCATTTGTGTTTGCTATTGCCGCTTTCAAACGCCTGAAATTAGGCAAAGATATTTTGGTGTCGGCTGCGCGAATGACACTGCAACTACTGATTTTGGGATTTGTACTGAAATTCATTTTTGCCATTCAATCCTGGATTCTGGTATTGCTTTTGTTTCTCTGGATGGTTTTCTGGGCGGCTCAGGCGGTAGTTCAGCGAACCGGAGTGAAGTTCGCAGGCATTCGTCGCATTGTAATTTTATCGCTTTTGGTTGGGGGAGGCAGCATAACAATTTATTTTGTGTTTGGTGTTGTACACCCGAGCCCCTGGTTTGCACCGCGCTATTTTATCCCGCTGGCAGGCATGATTATGGGAAATTCCATGAACGGCAGTGCCCTTGCTCTGGAACGCTTTTACAGCGAAATCAAACAAAATCGTCTTCGGATTGAAACCCTGCTTTCTCTGGGAGCCACTGCCTCACAGGCGTCACGAAATGCTTACCGCAAAGCCTTTCGGGCAGCCTTGCTGCCGCCACTGATGGCAATGAGCAGCATGGGCATTGTGAGCATTCCCGGCATGATGACCGGTCAGATTCTATCCGGAACCTCTCCCATGATTGCGGTCAAATACCAGTTGGCCATTATGACAGCCATTCTGGGTACGGTAGCACTAAATGCGCTGCTGATTTTGCATTTTGAATTAAAAACCCTCTTCAATAAATACCATCAGATTCAGATCTAATAATCAATTCCAAAGAACTTCTTAAAAATGAATGTTTTATTCGCCTTGTTTCATTAAAGAAACTCCTCTTTCCTCCCGATAAATAATTGTCATTCCTGCATAACGAATCATTTTATTTTGGATGAAGAAATGTTTTGATTTGCCGGAAAATAGGCCTGTTTCAGATACAAACAACAAAAAAATATGTGAAATAGAATTCAATCTGCCATGCGCGGATTTGGCAAAATTTTAAAATAATTCCCAGTAGCAATTTGTGCAAAAAAAGCAGAAATATAAATTCAATTTGATTAAAGCGGTGGCTGGTTAAATGAAGGGAAAATGGTGGGTTTCGGCCGCTTGCGTTTTGAGTTTTGTGGTGATGTACGTTGGATGTGCCCCTTATGTATTTCATTCAGGTCATCAAATACAGGCCAGGCCGGGACTTGAAAATGTCCGTTCTTTTGCAATTAGTTATAAAAAGGTTCCGCTGTCAGATTTCTCCTCTTTCGATTTGGTTGTTCTCGATCCGGATACCTACTCTGAAAGGGATATTCATCAACTGGAAAAGCAGGGGAAAATTGTTCTGGCTTATCTAAATGTCGGCGAATTGGAAACATTTCGCTGGTACAAACCGCTCGTTCCCGATAAATGGATTTTGGAGCAAAATCCTGAATGGCCTGATCATTATTTTGTGGACGTCCGTAGGCGCGGGTGGCGAAGGTTGTTGCTAAATAAAATTGTTCCACGAATTATCCGGGGAGGGACTCAGGGACTTTTTCTGGATTCGGTGGATTTGGCAGCTCCGGAAAGGTACCCGGAATTGAGAGACGCAATGATTCACTTGATTAAAAGTCTCCACAAAAAATTCCCTGAAGAATTTCTCGTTTTGAACAACGGACGATTTCTTCTGCAGCAAGTCGCCGAAGATGTAAATGGCCTGGCTGTGGAAAACGTGTTGACCAATCCTCAGGGGGAGGAATCGCCGCACGTACGTTCAATAGGAGATGTCTGGGAAATCTTGCAAAACTTGCAAAAAATCAAAAAGAAATACCGCATTCCCGTGTTTGTGGTGGATTATTTCCCAGCAAGTGAAGAAGTGAATGTATCGGATTGGTACCGGTTGTGCCGGCAGTACGGTTTGGTTTTATATGTTGGGGATTACCGGTTTCAAAAGATTTATTTTAAATCGAAATAGAGGAATTTACCCATTGGAATGCGCATGAATGGCTTGAATATTCAGGATCGCGATAATTTTATCATTGTTCGATTTTCTCAGAAATGTTCCATTACTAATGTCAATGCCAGTGAATTTGCTAAAGAGGTGCTGAAGCACGTCAGAACGGGAATTTCAGTCGTTCTGGATTGCCAGAATATCGAATTCTTTGACAGTGCAGCCATTTCTTCGCTCATTCAAATTCGCAAGAGGGTTGTGGGCAATAAAGGGCGGGTTATTCTGGTCAACGTGGGGGATCAAATTCGCCTTTTGCTGTTTATTACTCGTCTTCACAAAATATTTGAGATTCACGAGACATTGGAAGCAGCGATTCACAGTTTGGTTGAGAAAACCAAAAAAGTGAGCGATGGAAATCCCTACGCCATTCAGCTTGCTGTGAAGAATGCGCCCGAGTATGCCATTTTAAAGATTCTACGCCCCGATTCACTGATTACGGCCAATGCGCAGAGTTTTAGGAAAAAGGGGGAAGAATACATTCAAACAAAGAAGGTCGTTTTTATTAATCTGAATGTCATTCGCAACATCGACAGCACCGGCATTGCCACGCTGATTCATTTAAAAGCATTTGCCCAGAAACGGGCAAAAAAAATCGGGATGATTTACGACAATGCGGTACTCACCCAGCTTTTTGAATTGTATTCGCTGGATCGACTTTTCCCGCATTTTCGAACGGAAGAAGAGGCAATCGCTGTGCTTTTGCCTTCCGAGGCAAGGCATTTTAATAAGAAGAAATCAGCAAAGCCGGTGCGGAGGCCCGGAGTAGAAACTAAATCCCATTTCGATGACATTGAGTTCTTGTCATCCTTAAACAGGCGTGATCCATGAAAAATAAATATGTTCAGGATGTGGTGTTCAGTTTGGCCACGTTTTTTCTGGTAATCATTAGTATCAATATTCTGCTTTTTCCGGAGATGCCCGGATTTCTTGGGTTAAATCCGCACCCGTATTTACTGGTAGTACTGCTTATTTCGGGGCGTTTCGGTCTCAAAGAAGGTCTGATTTCAGCCTTTCTTGCAATGGTCATTTTGGCTCTGTACGTATTTCTGGAAAATCAGCCCTACTTTTCCCTGAGTTTGCTTGCGCAGTCGCTATTTTTAATTCCAGTTTTTTCGTTTTTCATCACGGCGGTGATTATTGGAGAGATGCGGGGATTTAACAAAAGTTACGAGCGAGGTCTTCGGAATGAAAATTCTGATCTCAAGGCTGAAAACGGACGACTGAAGGAGCAATTGGAAATTGTGACGGCCATCAAAGAAGAGCTGGAAAGCAGAATCGTCAGTCAGGAGGAAACGGTTCATTCCCTTTACAAGGCAACGCAAACCCTCGAAACGCTCAATGAAATGGACTTCTACAAGGCGCTGGCGCGTTTGGCCTCACGATTTACGGGTGCGAACAAAGCCAGTGTTTACATGATTGATTATTCTCACAATGTAATTCGGCGAATGGCAGAGTTTGGATGGGACAGTAAACCAGACAAACCCAAGGATTTCCCTCTGTACGAAGGGATTCTTGGCAAAGTCATTCAGCAAAACCGCCTTTTTACCATTAAGGAGATTTCTGATAATCCCAAAGACCTCGCCGTCTGGGAGAAATCACCAAACCGCGCCTACGTGTATGTGCCTATTTCAATGGGTCCCGTTATTGTCGGGGTTCTAACAGTGGATGACATTCCCTTCCTGAAATTGAATCTCTCTACCGTTCGAATTCTTTCACTCATTCCTGAACTGGCCGTACCCGCTCTGAAAAATATTATTAAGTACCAGGATTTACAGGAGATGGTCACTATTGATCCGGTTACGGATTTGCTGAAATACGAGTCGTTTTTGGAAATGGCAGATGTCGAATTTAGGAAGGCTGCACGCTACCACCTGGATTTTTCGCTGCTTTTTGTAGCCGTGGAAGATCTGCGCCAGATTGAAAAGAAATTCGGTCATGATGCTAAGATCAAAACACTGAAATGGATGAGCGCGGGATTAAAGGAGTTGTTCCGCACCGTGGATATTTTGGGCGTTGGTACGGAAGAGGGGCTTTTTTGCCTGGCTTTACCAATGACGAATACGGAAGGCGTGCTTGCCGTAATCAATCGTGTGAAGGCCTGGAAAATTCGATCACAGAAGCAATTGGCGTGGGGACAAAGCCTGCAATTTTATTTTGGAGCATCCAGTTTCCATCCTTCCATTGAAACGCTGGAAGCCATGGTGATCATGACCCGAAATTCCCTGAAATTGAGCAAAATAACTCGAAATCCACAGAAATCAAAAGTGGTAAACGTATGAACTGGGATCGTTATCTTGATTTAAAGAAACAGCGGAACCGTCCCGCTGATCATTTCATTCCTGAAAATGAAAATGAAGCCAAGCAGGCTCTGGCTCTGGGAATTATTGGCATTGGGGAATACGTGGAGTATTCGCTCACAATGGAACCCCTTGTGGATAGTGTACACGATCCGGACCCCGACGTGCGTAAAATAGCCGTACGGCAAATTGCAGAGAAACACACGCCCTTTGCAATTCGATTGCTGCATTTTATGTTAATGGATGTTGACGAAGAGGTGCGCCTGTACGCCGCCTCTGAATTGGAGAGAATCGACAATGAAATGCAGGCTCAAATCTACGATCTGGAGCGGAAATTGAAAAAAAATCCAAATGCCACCGCATTGAGAACGGAATTGGCCCGCACTTACATCGATTACGCGCGTCAGATGATGGCGGGGAAAAATCTCCAGGAGTTCTTTTTGAAGAAAGCCATAGCTGTTCTGAACAGGAATTTTGAAATGGGTCAAAAGAATTCGGAAAATTATTTTTATCGGGGTTGGGTTTTTGAAATGTTGGGAGATTTCAAGAAAGCTCTTGGAGATTTCAAGGAGGCAATTGGCAGAAATCCCGGCGATCCGCGGGCATACATTGAATCGGCTCAAATCTATTTCAATCTGAAAAAGTTTGACACCGTGAAACGCATTATGCGAATTGTGCCGGTTCATTCGGAACAAATTGAGGAATACCACGCGCATCTTTACTGGAAAAGCAATGGCTCGTTTAATTAGAAAATTTCTTTTTATTTTTGCCGGAATTCTTCTTCTAAACGGTCAAGTATTTTCACAAACCGTCCAGAGCAAAGAGGTGGCACGGAAGGTTTTGGCTCTGTACAAGGGCAGCGAGAAACGAACAGAAGAAGTGAACGAAATTTACCAGCTCGCTCAACTGCCTCTGAATAATCTGGGGCTGGTTGTTGTGTACGCCGATGCTGAAAAAAATCTGCCTTCTTTGGACGAACTTAAGACCTACCGTGGAATTTTAACCTGGTTTATTACAGATCAAATGAAACACGCGCATCGCTATCGAAAATGGCTGAATATGGTGTTGAAAAAGACGCAGCTTCGTGTGGTGGTTTTGGGTCACTTTGGCGCCTACAGGGAATTCGGACGGGACATCACTGCATCTGATGTTCGTGAGATGAACGCACTTTTGCAAGAGCTGGGACTTGAGTCGGGGCTGCAAAATTGGGACGGCAAAGGGGTGAAAATCATCCGAAAAGATTCGGCTTTTTTTGATTACGAGCGGACGTTGAGGTCTGATGAGCTGGATTATTTTTACGATATTCATTCTGTTTCTCCGAAAAATCGTGTGCTGTTGACGTTGAAAAGGAATGGAATCGTCAACGATGCGGCCGTCCTTTTCCCTCGCGGCGGATTTATTCAAAACGGGGCCATTTACAAACTGCACGAAGCGATTGGACGGAAGCAATTTTATGTGAATCCCTTCCGCTTTTTTGCCAGCACCTTTGACGCAGTGTCTTTGCCCGTCGTCGATCTCAATACGCTCGGCGGAAAGCGCCTTGCCTTTATTCATCTGGACGGTGACGGATTCAGTATTATTTCAAAGATTGATCACTGGCACACCTGCGCCGAATTGTTCAAGGATTGGGTGTTGAAAAAATTTAGGCTTCCGTTTTCGATTTCCATAATTGAGGGTGAAATTGACCCCGTTTTTCTGGGAAACAAACAACGCGTTCGGTTGGCACGGGAGGAATTTCGATTGCCAAATGTGGAAGCGGCCAGTCACGGCCTGGCGCACCCCTTTGACTGGCGGACGGGCAAGCTGGAGCTGGATTCCATCCCCAATTACCACTTCGACCCCGAAATGGAAATTGTGCACTCCGTCCATTACATTCGGGGAAATTTGCTTCCACCGGGAAAATCCACCCGCCTGTTTTTCTGGACGGGTATGTGTAATCCCACAGCCGAACAAATCAAGATTGCCAGAGTGAATAATATTTTGCAAATCAACGGCGGAGGCGGCCGCCTGGACGCCAATTACCCTTCCATTAGTGATTTTTATCCCCCTTACGCACAGGTTGGAAATGAAATACGCATCAACGCCCGCGCCAGTAACGAGTACGAGTTTACAAATCTCTGGCAGCCCCCTTATGATGGTTTCAAGCACCTGATCGAGACATTGAAATTTTCCGAATCCGGTTTTCGGCGGGTGCCCGCGGACATTTATTTTCACTACTACAGCATGGAAGTCAAACCGAGCTGGAATGCACTTCGGGAGGTGTTAAATTTTGCCCGGCATCAGGATTGGAATTTTGTAAGGACATCTCAATACGTGCAGATGGTGCAGGATTTTTTGTCGACTCGGATTTTCCGCGAAGGCGAAAATGATTTCCGGGTTCGTTCAAATGGATTCGCCAGAACCATTCGTTTCCGAAACATGCCGGAGGATGTTAATCTTCAAAAATCGCAAAATGTGCTCGGTTTTACGCACGAAGGGCCGGATTTGCTGGTTCATTTTAATGCCGAAAAAGATCACCGCATTGTATTGGGCAAAACGGAAATGCAGGTGCTCTATTTGTCGGAATTTAATCGCCCGGTTGATTTTATGCGCACTGGCGGGAATTCAATTAAAATCTGGGCAAACGGATACGGTCAATTTCGGGCGGAATTAAAAAATCTCCCGCCTAAAAGGGTTTTTGAGCTGGTTAATCTGACCGGATTAACGGCTGATGAATACAAGTTAGGCGCTGTGCTGAATTTGAAAAAATTGAGGGCTCAAGGGAAATTGTCCGGCGGAACTTTTCGCAGCAGTGCCGATGGAACATTGAACTTTCGGGCATTTCTTAAAAATCGCTCTGTTCTTATTTTAAGACCTGTAAATTCTTTTCACTTTGCAGCGGATCGAATCAAACTGTGGGCATTAGCGGTAGTGTTGGTTGGTCTTGCTGCCTTTCAATTACAGACTCTGCGGAAAAGGGTGAAAGATTAGTGAGTGTGCTCATTAATGGAATTTAATCAAGAGGAAAATTGCTTTGGCTGATCTCTCGAAACCGCGTGTGTGCCTGATTGTAGAAGGAGCTTACCCCTACGTGATGGGCGGCGTGTCCGTGTGGGTTCAGCAGTTGATTGCGAATCTGCCTGAAATTGAATTTCTGATCTGGACAGTTGTTCCCGATAAAGGCCAACCCCACAAATTTAAATTGCCTCCCAATGTGGTGGATTTAGTGGAGATTCGGCTTTCGGAAAAACTGAAGGCAGGAACCCGGAAGCGCCATGCGGAAAAGCAATGGAAACAGATCAGCAAATTTCATGATGAGATGGAGGCGCGCCATTTCGAAAATTTTGAGGATTTCATTAAACTATTTGACCCGAAGAACCCTAACGCTTTGAAAGTGGAAAATTGGTTCAGGGATTTACAGGGGTGGGAGTTGATTACAAAAAAATACAATGTGCATCACCCAATCTCACCCTTTGTCAGATATTACTGGGCCTGGCGGGCGGTTCACATTCCCATGTTTCAAATGGCACAGGCTTCCATTCCGCAGGCTGATATTTACCATGCTATTTCCACCGGTTATGCAGGATTTCTGGGAGCTCTCGCTAAAATACAAAAGCGGAAGCCCTTTATTCTCACGGAGCATGGCATTTACGCCAAAGAGCGTGAAATTGAAATCAATCAGTCCGATCTTTACGTGGGTTACCAAAAACGAATGTGGCGGAACAATTTTTACGCACTGGCGCAAATTGCCTATGCTCACGCGGACAAAATTATCGCGCTTTTCCGGAAGAATCAGAAATTGCAGATTGAAATGGGTGCTTCACCAGAACGGACGGAAGTGATTCCGAACGGTATTCGAGTTCGAGATTTTATTTCTATTCGTCCAAAGTCTCACTCATCGTTTAATGTGGGATTTGTGGGACGACTGGTAGCAATCAAGGATGTGAAAAACTTTATTTTGGCTGCACGGATTGTAAAAGATCGGATCAAAAATGCCCATTTTTATTTGATTGGCCCTGGTGACGAGCAGGCAAATTATTACGAGGAACTTCAAATTCTGGTCAAAAATCTGGATCTTCAGGGTTCGGTAACCTATACAGGTAAGGTGGACGTGAAGAAGTATTTTCCGATTCTGGACGTGCTTTGCCTGACGAGCATCAAGGAGGCACAGCCCCTGGCGATTATTGAGTCGATGGCAGCTGGCGTACCAGTAGTAGCTACAAATGTGGGAGATGTGGAGGATATTGTTCAGGAGAATGGAATTGTGGTGCCTCCAAAAAAGCCCCATGAAATTGCCAAAGGCGTGATTCGATTTGCTACTGACGAAGGATTTCGGCGGAAATGCATTTTGAGCGCTCGTGAGCGGGCAATTCGGGAGTACAATCTTGAGGTTCTAATTCAAAAGTATGGCCGGATTTACCAAAGGTATTTGCAGGAAAAAGCAGTTTTACCGCGCAAAGGCGGATATGGCCTGTAAAAAGTACACGGCATACTCCTGTGGTGAATAACAAAAAAGCGGATAAAATAATCACAATGGAAGCAATTCATGGCCGGTATTGGATTTGAATTACAAAAATTAGTGCGGAAAGGAACGCTTTCCTCGACCATTCAGGCGTTCTTTTACGGATCCATTATCAGTTCCGGGCCGGTGATTCTCACAATTCTTACGGTGGGAATTATCGCCTGGCTGAGCTATGGCATTTTTCAGGTGGGTGCGGTCAGCATTTTTACGGTGACCATTGTGTACACCTTTGCGTTCTCACTTATTCTCACGGGCGCTCCACAGATTGTGTTTACCCGCTACGTAGCTGACAAAGATTTTGCCAAACGCCCGGACGAGATTTTCCCCGGGCTTATGGCCTCCCTTGGACTGGTCACATTTTTAGTATTTCTTGTTGCCGTGCCCTTTTATATTCTCCTGAAGGTGTACGTACCGGTTGGCAATGTGCTTTTGTACAAGATTTTCGGGGTGCTGACCTTCTGGGGCGTCTCGCTTATTTGGCAGCTTATTGGATTTATGAGCACCTCAAAAGAGTACCAGAAACTGGTCTGGAGCTATCTTGGGGGAACCATTCTCAGCATCGTACTTGCCTATTTTCTGGTTCCGCGGTTTTCTGTAACAGGCGGACTGATCGGCTTTTGCGCGGGGCAGTGGTTTATTGCGGGTATAATTTTTCACATTACCACGCGTCATCTGAAAAAGAACTCGTACTGGAGCAATGAGTATTTTCACTACTTTCGCCGCTATCCTCAAATCGCTTTGATTGGTGTGGTGTACAATATTGGACTCTGGGCAGACAAATTCATTTTCTGGTGGTACTTCAAACAGCAGCAGGGAGCATCGCTCTTTTATACCTTTAATTTTTATGATGTCCCAAATTTCCTGGCCTTTCTGTCAATTGTCCCGGCGTTGGCGTATTTTTTAATCCTAACAGAGACAAATTTTTACAAAGACTACAGTCATTTTATCAAAGGAGTGCTCAACCAGCCCCTTCTTCTAATCGAAAATAAAAAAAGGGAGATGATTGCTACTCTGAAGGAAGGCATGAAGGGAATGGTGCGGCTTCAGGGAATTGTGACCCTTTTGTTGATTGTCTTTGCTGAGCCAGTACTGGTTTTTATCCACTACCACGGAGTCTCGATCTGGTTGTTTCGAATCATGCTAATCGGGGTCTTTTTTCATGTGATTAATTTGAACATTAATGTCATTTTTCTCTACTATGAAATGCGTAAAAAGGCGCTACTTTTAAGCACCCTGTTTGCCGGATTGAACATTGTGTTCACCTGGGTGTCCATTCGGCTGGGTACGCGGTTTTACGGTTTTGGATTCTTGCTTGCGGCGGGGATGACCTCTCTAATTGCCTGGCCGCTTCTTTTAAAAACGGTGAATCAAATTGATTTTTTAATATTTTCCTTGCAGCCGCTCAGTGCTGTCGTTCAGCCTGACAGGCGAAACGTGTGGCAGAAAATAAAAGACCGCTTTTCGGGATCGCGCCAGCATCTTGTGGGGGAGAAAACGCTTCACCCGGAATATTACAGTTAAAGGCAAACATGAATACGCGATTACAAAAAATAATTCTGCTTTTGTCCGTGGCCATTCTTGCCCTGACTTTTTCTGCAGAGGTTTTTCCCGGACAGAATTTTAAAGAGATACTCCGGCTTGTTCAGAAGGGCAAGATTTCTGCGGCAAAAGCTGCTTTTTCCCAGTTGGAAAAGCAAAAGGCCTTCGGTGAACAGGATGTGTTGGCCCTGTGCGATTCGCTGGAGGCGCAGGGGCAGGTTTCACTGGCGGTGGAATTTTTGAACGGCTGGCGAACCGATCATTCTTTCTCCAAACTGGTAGAAGAGCATCTGGCGGCAGATGCCGTTCAAATTGAAAAATTTGATCTGGCGATTGATGTTTACAAAAAACTGGCAGGCAAATACCCAGAAAATCGCCGGTATTGGCTGCAACTGGGGACACTTTACACATGGACGGAAAAACAGAAGCAAGCCATTCATGCCTACGAGAGGGCGGTTCAACTTAATCCCAAGGACATAAAAACGCTGAAAAAATTGGCTCAACTCTACTCGTGGACCAATCAGGATGAAAAGGCTTTTGTGCTTCAGCGGGAGATTTTGAAGCTTGATCCGCAAGACGTTGCTCTCTGGAAAAAACACGGCATTCA
>CAZMRE010000063.1:0-11062 GCA_964568545.1 uncultured Deferribacteres bacterium | reverse complement strand
TTTAGGATGAATTCATGATCAGGCAATGGTTCGGGGTTCTCTCGGCAGACGTGCCAGGGGGCTTCTGGGTGTGGATCGCATTAATCCTGATTGGGTGGTTTACTGCCTGGTTTGTTTATCGAATGTCAGAAATTGTAGACAGGCGAAAATTCACGAAATGGCTGGCATGGATTTTTGTCCTGTCTATTTTAATTTATGGGGGGCTCTGGTGGATATTTCGGCCTCCCCTTGAACACGAGCGTATAGCTCTTGCCTGTCCTAATGGCTTTTTGTTGGATCCCTCTCAACCGCAATCCTACGCGGTTCAATACGAAGCCTTTCTTAAATTATCCCGCTGGCTTCCGCCCGGGGGATTTCTTGTGTACTCGCCTGATTGGGTGTACAGGGTTATTCCGAAAGCCTGTTCAACCCAAAAGGATTCCATTCGATCCTTCCTAAAACGAATGAAAACAGACGTCCTTGTTTGGGTTCACTGGCTTCCAGAATCAAAGCGGCTGATTTGTGTATCCGAAGATCTCAATCGGAAAAATCGGGAGAAAAGCAAGTCGTATTCAGGGGAAACCGCTTCGGAGGCAATTGACGCCTGGCTGCGCGGGTTTTACACGGATAAGGACACATCGGAACAAGTAGCCCGACTTAGGCGGGTTAACTTTCACTTTACCCCGGATCAGTGGAGGCAGTTTGCAAGGGGGAAATTGCAATTGCTCGCAAATAATTTAGCGGATGCCGAAAAATCGTTTCAAGAAATTCTAACCCGGTGGCCTCGCTCGTGTCTGGGTTGGGCGGGATTGTCCGAGGTTTACCTTCAAAAGGTTGCCGCTAAACAAGCCCGGGGCGAGTACCTGGCAGATGACCTGGCGACCACATATTCCGCTGTGATCAATGCCCGGAAAGCAGCTCCGAATTGGTCTCTTGTACATTTGCTCGAGGGAAAATATTACATTTTTATGGAAATCTGGAGTAAGGCTCAGGAAAGCCTATTCAAAAGTTACTACTTGTACCCAAATTCCGATGCCCTGTACATTGCCCTATCTCGCTTGCATCCGTCTCGTTTGCGAAAAATTGGTTTTTATTCTGCCCGACAAATCCTGCATAGGGCACTTTTTGTGAATCCTGCTTCCATCCCAGGTCATCTGCTTCTGGCAGATATTTTGTACCGCCAGCACGATTTGGCCGAAGCCGAAAAGACCTACAAGGATTTGCTAGCATTCAACCCGAATTTAAAAGATGGATTAATGGAGCTGGGAAAATTTTACATTAACATCGCCAGATATCCAAAGGCCCAGGACATTTTCCAAAAATTGGTCGGACAGGATTCTACCGATGCCGCTGCCATTTACAATTTAGGGGTAATTGCGTTTCTCGAAGGAAAATCTAACGAGGCGATCTCCTATTTTCAGAAAGCTCTCGCCTTTGGAGATGTTGTGAATTCCTATCTTTATTTGGCGAAGATTTATGAACAGAAGGGAGAAATTGACAAGGCCATCTATTTTCTGCGCAAGCGGATTCATTTTAAATTGGGACCGAACGATCCCTTTGCCGAGGAAGCCAGAAAACATCTAATTGTTTTGTTAAATCGAAAGGCTATTAGATGATTCGCGTGTACGGATTTTCATTGATTTCAGACTGGCGGTTTCTGGAACAGCCGGGGCAATTGCTGCCACCAACTCCCGCGAAGGTTTGTGGAATGGATATTCGTTTTCCGGAAAAATCGGGCAAAAACCTCTGTATGGAATCTATCCCAAAGTCGAGCATCCTTGAATTCGACGGCTCGCCGACGGATGACTATTCCTGTCGTCTAGTCGTTACCCGCAGAACGATTGATCAACTGATTCGCTGTTTCGGAGAAAACTGGGGAGCTCCATTTCTTGAAGATTTAAAGAAATTTAAAAAAGTCTATTTTGATGATTATTTTCCTCTCCCCCTTGCGATTTCCGATCAAGTTTGGAAGTGGAAGGAGCGAACTCGAATCATGGGAATTTTGAATGTCACGCCCGATTCCTTTTCAGATGGTGGAGAGTATCTGGATGTGGAGCGTGCACGCGCGCGAGCCCGTGAACTGGTAGAGGCCGGCGCCGATGTGCTGGACATTGGTGGTGAATCCACCCGCCCGGGCGCAGATCCGCTTTCTGCCGATGAAGAACTGGGGCGTGTGCTTCCCGTTTTAGAGGCCATTCGGGACAACGTTCCTGTTCCGATTTCTATTGACACCACCAAAGCGTCGGTAGCCCGTGAAGTGCTGAAAGCAGGGGCCGATATGATTAACGATATCAGCGGCTTGCGTTTTGATCCTGAAATGGCATCTGTAATCGCTGAGTTTGGTGTTCCCGTTGTTGTGATGCACATTCGAGGAAATCCCAGGAATATGCAGCAAAACCCGCAGTATGGAAATCTGATGAGTGAGATTTTGAATGAATTGGCGGAGAGACGGGAATTTGCGCTACAGGCAGGTATTTCGCCCGAAAAAATCATTGTCGATCCCGGCATCGGTTTTGGAAAGCAGTGGTTTCACAATTATCAGATTTTGGTGGAACTGGCGGCCTTGAAAATGCTGGAATCGCCCATTCTGGTTGGGCCTTCTAGAAAATCTTTTTTGGGCAAGATTTTAAATCGCCCTCCAAAGGAACGATTGGAGGGTACACTCGTCGCCAGTACCGTTGGGATTATCAATGGCGCTCACATCATTCGGGTTCACGATGTGAAAGAAGCCAAACGCGCCGCCCAAATCGCAGATATATTTGCAGGCAAGTCCGGCTGAACGGGAGATTGCTTTGCCCGCTGGCGGATTTGGATTTATCGAATAACCATATCTTTTTGGCAAAAGAATGAGCCGCGAATGTATAAATTACATTTTTATCTGAATAAAATTCGTGAATCCGTGGCGTTATTGGCCTTAATTGCGGCTTATAAAACTTGATTTAGCTAATTCCTTGTTTCTAATAGCAAATTAATGTAAGCAAGATGCTTGCCTTACATTTTTCAAGTGTTTTCGATCAGACGCGATGTAGTGTTCAGATAACCAATTATCAGATTCAAAGGTACAGTGAATGGATCGGCTAAACCTTACGCTTTTTCGGATTGAGTTTCTTCATTTTACGATTATTGATTTGCTGGATATTCTGGTCATTTCGTACATTCTGTACCGATTGTACCTTCTGATTCGGGGGACGCGAGCCATTCAAATTATCGCCGGTTGGGTGATCATTTTGCTCACGTCGGTAGTGGCCAAAATCTTCAATATGAAAACTCTGTCGTGGATTTTTGACAGCCTTGGAACAATCTGGCTGGTAGCTTTTGTGATTGTGTTTCAGCCGGAATTGAGGCGAATTTTGCTCTACCTGGGAAATCTGCCTCTTATTCGCCGTTTTGTGCGCATTCGAGGTAGCAAAGTCGTCAATGAAGTCGTGAAGGCTTCCGTGGAGCTTTCCAAACTTGGCATTGGCGGATTAATTGTGATGACGCGCGAAATGGGGCTTCGAGGAATTATTGAAACAGGGATTCGAATTCAGGCGGAGGTTTCAGCTCCGCTGATTATTTCGATTTTTAACCCTCTTTCTCCCTTGCACGATGGGGCATTGATTATTCAAAATGAACTCATTGAAGCCGCTAAATGTATTCTGCCTCTTTCCCAAAGTGACACATTGGAACCCTGGTATGGCACACGCCACCGCGCAGCCCTGGGGCTTTCGGAAGAGTCTGATGCCGTGATAATTGTGGTGTCCGAGGAAACGCACTACATTTCAGTGGCAATGAATGGCAAAATGAAAAAGAACCTGGGGGATGATGAACTAAGGGAGTTGTTGGAGAAAAGTTTTAAGGTGGAAAGCTAAGAAAATTAAAAAATAACTTGATTTTTTAAGAATATTTGCTTAAGATTTCTATGGAAAAAGGAATTATCTTGGGGATTTTGCCTTCAGTCATAAAGGCAGCCTCTTGTGCTCACACTGATTTCCCCAATGTTGTAAAACGAAGTGATCATCAATAATTTTTGTTTCTAAAACAATAATTTCTGTAAAATAAATTCCAAAAGTAAGTTCGAAAATGGAGTTTACAGGTCGATGAAAAACTTCAAAAACCTGTTGCGAGCAATTGTTTTTTTGTGCTGGATTTTTGCTTGGGCCAGCCCTTCCTTGCCTCAATCAAATATATTTGAAACTCACAAAGTCCTTTCCAAAACATCCGATGGAATCACACTTCGCGTTGTGTACAATTTTCCTGACAAAAATATTCGCTCCGATTACCTGAAAGAATTTATAAGACACCACTTGCTTATGTTTGGGAATGAACTTAGCATTTTCCCTGCGAGCAGTTTCTCCCTTGTGAGTTTCTCCAAAAAACCTCAAGCTGTGCTTTTGCATTCGCATCGGCAGGACATTTCCATATTCGGGAGCTTAAAATCACCTGAAGAAATTTCCATTGGCGATAGCTCTATTCGTGAAAAGCCAGCCCCATGGATTTCACTTTCACAGGAACAAAATGTGCCCATATTAAAGGTGCAAAAGCTGGGCACGTTTCGAGAATTTCCGCTGTGGTCGTTGCAGGTCTTTCCGTTTCATTTATCGGCAGATCAAAAAACAGTCACGTTTTTTGACACGCTGGTCATTCGAATCGACTGGGGGTCTTCAGGCCTTCAGAAACGGACTCGATCCGTTCCGGAAAGTGCCTCCATTTTGCAGCAGGTGAAAGGAATGGTGTTGAACCCCAGCACAGTCAAAAATGTGGCTGTGGCAACTTCCAACTTGCATCTGGGAAAGCCTGGCTTTATCTCGCCTTCGGAGCGAAAAGTAACTGGTTTCAGACTCTTGGTGGCCAAAGAGGGCTGGTACAGGATTACTTACGGTTTCCTCAAAGAGCAAAAAATCCCACTTGAGAAAGTCAACTGGGCCAATTTATCCCTAAAATTAAAGGACAAGGCAATCCCCTTTGTAAGCCACGGCCTGGATGACGGGCGATTTGACCCCGGAGACAGCTTTGAATTCTGGGGGCATCCCAATTACAACACACTCTACCCTGATGCCGACGACATGGTCTACGATCCCTACGCTTTGGAATCAGCCTATTTTGTTGTCTGGGGTGATTCGCCCGGCAACAATTACGGTGTAGAGAACGGAGGATTCTTTTCCGCTGAAACCATGCGGGTTTACAAACCTCACAATTTTATGGCCACGGTTCACGCAGAAAAGGACAAAATGTACAGCCGCTTGAGCCGCGTTACTCCCGGTGTCAACCGAGACCACTGGTTCTGGGGCAGCATCGGTGCCGGAGAAATCCAGGATTACCCGATCGACCTACCCACGCCGGATATCTACTCTAATCGGCTTGTGAAAGTCAGAATTATGTTGCACGGAATGACTTACGGGCATCACAAGGTGCGGGCATTTCTTTCCAACCACCGCATTTTGCAGGGCGATTGGTATGATCAAACCAAGTATTCGCTGGAAACGGATCCTGCAGCGGGCGTGTTTGGAGGCCAATTGGACGAGGAGAAAAATGCCCTTACCATCATTAACGATTCGGACGATGAATTAGATTTTTTCCTTGTAAATTGGTTTGACGTAACCTATCCGCGGCTCTACAAGGCGGAAAAGAATTTCATTAAATTTACGCGTCCTGTTGGCTGGCCTGCGGGGCGATACCAGTTTGCCATTGACGGCTTCTCTTCCCCGAACATCGAGGTGTTCAAGATTGGCCAGAGCCAGATTTTTGGCGGTCAAGTGGAGGAAATTGTAGATTCGCTTAAGCAAAAATCCTACCGTTTGATTTTTGAGGACGACGTTCCCTCAGCTCAGACCAGCTACATTGCCCTCACACCGGATGCCAAATTGACCCCGGAATCGGTCCATTTGGTTTATGAATCCAATTTGAAAAATCCCGCCAATCAAGCTGATTACCTCATTATTATGAATCCCTATTTTGCCGGGAACGAGGCTCTCCGGCGGCTCATTGACTTGCGGGCGAGCCAGGGTCTTTCAGTCGAAATAGCTTTGACGGATGAAATTTATGACCAGTTCTCAGATGGCGAGAAAAGCCCTGTGGGGATCAAGAATTTTCTGACGTATGTTTACAACACCTGGCAAAAACCTGCACCAACGTATGTACTTTTGGTAGGCGATGGAAATTATGCGGTGCGAAACCTGTCCGCACAATCGGTGAATTTTGTGCCGGTTTACCATTACCAGACGATTAAGTTCGGTGCTTCGGTGAGCGATATGTGGTACACACTTGTTTCCGGGAACGATCTTGTCCCTGATTACTTTATCGGACGCCTGCCCGCCCGAACCAATGAAGAACTGAACCACATGCTAGAAAAAATTCTGTCTTATGAAACCCATCCGGCGAATGGAGATTGGAGAAATCGGATGCTAATGATTGCCGGACGTGACAAGTTTTTTCATGAACAGAATGCAAAACTCGCTCGAGATTATCTTCCAAAAAGTTTTCTGGTGCAGAAATTTACAGCCTTTCCCCCGAGTGATCCTTTCTACGGCGACACGCAAAAGCTGTTATCCTATTTTGATCAGGGGGTGAGCTACGCGAATTTTATGGGACACGGTGGCGGCGCTGTTTGGGCCGACAATTTGCTGCTTCGTTTCGATGATATTCGCCTGCTCAAAAATGCGCCAAATTACCCCGTTATTACAAGTATGACCTGCTTCACCGCTGCTTTTGATTCACCAAGCGATGTTTCCTGCCTCGGAGAGCAGCTCCTGAAACTGAATCACCGGGGCGCTGTTGCCTTTTTGGGCGCTTCCGGCGTGGGCTGGGTCTGGAACGATTACTATTTGCTCAAACAACTGATTCATCATCTGTTTGTGAATCCCGCGCCCTCAATCGGTGCCGCAGTTGCGCTGGGAAAGATCGACTATCAGGCAAAATATTTTACCCCTCAACGAGAATCGATGGTGTATCAGTACAATTTATTAGGGGATCCTGCCCTGCGTCCGGTGTTTCCTAAGGATTCGCTAATTGTAGCGACCGATCAAAAAATCTATTCGGGCGGCGACACCGTACGAGCGAAAATTTCGGCTCTCGTTCAAACCGGTTATCTTTCGCTTACTCTTGTGGATTCAATTGGCTTTGTGAAAAAAACGGGTGAAGTTTCTTTCTCTGCTTCCACAAAACCGGTTGAAATGATTCTTCCCCAAGATTTGGAACCGGGGCTTTACTGGCTCACGTTTGATCTTTCCGCAGGCGAAAGTTTTGTCAACTATCACGGGGCACTGCCTGTTGCTGTGGGACGGACGTCCATAATTTCCGTCCGCTCCGTTCCTGCCACAGTGGTTGTCGGAGACTCTGTTACAATTCAGGCAAGAATTGCGGGCATCTCCCACGATGCAAAGGTTTACTGCGCATTTGAATCGCCGGCAGCCGATTCCCTGAAGATGCAATTTCGTTCCGACATCAATCGGTTTGAGACACCACGGCCAGTTGTTTTTCAAAAAGTCGAATCAGTGATGTATCATATTTCGATTTTGGAAAATGGGCGTACGCTTCGCTCCCCGGAGCGTACGTTTCGGGTGAACAATGTGGGAGATTTTCGCTTTCGGCACAATTCCTTGCAGGTCGCGGTGAATGATAGTATTTTTTTGCAGGCAGCCGTTCAAAACAATTCGGCCGTTTCCTACACGGGTGTTCCGGTTGAATTCTGGCAGATCCAATCGGGTGATTCCCTGCTTTTGGGAAAATGCAGGGTTAATTTTAATCCTTACGAAGAGCGAAGGGTTCGGGTAGCGGTTGTACTGCCGTCAGGAACGGTAGTGGTAAAAGCTTCCGTCAATTCGGATGGAAGCATTCGGGAACGGGATTTAACCAACAATTTTACTGAATCAATTATTGAAACACCAGCCTTTTATTTTTCTCCAAAAGAAGGGTTTCGGGTGAGTGCCACGCGGGTTGATAGCGTTTGTACGTGGCGAAATGTCTATCTGGCGATTTCGAAAAATTCTTGTGCGGTTCCGTTTGTGCTTTCATTTGGAAATTCCAATTGGAGCGATTTTAGAACAGATCAGGCTATTGAAATTGTCAAGCCTTCCGGTTGGAGGGCTCCCGTTTTAAATCTGAATAGTAACGTTGCCGAAATGATCACCGCCTCTCTTCGTTTGTCCTTAAGCGATTCTCTAACGAACCGCGTTGGCAGGGAAATTGATTTGTTTCAATTCTACCCGAAACAAAAAATCTGGGCGAAAGTGCTTCAAACGAGCCTGAAGGATACGGTGTTTCAAGCAAAAATTAGGGGGCTTGGAGCCTTTGCTTTCTTTAAAAAAAATGAATCCGTTTCACCAAGGGTAACAATTTCAGCCAACAAGAGGGCATTTTACGATGGCGGTTATCTGGGAAATCACCCAAAATTCACAATTAGCATGCAGGATGAAGATGGCATTCACCCCGATGGAACTGCTCAGGAAATTCTATTAGATGGACAGCCCCTGGACAAGGAAAGTTCGGACTATCAGGCAAATTTTGGTGACAATAGCCTTGTCCTGACATTTTCGCCTGAGCTCTCAGCCGGAAAGCATGAGCTGACGGTTCGGGGAATGGACTGCATGGGGAATCGTTCGAAGGCCATTTCACTGCATTTTAGGGTTGCTTCCAATTTTGATTTGAAAATTTTGGGAAATTACCCCAATCCATTTAGGGATCAAACTGTTTTCGCTTATGAGTTGACGGCGCCTGCAGCAGATATTTCGCTAAAAATTTACACGGTTTCCGGGCGGCTGGTTCGCCGATTTAGGCTTTTGGATTTTGTGGACGACCCCGATCCATTGGAGTCCGGATACCACGAGCAGACTTGGGATGGTACCGATAAAAATGGAGAAGAGGTGGCCAATGGGGTGTATTATTTTAAATTTTCGGCAAAAGGTGAAAAGAAAACGATCGAAAAGACAGGAAAAATTGTTCGAATCAAATGAAACGAAAACGTGTCATTCTTTTTTTTCTTTTTCTAATATTGCCTGAATGGGTATTTGCGGGTAAATACACGGCAGATTTTCTGTCCATTGGGGTGAGCCCGCGTGCCTCCGGACTGGGCGGTGCTTTTGTGGCTGTTTCTTCGGATGGAACGGCTTTTCTGTGGAATCCGGCGGGAATAGCCGGTGTTTCAAAAGAAATTCACGCAATGGCTGCCACGCAATTCGGTGGGTTTAAAAATCCTTTGGGCCGATTGGATCATCTCGGAATCACGCTTCCGATTTACAAAGCAGCTATTGCTTTTAATTACGTGCGATTTAGCGTGGACGATATTCCAATTTATCCTGAATTAAAAGGGGAGAATATTGCCCAGCGTTTGCGCGATCCGGCGCTTCGCCCGGACGGCACCCCAGATGGATACTTGTCGGATGCCGAAGAAGCCTACATTTTCACATTTGTGAAAGATAATCAGAAATCACTTGATTTGGGCTGGTTGTATTCGAAATTTAAAATTGATATCCCTGTGGGTTTGAATCTTAAAATCCTACACACAAAAATCGGGCACTATTCGGCTTCCGGAATGAGCCTGGATATGGGATTTCAGGTGCGATTGGGTTTGAATGATTTTTTTGATTCCAGAAAATTGGGGAAACTAGTTCTGGGGTTTAACTGGCAAAATCTGACCCAATCCAGCCTTAGTTGGTCTACCCATCATCACGATGTCCTGAAGCATTCATTGGGGTGGGGATTATCGTACCTGCAGTCACTTCCCAGGTATCATAGCCAGTTATTGCTTGTGATGGGGAAAAGCTTTTTTATGCCTTTAGGTTTTGGAATCGAATGGAATTATCGGAATCGAATGAGCTTGCGTGTTGGAAGTCATGCAAAACACGTGGCGTTTGGTGCCGGGTTTTCATTTTGGAGATTTCAGGTAAACTATGCCCTTGAAACACACGAGCTCAATGCGTCTCACCGCCTGGGTTTATCGTATCATTTTTAGGGATTTTTGAATGAAAATTGAACGGCGACAATTTTTCCTCTTGCTATTTATCATAATTTTTTCTATCTTATCTTGCAAATCGAGTTCTTCCGGTCCGGAAGTCAGGAAGCCGGATCCTCCTGTTATTGTTCCAAAGTCGGCTGAAAATTCAGCAATTGAAAAAGGGGTTGATGCCATCCCTGAGATGGATGCAGTTTTTTTTGAATGGCACCGTCCGTTGATGAAAATTCGCATCTGGAAAGTTTACAAGCGGAAGACGGAATCCGGAAGTTTTCGGTTTTTGGCAGATGTGTCGAATGTCGATACAAGCTTTATTGACCAGAATGTACAGATTGGCAGTCGTTACTGGTATTATGTAACGGCTGTGGGATTAAATGGCCGGGAAAGCTTGCCATCGGATACGGTGGATTATAAATTGCTTGGTAAAGTTACCAGCCTTGGTAACACTCTGGATACGCATCCGGTTTTTGAGTGGAGCACTTCATGGGTAGCGCCGATTTATTATATTTTGCGTCTCTATAAAAACACTCAACACACGCCAATCTGGATAACAATGGTTTATCCCAGTTATCAGGGACAGCGGGAGACAGTAGCGTACAATAGCGATGGGTTGGCTGTGGAGAAATCTCTTGAAATCAATAAAACGTATGCATGGCGTGTGGACGAGGTTGGCTCCGAAACGAATTCAGGTTCCGAGTCTAATTGGAAGATTTTTACAGTACCGGAATGAAATAATTTAGGGAGAAATAAAATGGGTTGGAAAAAATCGGGCGTTGTTTTAATTATTTTGGCAGTTTTGCTTTCTGGTGGGCTTTTGCAGGCCCAACAACGTCCGCTTGCCAATTACCAGAACAGAGGGGCGCAATATGTCATTGGCAATCAGGATCAATTATTGATTCGTGTGAATATCTGGGGTTTCGTAAAAATGCCAGGGCAATATTTGGTTCCTACCAATACGGATTTGGTTTCGCTAATTTCTTATGCCGGCGGGCCGTTGGAAGATGCCCAACTCAAAAAAATACGGCTTATTCGAACAGCAATGGGGGACAGCAGCGAGAAGTTAATCTCACTCAATGTAAAAAAGTTTATTGAATCTGGCAATGAATCCCAAAATCCACAACTATTGCCAAATGATACAATTATTGTTCCTGCTAC
>CAZMRE010000062.1:0-11353 GCA_964568545.1 uncultured Deferribacteres bacterium | reverse complement strand
GCAGCTCCGAATGGCGGTCAAGTCGTACCCGAAATCAGATGTAAAAGAAGAAATCAAAAATGTGCCGGGAGCCTTTTGGCTTTTTCCCAATTACCCGAATCCCTTCAACAGCAGTACGGTCATTCGCTACACTATTGCCAGCGCAGGCCGCGTTAGCTTGACTCTTTTTGACGTGGTCGGCAGACGCGTGGCGGTGCTGTGCGACCGGTGGCAGTCGCCCGGGAGTTACAGCGTCCGCTGGAACGGCGGGAATGAGCACGGAAATAAAGTAGCATCGGGCGTTTATTTTTGCAGGCTCAAGGCTAGGCAATTTTCACAAATTCAAAAATTGGTTTATTTTAAATAAATCAATTTGGAAAAGAGGCAGAATACTAGGTTTCTTCCCGATCGTTGAGCGGAGTCAAAACGACCGGGCAATTTTACCAACGAAACATATGAAAAAATTTCCCCCCCGTTGTGTTCTGGTAGCTTATCTTTTTTGTCTTGGATTTCGTGATTTGGATTTTGGTTCTGCGGTCGCGTCGGCTCCGCTCAGCGACCATTTCGACTCGGCGGCGTTATTTATTTGCGTCCTGGCGCCATTGCAGTGGATAGTTTTTTCTGCTCGGGATTCAACTAACCTGAGCGAACGAACAAACCACGAAACTCCATCCTTCCGTTGGCCTTTCATTTTTATTCCTTGATTACGCTTCTTTTTGTTTTTATATTTACACTTAAATACAAAATTCTGAAGCCACAATCAGTTCTGATATGATTAATGGAGGGCGGATGGAAACACCCAGAGAGGAATGGGGCAGCAAAGTTGGATTTATTCTCGCAGCCGCCGGTTCGGCTATCGGATTGGGAAATATCTGGCGTTTTCCTTACATGACGGGAGAAAATGGCGGGGCTGCTTTTGTTCTCATTTACGTTTTTTTTGTGATTTTTATCGGTTTCACGATTATGCTGGCCGAGCTTACCATTGGTCGCTATTCCCAGCGAAATGCCGTGGGCGCGTTTGAAGCCATCTTTCCGAAAACAAATTGGAAGCTTATTGGCGTTCTCGGCGTTATTACGGGGGTTGGGATTCTCTCATTTTATGGGGTCGTGGCCGGCTGGACGCTTGGCTATTTCTTCAAAACCATGTTGGGTGATTTCTCTCATCTCTCAGGCGAAAAAACCGCCCAGAACATTTTTGGTGGTTTTATTGGGAACCCGGTCTCCGAAATTGCCTATCTTTTTGTGTTTATTGCGATAACGGTATTTATTGTTTCCAGGGGTGTGTCCGAAGGCATCGAGCGCTGGACAAAAATTCTGATGCCACTTCTTTTTTTGCTACTGGTGCTTTTGGTGATTCGCGCACTCACACTGGGCTCGGGTGTTTCCGCAGGTTTGTCCTTTTATCTGAAGCCGAATTTTTCTGCTCTGAAGCCGGAGATTTTTATTCGGGGTCTGGGGCAGGCACTTTTTTCCCTTAGCCTTGGAATGGGTGCGATGATCACCTACGGCAGTTACCTCTCCAAGCGGGATAATCTGATTTCGTCCGCGGGTTATGTAGTCTTTTTTGATACGCTCATCGCTTTGCTGGCAGGATTGGCCATTTTCCCGGCGCTTTTTGCTATGGGAATGAGTCCGAAAGGCGGGCCGGGACTGGTGTTTCTGGTTCTTCCTTCCATATTTGAAAAAATGCCCCTTGGGATGGTTTTTGGTGCTGGTTTTTTTCTGCTGCTGGCAATTGCCGCCCTCACATCAACAATCTCTCTGCTGGAGGTTGCTGTGGCCTATTTTATTGATGAGCGGAATTGGTCCCGGGTAAAAGCGACGGTCATTACAGGCATTGTGACATTTGTGGTAGGCGTGCCCTCGGCGCTTTCCCAGGGGGCTTCCAAATGGTTCGATCGCATTCCCTTGGTGCACATGCCATTTCTGGATTTTATGAATGCCCTTTTTGGAAATTACTCTCTTACAATAGGCTCATTTTTTATCTCAGTTTTTGTCGGCTGGAAATGGGGAATTGCCGAGGCAAGTAAGGAGATTGAATTGGGCGCAGAAAGATTCACGTTACGCCCAATATGGGCATTTTCGGTTCGATTTTTCGCTCCACTGGCGATTTTTCTGGTTTTTATCTATTTAATTCTTACCGGACGATTTTTCTAATGGATACGCCCGTTATCATTGCGCCGCTATCCTCTTTCGATGTCTCTCTGGCGGCGGAAATTGTTGCGAAAAATAAACTCTGGCAGCGATACGGCACGGATTACGATCGGGCGTATGCTATTTTGATGGAAGCGATTCAAGAAGAACGCACCATTTATTCCGCCCGAATTTTTGAGCAGGTTGCCGGTTTTATCTGGTTTGATCTGTGGGGAACATTTTACCATAGCGGCTATGTGCGATGGATTGCAGTTCACCCTGATTTCCAGGGGAAAGGCATTGGGAATATCCTCATGCAGTTTGCCGAAGATAAAATCTTTCAAAAGGGCCCCAACGTGTTTTTGCTGGTTTCTGATTTTAATACGGAGGCCCAGATGTTTTATCAAAAAAGGGGCTATAAAAAGGTTGGAGAACTGGAAGATTACTACAAAAAAGGCATTACCGAATGGATTTATCGGAAGTCAAAGGGACCCATTGCGCCATGAGATTCCGAAACGTTCCCGGCCGCTATCAAACAGTAGTTGTTTTTTGGAGCGTGATTTTTGTCCTGATTTTTTCAACTGGCCGAGCACAAGTGCAAACCAAAGGTGGCGTTCCGGTTGTTTTTAAATACAAACCTGATCATCCGATTCAATCGGTTGTGGTAGCGGGAAGCTTCAACAATTGGTCGAAAACGGCCAACCCATTAACCTTTTCAAAAAGCGACAGTATCTGGGAAACCCGGCTGACCCTTCCATTTGGACTCTACGAATACCGATTTTTAATCGATGGCAAACGGTGGGTACGGGATCCCAACAATCTAAACTACGGCGGGAAAAACAGCAATTCGTTGCTGATCTTAAAAAATCCCCTGGACCCCAAGGTGCGGTTGCTTTCTCCAAAGCCGGGTGTGGAGCTGCGCAAATTTCCGGTGGTGATTCGAGCCATTTTTTATCTGGGACGTTCCGGTGCACGGTGCAATCCGAAAAAATCCTATGTTGTTCTGGATCAGACCAGCCGATACACGGTCAGTTTTTCAGATTCGATTCTTTCATGTCGAATTGACACACTGGCAGAGGGTTTTCATCAGTTCAATATTTTTGCTATGGATGTGAACGGCCGATCGGCTCGCCCGGTTTGGTCGGGGTTTGTGGTGAATCGATTTAATCAACCCCCCATTGCCGACAGCGGACCCACGTGCGTGGCTTTTGTAAACCGCCCGGCACCTCTCCACGCCGGTTACAGTTTTGATCCCGATCTGGATCCTCTTAAGAGTGTTTTGTGGAAAATTACCGGTAACGATTCGAGTGCGGCGTCGATTTCAAAGAAGATTTTTCCTGAACAAAAATTTTCCCTGGCGGATACGTTTTACGTGAATCTTCAGGTCAGCGATTCGCTGGCCAAAAGCAAACCGGACAGCAATCAGGCCTTTGTTTTTAAAACGCGCAACTACCCCACCCGATTTATGATTTCCACACTGGCGCTTCACTTGCCGAGCGATTCGATTAAATCCATTTCGCTTGTGGGTGAATTCAACAACTGGCAGGCAGGGAAAAATCTCCTGGCTGATCCCGACAGCAATGGGATTTACGAGACCGATATCAACCTGCCGCCCGGAGAATATGAATATAAATTTGTGATCAACGGCAAAAAATGGATTCCCGATCCAATGAATCCCCGGCAGATTCCGGACGGCTGGAATGGATTCAATTCCCTTCGAACCGTACAAAAACCCCCGTTGCCTGAAATTCGCTGGAATGCAGCCGCCCGGGGGGATTCCATTTTGCTGGATGCTTCTGATTCCTACGATCCCATGGGGCGCCCTCTCAAAATTGCCTGGATTACGGATCGGCATAATCCGGAAAAATTGGCGCTTTCGCAAACACTACAAACCCGCTTTCGGGAACCAGCGAAAGACGGAGCCTATTTTGTTGATTTGGTTCTTTCTGCCGACGATCGAACGACAAAGCCACAGACCATTCTATTTAAAAAAACAAAAACTGAAACCGAGCTTTTGAATTTTCAGGACTCGCCCGCCTGGGGGCGGGATGCTATTATTTATGAATTGTACGTCCGTAATTTTTCAAAATCGAGAGATCTCCAGGGTGTTCAAAAAAATCTAAAATATCTCACGAGTCTTGGAGTGAATACAATCTGGTTGATGCCAATTTTTGAAAGTCCAACGGATCATGGTTACAATCCCACCAATTTCCGGAAGGTGCGGGCCGATTACGGAACGATTCAGGATTTGCAGAACTTGGTTGCAGATGCTCACAAACGCGGCATTCGAATCATGCTGGATTTTATCGCCAATCACACCAGCGACCAACACCCCTATTTTAAAACGGCCTACTGGAACGAGCATTCGATTTTTCGAAACTGGTTTTTGTGGAAAGGCCGATATTCTTATGAGTATTACAATGACTGGGATTCCTTCCCGAATCTGAACTACAGCAATCCAAATGTATGGCATTTTATGCTCGAAAATGCCCTGTTCTGGCAGAAAATGAACGTGGATGGCTACCGCTGCGACGTGGCCTGGGGGGTTCCGCATAAATTCTGGAAGGCTTTTCGCCGAACCCTTAAAAGCAGGAATCCGGATTTCCTTCTTCTAAATGAAGTGCTGCCCCGCTCGCCTGCGTATCACGATAAAGAATTTGACATGTCCTACGATACTGATTTTTACGGAAATTTGCTGGATGTTTTAAATGGGAGAAAGCCCCTGGTGGCCATTGACGAGGGTTTTAAGAAAACAGCCATGAATTACCCGCCAAGCGCGTTGAGCCTGCGCTACCTGGAAAATCACGATTTAGAGCGATTTATTCGTCAGTTTGGCGCGAAACGAACCCAGTTAGCAGCGGTTTTGCTGTTTACCATTCCCGGAACGCCTCTGCTCTTTTACGGCCAGGAATTTGGCTCCGCCGAGCAGTTTCCTGTGCTAAATAAATTAGACGAATTTTCGCCTTGGTTTAGATTTTACCAGAAATTAATCCACCTGCGGACCGGAAATGTGGCATTTCGTCGGGGAGAAATGGTCAAAATTCAAACGGATTTACCCAACAAAATTTATGCCTATTTACGTCAGAAAAACCAGACTCAATTTCTCGTGACTCTAAATTTTGATTCTTCTTCACAAAACGCAACGCTTCTTTTTGGAAAGGAGCAACTGCTAAGCCCGCAGCCAGAACAGGCGGAATGGGAGAGAGTTTTTCCTCGAAATTCTCTTAAACTGCCGTACGGCGCTACTGTAAAAGTGAGCCTGAAAGGCTACGGTTTTGCTGTGTTCAAGCTAAAGATAAACAAGTGAAACACCCCAATCTGCAGATCAAGATTCTACACGTTTTCCAGGACTTTGCCTGAAAAAGTGGTTCCTTTGAATCAATGCCAACACTACCACAAAATTGAAAATTATCGACAACTTTTAGCGTTCGTTTGTCATACACTTGAAATCAAAACCGAATACCCAATATTCAACAAGGAATTTCTAAATTTAAAGTTTTGTCGGGGTAAAAAAATGCGCCCCGAGATCCACTGCCTTGGTGCGATGAAAGATTTGGCCCGTTTTTCCGTCTTTCAATCCACGAAATAACCTGTTAAGAAAATTCAAATAATGGCCGAAAATCAAAAAGGATTGGCACACTGCAGGTGCGCCTTGAAAGATCTGATTATCAGGATGATAAAAGAGGACACAACCATTCACTCAAATTTGCCAAATGATCACATATCCGAGACTGTAGAGCCCTTTTCAGACGAAAAGCCCTTCGGGGGTGATTTTGTTGATTTTGATTTTCTGAAAAATCAAAATCAAGAGACGGAGGTTTTCCTTCAGAAAGCTACAGAAGATAAAGGTGATCCTTCTCGGGATGGTAACCCTGCCAATGAGCTTCTGAATGTTTCGGATGAAGTGTTCAGGCAGACCGCCCCGGATTTTGAATTTCTCCAGGAACAACTGTCTGAGAGAGCGCCAGATTCAAATGAGTTGCCGGATATCGAGCTTTCAGATGATTGGGATGAGCCGCTTCTTCCAAAAAACGAGTCTCATCAGGCTGAAGAATTGACCGAGAAAGATCCGGCTGTTCAGGAGGATCTGGAGCTTTCTTTTCTTGAGGCTTCTAGAGTGGATGGCGAAAATGACCTGGCAATGCCTTCCAAACAGTCTTCGAAATCCTCAAAGCACCTTCAAGGCCGTTCCAAAGGAAAAAGCAAAAAATTTTCCGAAGCAGTTTCCGATGATTCTAAGCGCCAGGCAAAAGATACTTTAACAACACATCCGGCCGCCAGTGAAAAATTGGGCTCGTGGGATTTTGTGTCGAGCGCTTTCTCTCGAAAATGGTCCATTGGTTCCATCGTGGAAACCGGTACCTACCTTGGGTTGGACATTGGCCGGGGGGTAACAAAGTACGTTTTAGTCAAAAAACAGAGCCGTGAAAAAGTTGTTCGTGCATTTGGAATTCTGGAAAATCCCGGGGGAAAAGATGTCGATTCAAACGCTCAGGTTCGAGAGGTTTTGGAGCGTTTGGAAAAACAGGGACTATTGGAAGGATCGAAAATCAGTCTTGCGCTTTACGGTCCCAATGTCGCGATTCACCGGATGAGTTTGCCACCGCTCAAGAAAAAGGAATTGGCCGACGCCACGCAATGGTCATTGAAGAAGAAGTTCGACTTTCAGGATCAGGAGCTTATTAGTGATCACTTTGTTTTGGGGAAGAAAATAGTAAAGGGCGTAGAACACAACGATATTCTGGCGAGCATGGTTCCTGCCAATATTGTTGAAGAAAAGATTGAGCCGTTTCTGGCGGAAAAAATCACCCCCTGGCACCTGCGACCCTTGCCGTCGGTGCTGGGCTCGCTCTACCGCGCTGCCAATATTCAGGACGCAGGTACCTGCGTGGCAATGATTGACATCGGCGCGACGAAAACCCTGATTACATTTATTCGGGATGGGGCCATTGAATTTGCCCGGGAAATTCCCTCCGGAGGCGATGACATAACTGAAGGCATGACAAGTACAATTTTTCATGAAGGACAGGCTTTCCAGTTGTCGCGGGAAGAGGCCGAACTGGTGAAGCGCACATTCGGATTTCCAATTAGCAATGATAAAACCACGACCATTCGCAATGTGCCGCTGGTAGAGATTAGTGCCCTTATGCGGCCACATCTGGAACGGCTTTCCAGTGAAATTCAGCGATCCATTGACTACTATCGGGAAAATTTTTCGGTGGAGAAAATTGACCGCGTCTATTTGCTGGGCGGAACGGCCGGTTTGCAAAATCTTGTGGATTTTTTCAAGATGGAAATTGATGAGGAGATTGAATTATTCCAATTCTCTACACACTTTCCTTTGAATTTGCCGTCAGAGGAAGCCAAAACATTTCACAATCGATTTTTGGAACTGGCTATTGCACTTGGCTTGGCTATCGATAGCGGACGGTCGCTGAATTTACTGCCGGAGCCACTGCGAAAAGTGGAGACGATTAAGCTTCAGCGGAGGCTCTTCTTCTATCTTTCGTTTTTGACGATTATCATAATGCTGTTTCTTTCGGGAACCAGTTTTTTGACGATTTCCAGTCTCAAAAATCAATTCCGGCAGATGCAATTGGAATACAAAAAAATACAACCCAAAAAACGGCGCTACGATGCCTTGTTAAATAAAAAGAAATTTCTTTCCTCTAAAAAGGAAATTTATCAAAATGAACTAATTCTGGATAATCCGCTGCCGAATATTTTAAAATTGGTTTCGCAGATGATGCCTCCGGAAATGGCCCTAACCGGTATGTCTGTTACACGAGAAGCGATTTCTCCTGAGAAAAATGAGAAAAATAAAAAGACAAGGAACAGCAAACCAGCGGCTAAAACTTCAAAAGGGCAGGCAAAACCACCGGCGGTGAAAGCCTCTTTTTTGCGATTGAATGGTGTCCGCTACCACCCGCGTCCCGATGAGGGAATTCGCATCGCTAATTTTATGCTCCGCCTCAGGGATTCCGGTTATTTCCAGAGCGTAGCGCTGCTCAATCAATCTCTTTCGGAAGAAGACGATGAATTGCATTTTGAAATTCTTTGTCGTTTTTGATGTAGCGAAACCAAAAACCAAAAAGTAAAATGCTTAAGAAAAAGACTAAAAAAAACAAGGTTAAAAAGCCAGTAGCCAGTTCCGCAAAAATTGGAATCGGATTTTTAATTCTTGCTCTAATTGTAGCAGGATGGCTGTTGTTCTATTATCAGCCGACTTCGCGAATGGTACAGACCCTGAGCCGTAATGTGCATAAATGGGCACTGATGATTCGAGCAGCATCGGTTTCCGAAAATAGGGTTGAGCAGTTGCAAAAGGAAGTGGCTGACCTAAATACGAATGTCGATCAAATTGAGAAGAAAATCTACCCGATTTCAAAAATGCCATCAATCGGGAAGAAAATTATTCGCCTTGGCAGGCATCATAATCTAACAGTGTTGGCTATGACGCCCTCTTACAACGTTTTGTTTCCCGTAAAGGGCATTTCAACTCAGGATAAGCCTTTGGTAAAGCTGCCGGTTACATTCATGATGCGGGGGCGCTACATTAATTTGGGGCATTTTTTGGAAGATATTCCGAAACTTCCTTTTGCATTCGCGGTAGATGAAGTTCACCTGGAAACTGAACCTTCGATTTATCCGAATATCAATATTCAATTGAAGGGTTACTTTTTTCTCTTAACGGAAGAGGCTCGGGAGGCTTCCAGAGCACCCACGTCTCAGTCTCTTTTGTAGCCTTTGAATGGTTAAAAATTCTTGAAAGATGCCAAAAAATGGCGTTACAAAAACGTGAAAAAATTCTGTTGGGCATGATGGGAGCAGCAGTTGCCATTTTTCTGCTGAATCAATTTGTGCTTAGCAAAAAGCCTCCGGTGAAGTCTCCGGCACTTGTCAAAAAGCCCTCGATGGTCGGGGACGTGAACCAGTTTGTCCGAAAAGTTTCGATTCCGAAAATGACAAATCCAAGGGTCTTCAAAATAGCAGGCAGATGGAAACGTGACCCGTTTATCGGGGCTTTTACCGCGACACTTTTGGATTCTATGGGATTTAAGAAGCCCCAGTTGTACGTACTAAAAGCCATTTCCTGGAAAAATGGAGAAGCGTACGTGCTGATTAATGATGACATTATTAAGGTCGGGGAATCGTTGAATGGATTAAAGGTTCTTCGAGTAGATGGAAATCGTGCAATTTGCGAAAAAAATCTTCGCAGATTTTCACTAATTCTGGGTGGAACTCATGATGAGAATGAAACAAAACACAATACTCGCAAAAATTCTTCTAATTAGCGGATTTCTTGCGTTTGCGCACGGCGTACATGCCGATGTGGCTTATCTGAAGGATGTACAGGTAAAAATAGAACCGGGTGAAACGATCGTAAAACTGCTCACAAGCGGTCAAGTCAGAGTGGCTACTAAACGAGAAGCCCGGCCAGACAGGCTTTTGGTGTTTCTTGGTGAAACGAGGTCGGATTTGAGTACAAAGGAGCAGGATTTCTCAAAAGGTCCTCTGGCCAAATTTACCGTAGGTTCTTATTTGTCGAATCCACCCGTGGCGCAGATTAGTCTTTTTCTGCGAGATGTCGATTCGTACAAGATTCAACAAATCGATAACGCTATTACAATTCACATCAAAAGCAAAAGGAATCCGGTAGCGGAAAAGTCATCAGCGTTCATTCGGGCAAAAGCGGTGCAATCGTCCATTTTGGATGTTCCGGGCAAAATTACAATGAACTACCACGACGCGGAGATTCCAAATATTCTGCGCTTGCTTTCGGCCCAAAATGACGTTAACATTGTGGCGGGGAACGACGTTCAGGGAAAAGTGACGGTCAGCCTTCAAAATGTAAGTTTGCGTGAAGCGTTGAATACCATTTTAAAGGCAAATGGCTACGATTATTTGGTTCAGGGCAACGTCATTCTCGTCAAGAAAATGAGCAACAATCTACCCGGCGAGCTGGTGACGCGGGTTTTTCATCTGAAGTATGTGGATGCTAACAATCTGAAACAAACGCTGGATCCCCTGAAGTCGAAAGAGGGGAGTATTGAGGTATTTGATGCCTATTTTCAGAAGGCGAAAAAACAGCAGCAAAAGCCCGGGCAGCCTCAGCAGGTGGCGGCTGGGTTGTCCCAATCACATTCAAGTGTTCTTATTGTGACGGACAAACAGGAAAAGGTGGCACAAATCTCGCAAGTCATTTCCCAGCTAGATGTACCGGTGCCACAGATTATGATCGAGTCGAAGCTGGTTGAAATGTCTCCTGTGAATGAAGATAGATTGGGTATTGATTGGGATAAAACGATCAACGCATCGTTACTCTGGCAGCAGGTTTTGCCCGGTGGAAAGGCGCAATCCTATTCCGCAATGGTCAACGATCCCCGGTCTGGGCAGTGGAATCTGGGACATCTGACCGCCAGCGAATTCAAAGTGGTTCTGGATTTCTTGCGGGAACACACCGATTCCAAGCTTATCTCAAATCCTCGAATCACGGCAATGGACAATCAGGAAGCCACAATTAGTGTGGGAACTACGTTTCCGATTCCTCAAATCAATCGCGGGCTGGCGGGTCAGGGAGACATTGTTACCTTCAATTATAAAGATGTAAATATCGAACTGCGTGTAACGCCCCATGTGAGTGAAAACAGAAAAATCCTCATGTCGGTTAATCCAGTCATTGAGGAGGTTACAGGCGAGGTGGTGGTTGATGTGAACCGGGCTCCCATTACATCGAAACGTGCAGTTAACACGACTGTTTCCGTGAAGGATGGTGAAACAATTGTTATTGGCGGCATGATTAAGGACAACACAACCGTTACAACCAGCAAGGTTTTTCTGCTGGGCGATATTCCTCTGATTGGCCCATTTTTCAGGCATCAGAAAAAGGAGAAAAAACAGACAGATCTAATTATTTTTATTACACCGCATATTGTGGAGGGCGAATAGGAATGAGGCGCGAGCAATTGGATAAAATCTTGACATTTGCCGTAAAAAAGGGAGCATCCGACATTCACCTCAGCTCCGGATATCCGCCCATTTTTCGGATGCACGGGCATCTGCAAAAAATGAACGGACAGGCGATTTCTGCTGAGCATGTGAATCAATTAATAAACGAGCTATTAACGAAGGAACAGCAAAGCCTCTACGAATCGAGTCGCGAAATGGATTTTGCCTACGCCATTCCCGGCTTGGCACGCTTCCGTACAAATGCCTATTTTCAGCTCAATGGGAAGGCGCT
>CAZMRE010000061.1:0-11438 GCA_964568545.1 uncultured Deferribacteres bacterium | reverse complement strand
ATTGGCGGCGGATTCTTTTTCAAAGAACAAAAAAACTTCAATCCAATCCCCAATTGCGCTCTTTTGTTTCTTGGTGTTTTAGTGGCTACTACCGATTTGCACCAAAATGAACGTTGTATTTTGAATCAGATTTTAGTAATTTTATTTAGAGTCAGATTTCGGAAAAAGATTTTAACAGTTTCTCTGGAACAGTCGATGGCGAAAGACGCTAAAAAAACAAATCCCCTTTTTGCGAACGTAGTGTTTCCCCTTCCGATCGATCACGCTTTTTCGTACGACGTGCCCGAAAATTTTCGGGAAATCATTCGCGTAGGAAGCCGCGTACTGGCTCCGTTCGGCCGGCGAAAATTAACCGGATTTGTAGTAGAACTAACGACAAAAATTGAATTTACGGAAGTGAAACCCATCGAGGACGTTCTGGACGACACGCCTATTTTTTCAGACGAAATGCTTCAACTGGCTCGATGGATTGCCGACTACTATCTCTCGTCGTGGGGGGAAGTACTGGAGGCCACGCTGCCCAAAGGAATCAATCTGGAGAGCAAACGGATTGTCCGGCTGGTGGGCGATTGGCGCGTGGAACAGATTAAATCCCTTCAGGATGTTTCTGAAAATCAACGAAAAATCCTTCAGGCACTTTTCAACAACGTCGCATTAAGTTTTCAACAGTTACGCCGAAAAATCGGCTCTCAAAACCTTTCCTACAATCTAGTGCAGCTTCGAAAAAAAGGGTACATTTCCGTTCAGGAAATCGTTTCCAGGGCCAAAACCCGCGAACGGACGATGAATTTTATTCAATTGTCTCCGGATTGGCTTGCCTTGCACAACCTGGACGATGAGATCGAAAGCCTAATGCTAAAGCACTCCCGCCAGGCGGAAATCCTCAAAATCTTAAGAGATTTTCCGGACGGATTATTCCAGGTGGATTTGCTGAAACAGGCGCAAATCAGTCTTTCCGGATTGAAAAGCCTGCTTCGCAAGGAAATTGTGACGGTTTCTCAAAGGGAAGTTTTTCGCGATTACTACCAGTATGTGCAGCCGGAAACGCCGAAATCAATCATCCTGAACAAAGACCAGCGTCGGGCGCTTGATGAAATTGAATCCCAAATTAAGAAAGGTGGGTTTCAAACATTTTTGCTTTTCGGGGTCACGGGAAGCGGAAAAACGCAGGTGTACATGGAAGCCATTGCCCGTGTGATGGGCCTGGGAAAAACGGCCATTGTGTTGGTTCCGGAGATTTCGCTTACGCCGCAGACGGTGAAGCGCTTCAAGGATTTTTTTGGAAACGATGTGGCGGTTCTTCACAGCCGGATGTCTTCGGGAGAGCGGTACGATTCCTGGCGAAGAATTCAACGCGGCGATTACCATATTGTCATTGGTCCTCGCTCTGCTATTTTTGCCCCGCTAAAGAATATTGGTTTGATAGTTGTGGATGAGGAGCAGGAAGCCACTTACAAGCAGTACGACATGGCACCCCGGTACCATGCCCGGGATGTGGCAATTGTTCGGGCAAAAATGAACGACGCTCTGGTGATTTTGGGTTCGGCAACGCCCAGCGTGGAAAGCTTTTTTAATGCGGAACACAAGAAGTACACACTTTTAACGCTTCCAAGCCGGGTGGAAAATATTCCTATGCCGCGCGTGGAAGTTGTGGATATGGCAAAGGAACATCAGAAAAGAAAATATGGTGAGCCCACCGTTTTTTCTTCCCGATTGCTGGAAAAAATTTCCGAAAAATTAACGCTCCACGAGCAGGTTATCTTGCTGCAAAATCGACGGGGTTTCTCAACCTACATTGTTTGTCAGGATTGTGGGTACATTGAAAAGTGCATTAATTGTGATATAACGCTGACTTACCATCGGGAAGGTAACAAACTCATGTGCCACTATTGCAATTATCAGAAGGCAGCCCCGGAGGTGTGCCCCAACTGCGGCGGTGTCAACATCCGTTACAGTGGGGTGGGTACGCAGCGTGTGGAGGATGAATTGAGCTATTTTTTCCCAAAAGCACGCACGGTTCGAATGGATATGGACACCACTGGCAAGAAGGGTGCTCACGATCAGATCTTGCGGGATTTCAGTCGTGGGCTGTACGACATTCTCCTGGGCACGCAAATGGTGGCAAAAGGTCTGGATTTCCCCCGGGTGACGTTGGTGGGTGTGATTTCCGCCGATACCACTTTGCTTATTCCTGATTATCGCGCCTCCGAGCGAACCTTTCAATTGCTAACACAGGTAGCAGGCCGGGCAGGCCGCAAGGACAAGCAGGGAGAAGTCATTATTCAAACCTACGCCCCCAAAAACCACAGCATTTTATTCGCTCAAAAGCACGACTATCTGCGCTTTTATGCCAGCGAAATTAACCAGAGGAAGGAGCTGCTGTACCCGCCCTTTGGAAAGCTGATTGAGGTGGAATTTCGCGGCCCGGACGAAAAATCAGTAAGCGGGTACGCCAATCGGTTCGTTTCGTTGCTGAACGTACGAAGCGATTTCTACCAGGTTTTGGGGCCTTCGCCTGCACCGCTTTCCAAAATTCAGGGAAACTATCGCTACCACATTATTTTAAAAAATGATCGCAAAAAGGACCCCTCAGGCAAAAAATTGCGTGAGGAAGTTAAAGCTGCTTTTCGGAGCTTTAAAAAGCGCTACCGTCCAAAAGACATCAAAATTACGATCGATGTGGATCCGGTAGATCTTTGGTGAAGCAGGCGAGGCGAATTGGTAATAAATATTTTGACAGGATTTACAGGATTATATAAGATATTATTTATATAATAATTAGCCGCGAATGCGCGAATTACATTTTAATCCCTTTTTGAATGCAGTTCTAATCACAAATAAAATCAAATTAAAAATCAAAATCGCAATTTAAAATACAAAAATACCGGCTAAAAAATTGAGCCCAAAAATAGGCTCTCTCTATTCTATGCAATCTGCCTTTGCCATTTTTTGTTCGAGAAAAAAGGACGTAGGTAGAATTTTTTAGAAAAGCTACGAATAAATTTATAAGTTCCTATTCTTCGACAATCCATCGGATAACACGAATTCTGCTTGCTATTTTCAACAGCTTTTTATATATTAATGTTGAAAATCACATTTTTTGCTAACCCATTAAATTTTTTTAGGATTACAGTCGATACATAAAAGACAAATTCTAAAAAACGGTTGGCTTCATTAATTGGGTTCTTTCTATGCGTTACGGCTTCATTTCAGATATTCACGGAAATCTGGAAGCCCTGACCGCAGTCCTGGACGATCTCCGGGATCGGAAAATAGATGAGATCATCTGTCTGGGGGATATTGTTGGTTACGGCCCAGATCCCAATACGTGTGTTGCTCTGGTTCAAGAAACCGCGCGGTACACAGTTTTGGGAAATCACGATTCGGCAGCGATCGGAAAAACAACGCTTCAATATTTTAATCTCTACGCACGCCAGGCTATCGAATGGACACGAGAAGTTCTGGATGCGGATGCCTATGCCTATTTGTCATCGCTGCCGCTAAAAACTATTATCGACGATATGACGTTGGTACATTCAACGCCTAAACATGCCGAAGAATGGGATTATTTATTTGACACACGGGATGCCATCGAAAATTTTGGTTACTTTCGAACGCGGTTGTGTTTCATTGGGCATTCTCACCGGCCGGTGGCTTTTTTTCATGAAAATGAGCGGTACTGGATTACTGCCGATCAAACGCTTCTAATTCAACCAGACATGCGGTGTATCATCAATGTCGGAAGTGTCGGCCAGCCGAGAGACGGCGATGCCCGAGCGTGCTACGGCATATATGACGAGGATGAGAGGGAATTCCGATATATTCGGGTTCCTTACGATATTGAAAAAACGCAGGGAAAAATGCGAAAAGCCAATTTGCCGGATTACTTGATCCAGAGGCTTTTTGTAGGCAGATAAGACTTCCACTAATGACGCAGGAGACCACGATGATTCCCATGAACGAGAAATCCACCCCGGAAAAAACAGTTATTCTTTCCGAAGAGCAATTTTGGGGCATTTCAAAATTAATCTCTTCACTTAAGGGAAAATTGAATTCTCGATTGGTTGTTTTCGGGGACATGGACGGGCAGCTAATTTCCAAAGACGGGGAAATTCCCGGTCTGGACATCACTGTATTCACGGCGCTAATGGCCAGTGACTTTTCGGCCACCAAAGAGATGGCGCGAATCATGGGATCCAAAAATGAATTCAAACTTCATTACCACGAAGGCAGCCGCCAGCACCTGTACATTGCTTCCGTTGGTGGGCAATTTTTCCTGGCAATCATTTTTGACCCATCCGTTACTCTCGGAATGGTTCGCATTTTCACAAAAAAGACAATCGAAAAAATTAGTAAAGTTATCGAAGCTCAACCGGCAGAAGAGGAACAGATTACTCAGATGATTGACTCAGAGTTTAAGTCGCTTGTTAAGGACGACTTGAACAAGATTCTGGGATAAGCCTGTCAAACAATGTTCATTAATTGGGCAAAACGTGAAATTTCCATTAAAATCGTTTATTACGGTCCCGGGCTGAGTGGCAAAACGACCAATCTTGATTATATCTATTCAAAAATAGACCCCTCCCATTGCGGCGAAATGGTTTCACTCAAAACAAAAGATGATCGAACAATTTTTTTTGATTTTATGGAATTTAAACTGGGGAAAATTAAGGGGAAAATCCCCCGCTTTCGTTTATACACTGTTCCGGGTCAGCGCTTCTACGCCTCCAGTCGGAAGATTATCTTAAGCGGAACGGATGGAATTGTTTTTGTAGCCGATTCCCAGCGAAGCCGCCTTCGCGAAAATATGGATTCGTTACTTGATCTTGAAAAAAACTTCATTGCTGAAGGACGCACTTTGGCGGCTGTTCCCTACGTTATCCAGTACAACAAACGCGATTTGGATCAAATTCTTCCAGTGGGTTTGCTTCAGAAAAAATTAAATTTTTTGAATGCCCCACATTTTGAAGCAGTGGCCAATAAAGGCATCGGTGTGGTTGAAACCCTCAAAATGATGATTCAATTGGTTATTGAAGATATTGAACGCAAACTTCGGGCATAGGCCGATTTCAAAAAAAAGATTTCAATCAATTGAGAGGACAGACGGATGATAAAGAAAAAGATTTCGAATGGCTCATTACAACAGGTCATTGAAGAAGAATTTGTTAAAGTGATGAACCTGGGTAATTTCGAGAGTGTGTACTTGTTCTCAGATGAGGGATTGCCGATTGTTGAACTCTGCGGCAGGGGAATTATTACAGTCGATGACGCATCCGAAATTGTTCTTCAAACAAAGGGGTCTTTGGAAGTTTTTAATGAGGAGGAGACCAAGCCCAGCGTAAAAGAAGTGCTGTTTTACATGGACGATCGCCGGAAGGCAGATATTCGCTATTTTCAAGCACTAGACCAACAGGTCACGCTAGTTCTGGTCATTCCTCCCGGAAAGTCCTACCGTTCGCACGCCAATCGGATAATCCGCTTCTTGAGCCGCATCGAAACCGACGTGTAAGGAATAATCTCCAGTGAAAAACGGCTACTCCACCCATTCATTCCGCCAGATTTTCGGATGGGCGATTTACGATTTCGCCAACACCATTTTCTCAATGAATGTGGTAACCATGTACTTTTCCCTCTGGATTACGGTGAATTTGGCTCGGGAAGATTTTTGGGTAAGCCTGGGCAATTCCACCTCCATGCTTCTGGTAGCGCTTTCGCTGCCTATTTTGGGTGCCATCTCCGATAGCGTGGGCCGCCGCATTCCCTATCTTTTTACATTTACCGTCGGATCAGTTCTGGGAACCGCACTCATCGGACTGGTGAGTTACTCGGTGCCCAACGCAATGTACCAGCTCACTTTTGCTGTCCTGTGTTTTATTGTTGCAAATTACGCATTTCAGGGTGCCCTTGTTTTTTACAATGCTCTTTTACCGGAGATTTCCACGCCGCGCACCATTGGCCGCATTTCCGGACTGGGGGTTTCAATGGGCTACCTGGGTGCAATTATCGGCTTGCTAATGGTGATGCCTTTTGCTCAGGGCGAAATAACCTTTCTTCATCTCGACATCCCGTTTTTACAGAAGAATTGGCAACAGGTGCAAAAAATTGAGGCGTCTTCTTTGCAAAATCAAACTGCCTTTCTCGACACAGCCATTGATAAGAATGCAAATTACAAATACAAACTCATTCCCCAATCAGGCAAATCCATTTCCGTAGCAGGCTTGGAATTGAGTAGTAGGGACACCGTCATTCAGCGCAACCACTCAGCCAGGCGTGCCATCCGAGTTCACCTGCCGGGCGGAAAAAAATGGGGGACGAATTCTCTGGTTCTCTTGCGAAAGGAAAGCGGTTGGGGAAGGCGGGGCACATTTATCCCAACGGCTATCTTATTTTTTCTATTTTCATTGCCCACCTTCATTTTTATCAGGGAAAAAACCACGCCCCGCCTTGAGGGGCGCGTAGGCTTGCGAGAAGCGATTACCCGCGTGGTGGATGGCATTACAAACACTCGCAAGTATCCAGGAGTACTCCGATTTCTGCTGGCAAAGTTCTTTTATGAAGAGGGAATCCAAACAGCCATTATTTTTATGGCGGTTTACGCTGTCAAGGTAATGGGATTTCCAAATGAAAAAATTATTTTCTTTTTTATGGTAACCACCACAGCGGCTGCCATTGGTTCCCTTCTCTTTGGTTACATTACCGATCGAATCAATCCAAAACCCACATTGATGATTGTTATTTCCGGATGGGTACTGAGCTTAATGGTTATTATTTTTACCACCAGCACGACCATTTTTTGGCTTGTTGGTAGCGTGATTGGAATTTTAATGGGATCAACCTGGACGGCGGCACGCCCGCTTTTGGTAACGCTGGTTCCACCGGAAATGTTGGCTGAATTTTTCGGCCTCTATTCGTTATCGGGTAAAGTAGCGGCCATTTTCGGCCCGTTGGTTTGGGGAGGAACCGTGCTTCTTCTGAAGCCTTATGGTAATGTTATTCGTTACAAAGGCGCCGTATTTTCTCTGGCACTGATGATGTTTCTTGGGCTGATTCTCCTTTGGAAAGTGCCTGCAAAAACATTTGAAAAACAGAAATCATTCGTCAATCGCAAATAGAAAAAAATTTCTGCAGAAAAAAATGCGGATCACTTTAAGAGAAACGTGCGTTCAAATAAGAGATTCAACTGGAAAAACTTATTACAACCAAGACTCAAAGAAACGAAGGGTTAATAAGAATTTGTTTCTGATTTCGATATTCTGATTTCGTATTTGCTTTGACCAAAGACATTGCGATGTTAACTGCCTATGAAAATACATAACAGAACCTATGAAATAAATTACGAAGGTCCTATTAATTATTTTTTGTGATTTTGTGTCTTCGTGGCTATAATTTACCAAACATCCAATTAAAAACGCATCGAACTCTATGTTTTTGAAGGAAATCTACAATGATTCGGGAAACAGATTTTTTGGTTATCGGAAGCGGAATTGCGGGGCTTAGCTTTGCCCTAAAAGCTGCCGAGCACGGCACGGTTGCTATCATTACAAAAAAGGAAAAAGCGGAATCCAACACAAATTATGCGCAGGGAGGAATTGCTTCGGTTGTAAGTCCGGACGACTCGTTTGATTTGCACATTCAGGATACATTGACCGCGGGAGCGGGGTTGTGCCATCGGGATGCGGTTGAATTGATTGTTAAAAATGGACCGAAGCGGCTAAAAGAATTAATGGAGTGGGGCGTTAATTTTTCGAAAAAAGCAAATGGCACTTTGGATCTTGGCAGGGAAGGAGGACACTCTAAAAACCGGATTGTTCACGCGGCTGATCTCACCGGCAGGGAAGTGGAACACGCCTTGTTGAGTGCCGTTGTGGAGCACCCCAATATTTCAGTTTACGAAGACCACGTGGCGCTTGAAATTCTTACCGAGCATCATCTGGGGCTCAAAGCCGAGCGCGCCGCCAAAATTCCCCACACCTGGGGCGCATATGTTTTAAATGTCGATAAAAATCGTGTGGATATGTTTCTAGCAAAAATTGTTCTTCTTGCCACTGGCGGAACAGGCCACGTCTACCTTCACACCACAAATCCCTCCATTGCCACCGGTGATGGAGTTGCCATGGCTTACCGGGCCGGTGCCTGGGTCGGTAACCTGGAATTCATGCAATTTCACCCGACGGCACTGCATTACCCTGGAGCCAATTATTTCCTGATTTCTGAGGCGGTTCGGGGATTTGGCGGTATTTTGCGAAATGGCAAAGGTGAAGCCTTCATGGAACGCTACCATCCATTAAAGGACCTGGCTCCCCGTGACATTGTGGCGCGAGCCATTGACGCCGAGCTGAAGAAGAGTGGTGATCCCCACGTATTTTTGGACGTAACGCATCTGGAATCTGAAAAAGTAAAAGAGCACTTTCCAAATATTTACGCGTACTGTGCCTCACTTGGCCTGGACATCACAAAAGAGCCTATTCCTGTTGTGCCGGCTGCACATTACATGTGTGGAGGTGTGGTAACGGACCTGAAAGCACGAACCTCCATTTCGGGGCTTTATGCCGCAGGAGAAGTGGCCTGCACCGGAGTGCACGGCGCAAACCGGCTGGCCTCCAACTCACTTTTGGAGGGACTGGTTTTTTCGCACGAGGCCTATTTGGACGCGGTCAGTCATTTACCACTTGTAAAAGTACCGTCTGGCTTGCCAGAATGGGCAGAAGAGGGAACAGTAAATTCCGACGAATGGGTTTTGATTTCGCACGATCGCGAGGAAATCCAGACCGTCATGTGGGATTACGTCGGCATTGTTCGTTCCAATTTGCGGCTGGAACGGGCTGCCCGCCGAATGGAGCTCCTGGGCAGCGAAATAGAGGATTTTTTCAAACGAACCAAGGTTTCAGAGAAATTGGTTGAGTTGCGAAATCTTGTGACTGTTGCACGGCTGATTATTGGATCAGCTCGTTATCGCCGCGAAAGCCGCGGCCTTCACTACACAACGGACTACCCGGAGCGAAACGATGAATTCTGGAAACATGACACCTTTGCTCATCGGGATTTTGAATTCGTACACGGTCTGCCTCACCGAATTGTTTGGGATGAAGATTTTTAATTGTGAAATCAGAGAAAAGAGCACCTTAAAAATAGGGAACGGATCTTATGTTAGTTGGATTAACCATTGAAAAATATCGGGGAATTGAGCCATCAATTCTACTAAATTTTGTACGAATGGTGGGGGTGCGTTTTGCAGAAACAACGGAATCAATTTTTGATGATCTGGAATCCATTTTACGCGTGAAAAAACAAACGAAATTGGGACTGCACCTGCCAATTGTAGAACAGGAAGGCTACGATTTTTCGTGTATGGCAGCGAAGGATCGCATCGACCATTTAATTGAAAACGTGAATACCCACTGGCGGGAATTGGATTTGCAGTATTGTCTGAGCCATCCGCCCGAAAATCATGTGCAAAAAGTCAATGGTCCCGTTTCAAAAGAATTTCTTTTCGAGAATTTAAAACGTCTGAAGCCGCCGGTCATTATTGAAAATATTCCAGAGGTCAGGGGATTCAAATTCCCTCCGTTTTACGAGGAGGCCCGAAAAGCAATGGGAGAAAAGCTCTGGGGGATGTGCTACGACGGCCCCCACGCCTTTTTAAGTCGGCCAGACTGGCTGGAGCTGTACGAGGAATTCAAGCAGGAAATTCGGGTTATTCACCTGTCCGATTGTTCCAAAACGGAAGATCTCCACATGCCATTTGGCCAGGGAGGCGTTCTGCCCATTCAAGACCTACTAGCACGCCTTCAAAAAGATAGCTACAATAGCATCATTAATTTGGAATTGCTGCCCAAATCCCTGAAAGATATTCAGCCGGTTATCGACAGCTACTTAATGATTTTAAAAAAGTTCAACAAGCCCAAATATTTCCGGGATAAAATGCGGATGGTGTTTATTCTCCCGTTTTTAAAAAAGTTCATTTAACCTGAACAATTCATAACCACAAGACACATAATGGCTTGATAATAAAGGATATGAAAAAACTCTGGAGGTTTTTTCAAAAAAATAAATTTTGAATCCATTATTGCCTTATCTAATATTCTTAGTATCTTAGTGCTCCATTTCGTAAGTTCTGTTGCATATTTCTTATGGCCGATAGGCTTTGTAATGATGGAAAATAATTACGAAATCCGAATGTCAAAATGCGAAACAAATCCAAAATTCAAATACGATAATTTTAAAAACAACAATGAAATGAATGGCTTGTTTTGTTTTGAATTTCTCGTATTCGAATTTGTTTCGGATTTCGGATTTTGCGTTTCGGATTTTAAAATACGTCCTCCATTTCTACACAAACAGGATCAGCCTCTTGGAATACGTCACAGTATTTGCAAATAGAAAGACTTAGTGTATCTGTGGCGTAACTTTAAATAATATATGTTAAAGACATATTAGTGTCCAAATACCAACCGACAAATGAACAGGGCGGCCAGAATGCCAACCGTATCGGCAGTGAGGCCGGCCAGAACGGCGTGGCGGGTTTTCTTGATTCCTACCGCGCCGAAGTAAACGGCAATCACGTAAAATGTGGTCTCCGTAGAGCCGTAAATAGTAGAGGAAAGCCGACCAATAAAGGAATCGGGTCCGTGGGTTTTTAGCAGTTCCGTTACAAGGCCAAGTGTGCCGCTGCCCGAAAGAGGTCGCATGAGTGCTGCCGGCAAAACCTCCGCCGGGAATCCAATCAAATTCGTGACAGGAGACACGAGTTTGACAAACAAGTCCATTGCTCCCGACGCCCGAAACATTCCGATAGACACCAGGATAGCCACAAGATAGGGGATAATCATGATGGCCACGTCAAATCCTTCTTTGGCTCCATCCACGAAAACTTCGTAGACATTTACTTTTTTAATGTATGCGATGACCGGAATAAAAAACAAGAGAACTGGAATGGCCCAATTGGAAAGAAGTGTAATAAACTCTCGAAAAACTGCTCCCATGACTGCCTCCCTAAGATTCTTTGTTTGGTAATTCAGGTTTGGATGGAGACGGGTTGTCTGTATCAGCAGCCTCTATTTCAGCTTTCATCCGAAAGAAAGGCAGTTTCTCATAAATTTTTGAGGCAATGATGGCTGTAATTGTTGCCATTGTGGAAGCGAAAATCGTTGTACCAATAATTTCCCACGGGTTTTTCGATCCCATTTGAATTCGCACGGCGATCATAGTTGCGGGAATCAATGTGATGCTGGCCGTGTTCACGCCCAGGAAAAGAACCATAGCATTTGTGGCCGTATCCTTTTTGGGATTGATTTTTTGCAGCTCCTCCATGGCTTTCAGACCAAGCGGAGTAGCGGCGTTGCTCAATCCCAACCAATTGGCACTAATGTTTAGAATCATCGCGCCCATGGCCGGATGCTCGGGAGGAACATCCGGGAAAAGCCGTGTCATGATGGGCT
>CAZMRE010000060.1:0-11556 GCA_964568545.1 uncultured Deferribacteres bacterium | reverse complement strand
ACAAAGTAATCTTGATCGGAAATCTTGGAAAAGACCCGGAATTGCGGTACACTCCCAATGGAACCGCTGTGGCGAGCTTTAGCATTGCCACCAATGAACGCTGGAAAGACAAAGAGGGGAATTTTCAGGATCACACGGAGTGGCATCGGATTGTTGCATGGCGCAAACTGGCGGAAACCGTTGGCGAATACCTGAAAAAGGGCAGCCAGGTGTACATTGAGGGTCGGCTTCGCACCAGAAGCTGGGAAGATCAAAATGGAAACAAACGAACCACAACGGAAATTGTGGCCGATTCCATGCAAATGCTTGGCAGGCGCGAGGGAATTTCTTCGACAGATACGGCGGCACCTCCAATCGCATCATCAGATGATGAGATGACTGCAAACGATGATTTGCCGTTTTAAGCAGGGTGTGATTGCACGTCCGAAAATAATCCGAGGCTTTTTTAACCTCGGATTTTTTTTGGATTAAAAAAGAAAGAGGCTTAAATGACACGGGAAACGTTAATTCAAGAGGCGGTGAAAGCACAGGAAGAGGCCATTGCTCCGTATTCGCATTTTAATGTTGGTGCAGCCCTTTTAACCAAATCGGGGCATGTCTACAAGGGCATTAATATTGAGTCGAGCTCGTACAGTCTCACCATTTGCGCGGAGCGTGTGGCCATTTTTAAAGCACTTTCCGAAGGGGAGAGGGATTTTGATTCAATTGCGATCGTTGCTGATGGCGATGAATTATGTCCTCCGTGTGGCGCATGCCGCCAGGTTTTGTGGGATTTTGCTCCGGATCTCAAAGTGATTTTGGCAAATAAAAAAGGAGATGTGAAAGAGTACGAACTGCGGGAGTTATTTCCCGCGGCGTTTGATCAAAATTTCCTAAAATAATGACGGATGACGAGGAAACTGTGAAAAAGCGAATTTTAATTGGAATTGCCGGTGGAACCGGTTCGGGGAAAACTCTGGTTGCCAAAAATCTCTTTCGCGATTTGGGCTCCGATCGCGTGGTTATTCTTCAACAAGATGCCTACTACAAAAATCTGTCCCACCTACCGTTTGAAGAACGGGCTAGGCAAAATTTTGACCATCCAGATGCGATTGACTCCGATTTGCTGCTTCGTCACATTAAAGACCTGCTAGCCGGAAAAACAATTCAGCAGCCCATTTACGACTTTACCATTCACCTGAGAAAAAACGAAACCCGCGAAATTGGCGGCCATGATATTATTATTTTGGAAGGCATTCTTATCCTCTACAATCCGGAACTTCGCCATTTAATGGACATTAAAGTGTATGTGGATACGGATGCGGATATTCGCTTCATTCGGCGCCTGATGCGGGACACGAAAGAGCGCGGCCGCAGCATGGAATCAGTGGTTCGGCAATATAAGGAAAGCGTTCGGCCCATGCACCTTCAATTTGTGGAACCAACAAAGCGGTATGCCGACATCATTGTTCCGGAAGGCGGAATGAATTTTGTTGCCATTGATATTTTGCGGGCGAAAATTGCCGCACTTTTGACAGAATTGAAAGAAGAGTAGAGGCGTTTCCTGGCTGCGTTGATGCCCAGGGAAGCATACAGCATTGGAAGACTGACAATCATGATTCAGTCCATTTTAATCCGGGGCGCACGGGTACACAATCTCAAGAATATTACACTGAGCCTTCCCCGAAATGCGTTCATTGTAATAACCGGCGTTTCCGGTTCCGGGAAGTCGAGCCTTGCATTCGACACACTTTATGCGGAAGGGCAACGGCGCTACGTGGAATCTCTCTCTGCGTACGCCCGGCAATTTCTGGAGCGAATGGACAAGCCGGATGTGGATGAAATCAGCGGAATCTCGCCGGCAATCGCTGTTGAGCAAAAAAATACGGTGCGAACCTCCCGATCCACCGTCGGAACGGCCACGGAAATCTACGACTACCTCCGCCTTCTGTTTGCCCGCGTCGGAAAAACCATTTGCCCCACTTGCCAGATTGAAGTTAAGCCGTACACGCGCGAGGATATTTTTCGCTTTTTGGCTGCCCACCATCTTGGGGAGATGGCTTTTATTGGATTTAAATTTTCGCCTCCTGAACAGGTGTCAGCCCTTGTCTACAGGAATTGGCTTTTTCAAAATGGTTTTTACCGGATTCTGGCTAATGGAAAACCGCTTCGCCTCCGGGAGATTTCAGATTTTCCGCCAGAAAGTTCGCAGTGGGATGTTCTGGTGGACCACCTTCCAATTCAGACGACGGCTGAGTCTCGATGGATGGAATCCCTGGAACTGGCTCTGGAGTTCGGGAATCGCGCAGTTAGCATTTGGGTAGAAGGCGGCTCGACTTACCAGTTTAGCGAAGAGCGGAAATGCCCTCGCTGCGGGCGGATTTTCCCGGAACCCCAGCCCCGACTTTTCTCGTTCAACAATCCCTACGGGGCATGCCCCACCTGCCACGGCTTTGGCGATGTGATTGGAATCGATTTTGACCGTGTCATTCCCAATCCCCACAAAACGATCCGCCAGGGTGCCATTGAGCCCTGGAACACGAAATCAAATGCGTACATGCTGGAATGGCTGGAAGAGGTCGCCCCAAAATTTGAGATTCCGCTGGATGTTCCGTTTGAAGAACTCACTTCCGAACAGCAGGATATTATTTTTGACGGCAGGGGGGCCTTCCCGGGCATCCGTGGCTTTTTTAGGGAATTGGAAAGTAAAAAATACAAAATTGGGGTTCGGGTATTTTTGAGCCGATACAGGGGCTACACCCGATGTCCCGATTGCGGCGGCGCCCGGCTTCGTCCGGAAGCCCTCACTGTTTTTGTGGGCGGGAAGCGGATCAGCGAAATTGCCGAGATGAGTATTGGGGATGCCTTTCAATTCTTGGAGGAAATAAAACTCTCCGGGCAGGATGAAGCCGTTGCCGGACAAATTAAAAAAGAAATTCTCGATCGGATGAATTATTTGATTGAGGTTGGTCTGGATTATTTGACGCTGAATCGCCGCTCCTCCACGCTTTCCGGGGGAGAAATGGAACGCATTCACCTGGCCACGGCGCTGGGGTCAAAGCTTTCCGGCAGTCTCTACATTCTGGATGAGCCAACCGTTGGACTTCACCCGCGCGATACCAAACGCCTGATCTCGGTTTTGAAAGAAATTCGCAATCTCGGAAATACCGTGATTGTTGTGGAACACGACCCGGAAGTGATGCGCGAAGCCGATTTCATTGTGGACCTCGGTCCCGGAGCAGGAGAAAACGGCGGGGAAATCATTTACGCGGGGGAGCCTTCCGGGCTTTTGCATCACCCCAAATCCTTGACAGGACGCTACCTGCAGGGAGATTTAGAAATCCCGGTACCTCAAAAGCGCCGAAAGAGTTCGGGAGAATTCCTGATTGTAAAAGGGGCGCGCGAGCACAATCTCAAATCAATCGATGTCCGATTTCCACTGGGAGTGTTTTGCGTGGTAACGGGGGTGTCCGGTTCAGGGAAAAGTACTCTCGTGCACGATGTTCTTTTTGCGGGAATCCGGAAATTGCGCGGCTTGTGGAGTGGGCGTGTGGGGACACACGAATCCATTGAAGGGTGGCAAAAATTCGATGCTGAAATTTTGGTTGATCAATCCCCAATTGGGCGAACGCCGCGTTCCAATCCGGCGACCTATCTGAAGGCATTTGACGGAATTCGCCAGATTTTTGCCGAAACACGGCTAAGTAAAATTCGGGGCTACAAACCGGGGCGATTCTCTTTTAATGTAAAGGGTGGGCGCTGTGAGGTGTGCGAAGGAGCCGGAGTCGTAAAAGTGGACATGCAATTTCTTTCGGATGTTTACCTGACCTGTGAAGCCTGTGGCGGAAAGCGGTACAAGCGGGAAATTCTGGAAGTGACCTTCCGCGGAAAAACTATCGCGGACGTGCTGGAAATGACGGTGGATGAAGCGCTGGCGTTTTTTGAGGCATATCCACGGGTCACGCGTCCGCTTCAGTTGCTGGCCGACGTGGGATTGGGGTACCTCAAGCTGGGGCAGCCGGCCACAACGCTGTCGGGAGGTGAAGCCCAGCGCATTAAATTGGCCGCGCATCTCTCAATGAAGGCGAATAAGCACATCCTTTATATTTTTGATGAACCCACCACTGGCCTGCACCCGGCAGACATTTCCAAATTATTGAGGAGCTTCGACCGCCTCATCGAAGCCGGGAATTCCGTGCTGGTGATTGAACACAATCTGGACGTCATTAAATCTGCCGATTATGTGATCGATCTTGGCCCGGAAGGCGGAGAGAGCGGCGGAAAAATTGTAGCCGAAGGAACACCGGAAGAAATCGCCGCAAACCCCCATTCCCATACCGGGCGCTTTTTGAAAAGCTATTTGACTTCCTCAAAAATCTCTAGCAAAATCAGTGCGTAGAGAAACTTCAAAAAACTCTTGACAAATTTAATTTTGTATCGTATATATTAAAACCCAAAAATTTGTTCTTTATCAAATGTAAAGAAGTCTGGAAAAGTGCCGACACAAAATACACAGGAATGAAAATTGAAATTTCAACAAAATAAAAACAGTTCTAAATTTTCTACGGAACCAAGGTTTTAGATGAATCGTACAAATGCTGCATTTTTTAAAGAATGCAATTCTCTGAGTAATCTGAAGAAAGTCTGGAGTGACTGGTAGCAAATTTTTAATTTTGAACCGAAAAAGAATGAGGTGACGTGTATGAATAAAGAGCAGTTTGAAAAATTTCGCGAGCTTCTGCTCGACCGCCAACGTGAGTTGCTGAGCAATGCCGGAGCAAGTACAGAAGATATCGACCAATTGCAGAGCGCCCCTGCGGCAGATTGGGTTGATCGTGTCACGGTTGACAGCGCCGTTTCCTCAATAATTGCCAGGCAGAGTGGTCTGGCAAAAGAGCTGGAAGACATTAAGGACGCCCTGATTAAGATCGAAAATGGCACGTACGGCATTTGCGAGCGGTGCGGCAAAGAAATTAACATAGAACGACTGGAGGCGATTCCAACTGCTCGTCTGTGCCGCGATTGTCAGCAGCGGGAGGAAACAAATACACGCCGGGGAGAGGATTTCAGGGGATCGGGCAATATTCCCAAAGAAGTATTTGAATGGTACGAGTAGCGGACTAAACCACCGAAAGCGAAATTTTTGCCTTTTGCGGATTGGATTTTAGCCTCCTTTTTGGGGTTTTAACCCCAAATGAGTGAAAATATCAGGGTTAAAACCCCTTGCTATTTAGGCCTGATCTTGAATCCACGCTCTAAAGAGTGTGCCAATTCAAATAAATGCCAAAATATTTTTTTGGGTTCATGCCAATGGCCTCTTGTGGATTAGCAACTTTGAATTTTGGATTCATTTCAAATTTCGTATTTGTTCTGACAAAATGAATATATTGAGTTTTAGGTCGATAATAGGCTTCGCGATTTTAGTTAATTAAAAAAGTCCTAAATATATCACGTAAAATTGCACCACGTTCTGGTTTCCAAATCCATTTAAATGCCTTTCTGTTGCAATCTCTTGAGTTTTAAAAATTTCTGGTAATCGATTTAATTTTTTTGTATATTTTTAAGGAAATTTCAATCCCTGCCATTCGGCAATTGAATGGCTGTTGCCCGGTTGCGCAAAAATTATCAATTTTATTTTGGGTGAAGGTTTGCGTATGGGTTCCGGTTAAAGAGCCGTTGAGCTTTTGGTGAAAAATTAATCTAAACAGGAGGTTTCACCATGCCTTTCAAGGAAGCAGCTTCCAGGTATTTTCAGAACGAAACAAACAAAATGGATAAAGAGGTCGAAAGATTGCTGAAGGATTTTTTCGTCTCAAAAAATCCATTGCTGATGTTGTCTGAATCTGGTTGGACGCCTCACATTGATGTTTACGAAACAAAAAATACCTACATAATTAAGGTTGAGATAGCTGGTGTTTCACCCGAAGACGTGCGGCTTCAATTGGAAAATCGGACGTTGAGCATTCGCGGATACCGAATGGATGAGGTACCGGAGGAAAGAAAGCATTTTCATTTAATGGAAATCAGCTATGGGAAATTCTCGCGTAGTATTGAATTACCCCAGGAATTGGATGGAGAGCATGTAAGAGCGGTTTACAACAAGGGTATCCTGAAAATTATCGTTCCGAAGTCGGACTCAAAAATGCAAGGACCGGTGCACGTTCCCATTGAAGACTAACGGCAAATAGACGAATTGGAGGGAAAAACTATGCGTAGAATTCAGCAGATGGCTGCCGATCAACTTCAGGAAAATAATAATTCTATAGAGAAACAACTAGCCGAAGAGGCTATTTCAGAAATTAAGGATGAAAATGAGATTGACCAAATAAAAATCCCCGGCGAAATTCCTATTTTGCCCTTGCGTGACACGGTCATTTACCCCTTCATGGTGTCGCCCCTTTTCGTTGCCCGCCCCAAATCTGTTCAATTGATTGAAGATGTTCTTAACCACGATCGCGTTCTGGGATTGGTTGCGCAAAAAAATGCCGAGATTGAAGACCCCAAGCCCTCGGATTTATTTGATTATGGCACGGCCGCCACTATCCTGAAAATGCTGAAATTACCCGATGGATCGATGCGCGTTCTGGTACAGGGAATGAGCCGCATTCAGATTATTGACTATCTGCAGATGAATCCTTATTTTAAGGCGCGAGTTCGACCCTTGCAAGATGTTTTTGAAGAAGGGTTGGAATTGGAAGCACTTGCAAAGAATGTGACCATTCAATTTCAAAAGATTATTTCACTGGTTCCCCATCTGCCCGATGAGCTCCAAATTGCCGTTATGAATATCCACCATCCCGGGAAATTGGCCGATTTGGTTGCATCCAATCTTAATTTAAGTCTCCAAGAAAAACAGGAAATCCTGGAGCTGATTGATGTAAAAAGGCGCCTGGAAAAACTCACGGTGTTTATTAATCGGGAGTTGGAAGTTCTGGAGATCGGGAGCAAAATTCAAAACAAGGTGCAGTCGGAGCTCAGCAAAAATCAGCGCGAATATTTCTTGCGCCAACAACTGGAAGCCATTAAAAAAGAGCTTGGCGAAGAAGATGAGCGCACCATGGAAATCAAGGAGCTGCGGGAAAAAATAGACAAGGCAAAAATGTCGAAAGAGGCCGAGAAAGAGGCCATGCGCGAATTGGACCGCCTGGCAAAAATGCCTCCCGGAGCGGCTGAATACACCGTTGCTCGTACCTACCTCGATTGGCTGATCGCTGTTCCCTGGGCGAAATCGACGAGAGACAATCTGGACATTGCGAAGGCCCGGAAGGTGCTGGACGAGGATCACTACGATCTGGAAAAAATAAAAGAGCGCATCTTGGAATATTTGGCCGTGCGAAGGCTGAAATCGGACATGAAAGGCCCAATCCTTTGTTTTGTCGGACCCCCCGGAGTGGGAAAAACCTCACTGGGGCGCTCCATTGCCCGGGCATTGGGGCGGAAATTTGTGCGGATTTCCCTGGGGGGCGTGCGCGATGAAGCGGAAATTCGGGGGCACCGCCGCACCTACATCGGAGCCTTGCCCGGACGGATCATTCAGGGGATTCGAAATGCGGGTTCAAACAATCCCGTTTTTATGCTGGATGAAGTGGACAAACTGGGTATGGATTTCAGGGGAGATCCCTCCTCTGCTCTGCTTGAGGTATTGGATCCGGAGCAAAACAATACCTTTGTCGATCACTACTTGGACGTGCCGTTCGATTTGAGCAAAGTCATGTTTATTACAACTGCCAATCTTCTGGATCCGGTTCCTTCGGCCCTGCGGGATCGAATGGAAGTTCTGGAATTGCCCGGCTACATTGAGGAAGAGAAACTGCTGATCGCAAAAAGATATCTCATTCCACGTCAGGTAAAGGCTCACGGACTGCGAAAGAATCAGATCAAAATTGAAGATGACGCGGTTTTAAGGCTTATACGGGAATACACAAAAGAGGCAGGACTCCGGAATTTGGAACGCGAAATTGCCAATATTTGCCGCCGTGTTGCTATGTGGATTGTTGAGGGAAAGACAAAGAAAGAGACCATTACGGACAAACGCATTCCCGAGTTTTTAGGGCCGCCGCGCTTTTTCTTTGATGTGGCTGAACGCATTCAAGAGCCTGGTGTGGCAACGGGTCTGGCTTGGACGCCGGTAGGCGGGGATATTCTCTTCATCGAGGCATCGAAAATGAAGGGCAATAAAGGGCTGCTTCTCACCGGACAGCTCGGGGATGTGATGAAGGAATCGGCTCAGGCAGCGCTTTCCTACATCCGGGCACACGCCCGGGAGTATGGCCTTAAAGAGGATTTTTATGAAAAAGTTGATATTCACATTCATGTGCCGGCAGGGGCTATTCCAAAGGACGGTCCCTCGGCGGGAGTGACGCTTGCCACTGCCCTTCTATCGCTGCTAACGGATACGCCGGTGCGAAACGATCTGGCAATGACCGGAGAGATCACGCTGCGCGGAAAGGTGCTTCCCGTGGGCGGGATTAAGGAAAAGGTCCTGGCGGCTAAACGCGCGGGTATCACTACTATTATTCTCCCCGAAAAGAATAAAAAGGACCTGGAGGAGATTCCCGAACAGGCTCGCAAACAGATGAAATTTCATTTTGTCAACAATCTGAATGAAGTGTTTGAACTGTCTCTTCGGGAAGAAAAATGGAAGAAAAAGGCGGCATCCACTGGCAGGAGAAAAACGGGGACGCTGGATAAAGGCTAATGCCTCCAGGGGAGTATTTTTTCAAAAATCCTCAGCCGATTTGATTGGCTGCAATTGAATCTGACTAAATTTTATAAGAGAAAAGGCCGATTTGAAATAAAACCAATCAGCCTTTTTGTACTCTTATTTTCATTTCACACAATTCCCATTACAGGTGCTTTTGGAAACATTCGACAAGGAGACGAGTTATTGTGCAGGACTGGGAAACATTGAGAGAATCCTTTGAAAAGGCGGGGCAGGGTCATGTTTTTCGCTTCTGGGATGAATTAACTGCGGAGGAACGGAAGAGATTTCTTGAGCAACTTGAAAAAATTGATTTGAATCTGATTAATCATCTGGTTGAAACTTTTGTACGCAATGCTGAAGCCCGTCCATTTGAGGGTGAATTGGAGCCCGTGGAGGTGGTACCAATTCCGAAAACGGAAGAAGATTGGGCGATCGCCAGGGCAGCCAGAGCGATTGGGGAAGATGCCCTTCGGAAGGGGGAAATCGGCATTATTCTTGTGGCAGGCGGCCAGGGAACGCGATTGGGGTACCCCAACCCCAAGGGAATGTTCCCAATTACGCCGGTGAAAAATAAATCACTTTTCCAATGGCACGCCGAAAAAATCAGAGCCCTTGAAAGACGCTACCAGGTGGAACTGCCCTGGTACATTATGACAAGCGAATCCAATGACCGGCAGACGCGTGAATTCTTTAGGGAAAACAATTATTTTGGACTGAAATCTTCTCAGGTATTTTTTTTCGTTCAGGATATGCTGCCCGCCGTGGATGAAGAGGGGCGGATTATTCTGGATGAAAAAGGCCATGTGTTCACAAGTCCAAACGGACACGGCGGTACCTTGCTGGCCCTTTACAAAAGCGGTGCCCTTCGGGATATGAGACAAAGAGGTGTGGAGCAGCTTTTTTATTTTCAGGTGGATAATGTGCTGGTAAAAATTGCAGATCCAATATTTCTCGGATACCATATTCAGCGAAACGCAGAGATGTCCAGCAAAGTAATACCCAAGCGCGATCCGTATGAGAAGTTGGGGATTATTGGAATCCACAATGGTAAAATTTCAGTGATTGAATACAGCGATCTCTCCGAAGAAGACATGCTGGCGCGCAATCCGGACGGGTCATTAAAATATAATGCAGGAAGTATTGCCATTCACGTTTTTCGCAGAGATTTTTTGGAGGCTGAAACGGAAAAGGGATTTAAACTTCCCTACCACGTGGCTCACAAAAAAATTCCTTTTGTGGATGAAAATGGCGAACGAATTGAGCCGGAAGAACCCAACGGCTACAAGTTTGAAACGTTTATTTTTGATGCCCTCAAGGATACCACATCATCCGTTGTGATGGAAACAGCGAGGGAGGAGGACTTCAGCCCGGTCAAAAACAGGAAAGGGGAGGATTCTCCGGAAACTGCGCGCAGAGACCTGACGGATTTATTCGGCCGGTGGTTGGAAAAGGCGGGCGTAAAGATTCCAAGAGACGAATCCAATCATGTCATCGGCGCTATTGAAATCAGTCCCCTCTTTGCTCTGGATGAAGAGGAATTCATTCGAAAATTTAAATCCCTTAAGATTGCATTTAATGGAAAACTCTATTTGGGAGATGAGTAATGCCCTTGCTTTTGAGGCTTACGCCATACAACGTCTCAGCGCAACCTATCATTGATCAGCTAAAACAGGCGCTGGGATTTCTGGACATTACGCAGTTGTTCACGAAGCTTTTGCTCTACCTGCCCAATTTAATTGCCGCGGCTGTTATTGTTTTGATGGGCTATTTTTTTTATCTTGTGAGTCGCTATTTTATCTTACGGGCGTTCAAGCGCTCAGGGGTTGGAGAAAGCGTTTCCAATGTGGTTATTAAAACCATCCGCCTGCTTTTTCTTGGAACGGCCATTGTGATGGCACTTAATCAGATGCAAATTAAGGTAGTCACGCTTATCTCAACATTAGGAGTAGCCGGAATCGCCCTTGGTTTGGCAGCACAGCAGACCATATCAAATATGATTGCCGGAATTATTATTCTGATTGATCACCCATTCAAAGAAGGCGATTTTGTTGAATTAGACGGCACCTATGGCCGGGTTGAAAAAATTACCATGCGCTCCACGCTCCTGCGCACCCTGGACAACACAAAGGTGGATATGCCGAATCATAAGATTATTGAATCCCGAATTGTGAATCACAGTAATTACCCCTTTCTTCGGGTACGTATTCCATTTGGAATTGCCTACAAGGAATTCATTCCAAAGGCGCAGGAGGTGGTGCTGAAAAACATCGAGGAAATGCCGCAAATTCTAAAAAATCCGGAGCCAGAGGTAAATGTTACAAATATTGGCGAATCCAGTATCGATATGGAATTAATGATCTGGATTGACAATCCCGCCATTGAAATTCCTTTGGGATATGAGCTTCGGAAGCGGATTAAAATGGTTCTGGATGAAGCCGGAATTGAAATTCCTTTCCCACACCGACAGGTTTTTGTGGAGAAATTTAATCTGGATACCACAAAACCGCTGCTTTCAAAAAGTTGAGCCAACATTGGCTGTAGGGCGATTGGCTGAATCGCCTTTTTCGCAAAAGTACAGCCTCAGGTAGTTGTTATCTAGTGTCTGAACAAGAATGTGACACAAGCTACCGGCTTGAGAAATCTTATTTAGCTAATTCCTTGTTTTTAATAAAAAATTAGTGCTGCTTTCCTTACATTTTTCAAGTGTTTTTGTTCGGACACTGCCTATCGAGTCGGCGACTTGATCTACAAAAAAAGCCACGGCCTAAGCTGTGGCTTTGCGATGATTTTTGCCAAAGGCTGAAGAAAAATATTTTTTATTCTTTTGTTTCCTCTTCCGGCTCGGCCTCTACAACCGGTGGGCTTCCGGCAAT
>CAZMRE010000059.1:0-11629 GCA_964568545.1 uncultured Deferribacteres bacterium | reverse complement strand
AGTAGAATTCACAAATAAGTTTTTTGAAAAATTTTGGATAGCTCTGTCATCTCATTTATTATCAGAACATTATGTCATTGCGTCCCGGTGGCTATGAATCGTCATTGTTAAATAAAATAATAAGAACAAATAAAAAAATCAATGAAAATAAAAATGGGAATTCTCCATGGAATAATTGGGGAACAAAGGGAACAATTTCTAAAAGCTTCGCTTTAATTCAACCGTAAAAAGGGAAAGACGGGAATCATTGTGTTGCAGCTCTTGGTCGATTGCCGCATCCCGATGAGCAATCGCATTTAGCTCCCAATTCTCCAGAAATTGCCAGGACAAAAAGAGCATGGCTGAGGTTTCATTTTGATCGGTGTAAAAATTAAAGCCACTTTCGGTTGCATGGGCTGAATCTTCGTAGCGGCGCAGCTCGTAGCTAATTGAGGCGGAAATCAACAAATTTCGCATATTAAAAAAGTCCAGTGAGAGCGTTGGCCCCCTTACCGTGTAATTTTTGACGGTAACAAAGGTTTCTGTTTGCCCGTCAAAATGATACTTTTTTTGAATGCTTAGATACCCGAGCTGAAAATTCAAAAAGGAGTTCACTGTAAATTTAATTGCCGGTGTGATTGAAAGGTAGTTGAAATCCTGCAAATAGGTCAAATGTTCTTGGTAGATTCGATTGGTAAATTCGGCATCTATTTCAAGGCCAAGCCATCGCGTTATCCCCTGCCCTGCCCGAAGATTGGCGTACCAATCGCGATAGCTGCCCAGGTAAAATGTCGAATCCTCCGGGGCATTTGGATAGGTCAACAGCCGCCGATCCATTTGCAGAGAAAATCGGGTCTTCCTAATATTCATGTAGCTTGCCTTCATGGAGTAGGTACTGTTTGTGTAATCCAATTGCCGAAATACATCGTGTCGGCGGGTTTCCAATTGGGCAGAAAGTTGTAAATTCATCAAGAATCTTGGATTAAAACTCAGGCCTCCCCAGAATTGATTTCTTCTGTAATTTGGGAAACTTTCATCCTGACGATCGTAGCGCCGGCGCAAAAATTCGTACTGAGCAAAGCCATTCACCTGAGATGTCAGATTCCCCCGCCATTGGAGGCCTGAATAAATCTGGGCATATTTAAGTTGAATATCGCGCTTGTAGGCCATGCCCTCCAAATCCATCCACAACTGTGCTGTTTGATTCTTATGAAACGCCCTTTCGGCGTTTCCGTGAAGGGTTGTCAGCCAATAATCGCGGCTGTATTTAAACATACCATTCCACCGCAGGGAAGCCTGGGCTGAAAATTGCCGATTTCCCTCCGTGCCAATGGCTGAGATGGGATTATTTACGGCGTCGAGCAAACTGCTGTCCTGGCCGCTGTACACAATTTCAAAATCCTGTCGGGAGACATCCATTCCCGTTGTTACGTAAAATGAATGATCGAATGCTGACTGCTGGAAGTTCTGAGCCAAATTGTTTTTTTCATCCGCTCTTTTTTCGTCAATTGCCGGTGCTTCTTTTGAATTCTTCAATAAATCCTTTGCGGATGAAAGGTAAAATTCAGCCAAATTTAAATCACCTGAGCGCAAGGCACCTGCGAATAATTTTTCGAAAAGAGTGATTTCCTGAATAAGCGAGCTGTCCTGAATGGAAGATGACTGAAGCTTCAATTGAAGATAATCCAATTCCAAAAATGTTTTCTGGGAAAGGGAATCCGATTGTACGGGAGATTTAATAGACTGTGCCTGCAAATTGTTCCACGGAAAGACGGAAAGAAAAGAGACCAGGCACGCCATCCGGAGCAGTTTACCATCCAAATATTTTGAGTGTTTCTTCAAACGATTTGCAATCCCAACGTTTTCCTGTCCAATCAAAAAAATTAGCGAATTTACAATTGCCCCAGTATCGATTCAGCCACCAATAAATATTGATTTGCTTCGGCCCAATTTTGGGTTTGCACGGCCAATTGAATTTTCTCCTGAAGACCCTTTAGAATCGTGAGAAAGAGTTGCTTCGTAGAATTTGGACTAAAGTCACGAGAATTCAACACATTCATTTTAGCCTGAAAATTTTTATAGCGCTCCTGCACCACAGCTTCCGAAACTGAGGAAGCCGAAGAAGCCTGATGGTTGATTCGCTTAAACTGAAGGGCCAGCCGATTGGCAACTAAAAGATACGCCGCGCTGGCCTTGTAGTTTCCTTTGTCTAATTCAGTTTGACTCTTTCTTAAAAACTCCTTCGAGAGACTTAAAAGGGTTTTTTCTCCCTCAGTTTGGTTGCCGTTGCTTTTAATTTCTTCTAATGTCTGTCGAAGCGCACGGATGGCTTCTTTTAATTGTATCTGATAATTTTCATTTTTCTGAATAGGACTTGATTGAAGTCGGGATAAAATCTTACGGGCCACATCGGCTTTTTGAATAGCCGAGGAATATTTTTGTCGATCATAATCCATGCGGGCATCGATTAATAATTTTTGAACCTGATCCAGCAATTTTCGGGTCATTGAATTCATCTGGCCGGAATATTCTTGAACGGTTCCATTGTAAACTTGCTGGGTCAATTGCAAGTTATCTTGCGCCTGCTGGGAAAGCGCATAGTTTCCGCCCTCCGCAAGATTGATTACTCGGAGCAAGAGCCGCGTCGACCACTGGTAATACAAGTTGGCCTTTTTGAGGTCGCCCTTTTTAAACGCCTGATCCGCCTTTCTGGCCTGATCAATGGCTTGATTGTAGAGACTGGTGGAAAGCGTCGCCAGAGAAGTCCGAAGCGATTTTTCCGCCTGATGTTTTAATTCCATAAAACTTTCACGCTGAGACCGGACGCTGGCGTATTTTTCGGATGAATTTTGTTCTAAAATTTTCAAACAGTTATTCAGAAGCGATTTCTCAACCTTGTAGAGTTCGCTGGCCTTGGTAAAATTTTTATTTTTAAGGGCCCGCAGTGCATTCTGATGTACCTGATTGGCGCGCTTAAGCAGCCGATCCGCATCGGCATTGTAGTGTTGATGAATCTGATTCTCAGCCCGTTGCCTCATTTCCTCCAGTGGAGCCTGGTAATTTCTAACAATGGTGTCCATTGATTTTTTGAGAACACTATTACTGAGTTTTAGGGCTAATTTTAGCTCTTGCTGAGCCAGGCGGTATTGTTTTTTTCGGGAAAATTCTAATGCTTTCCGGCGGTGTTCCTTAATCGTTTGAATACTCTGTGTCAATTGCTGATCATGGAACTGAGCCGAGATAGATTCAAGCGTAGCAATTTTTTGATCCAATTCCTGAAGCATCGCCTGAAGATTGCCGGGCTGAGTGCCCTGCGCATGGCCTGCTGCCGGGATAAAAAATACCCCCAAAAGCATCAACAGAATCAGAATGTTTTCCATTATTCTGCGTTTTTTTGCGGATGTTGGGGAGTAATATTTTAACATTTTGCACACCGGTTCTTTCTTGGACCGAAAATCATTACAGACGATTCCTTTTTGAAACATTCAGGATTATTAATCAAAACCGAATTAAATTACAAAATTTTCAGTGTCAAATCAACAAAAATCGGGACGCCCTCTAAATGAAGGCGCCCCGAGCCGTTTTCTATTTCATCAGAGTCATTTTTTTCATGCTTTGAAAAGCCACACCCTCGCTGTTTTTGACCTGAATTCTTACCAGATAAATGCCTGAGGAAACTTGTGCTCCAAAGGCATCCCGGCCATTCCAGTGCAGGGTGTACACGCCAGCCGCCTGACGGGAATTTTCAAGGGTGACGATCTTTTGCCCCAGCAAATTGTAGATGCTTACGGTTACCATTCCACTCTTCGGAATGGCGTAGGAAATGCTCGTTTCCGGATTAAACGGATTCGGATAGTTCTGGTTCAAAATATAGCTTGAAGGAAGTACGCCATTTCCGGCATTCTCCACGCTTGTCAGCGACAGTTCAGACATGGTAATATTGGCGTTGTCGTAACTTTCTCCGGAACCAACCGTGGCGTCGAGCGAATCACTTGTGGTGGTGTCGCCATTTGCTCCCTGCCAATATCCCGGACGAATTCCAAAGATTCGATAGTGTCCCGCCGGCAGATTCATGATCGCGTAAAGGCCGTTTTCATCGGTGACGGCAAATCCAACCATTCCCCCTCGCCCGCGGGCATACACGAAAACATGATCCAACGGATGCTGACCCGAGCGGGTCATGATTTTTCCGGCGATCGTGTAGGTGCCTTCCGTCACAGGAGCCAACCCGAAATCGATGTCCGGGGTTACATCGGGAGATGTTACAGAAACGGGCGTTGCATTTTTCCAATTGCGAACGTCGTTGTAGAATTCACCCACAAATCCGCTTGCCCAGGCCACAACAAAATAATTGCCTGAATGAAGAGTTGAAAACGCGTAAGTACCGTCTGAACCGGTTACCGTCAGGAAGGGCCGTCCGCCATTTTTTGGAAATGCCATTACCCAGGCACCGCCAATCGGCAGGCCATCGGCATCAGAAAAAACCAATCCGGAAACCCCACCCTGCACCGGCAGGCTATCTAATGTAAAATCAATGTCGCCCAGACTGTCGGAATCGGCAATTTCCAGAATAGTGGCCGAATCTTTAGAGGCAGTTTCTTGATAAAATTCCCGATGATATCCTCTTGCAATCGCCGAAACGATGTACTTACCGGGTGTGAGGTTTTTAATGGAAAACGTGCCATCTTCTTTGCTCATCGACGCTCTGGAAAAGGGTGAGTTTAGCTTCTTCGCCAGAACAACTGCATGAATAATCGGATTTCCGGATGCGCCATCTGAAACCTGTCCTGCAATGATTCCCGATTTCCCAAGCGTAAAATTAATGTCCGTAACCGATTGGTTCAAATCAATTTTGACAAGTGTGGCATCTTTTAATTTGGATGCTTCCTGATAATATTCGGGCAAATAGCCTTTCGCCGTTGCTTTGATCACGTAAATTCCCGGTCGAACGTTTGGAATCGTAAACGTTCCATCCTCTTCCGTTCGAACGCGGTAGGGCTTCTTTCCAATCCAGGTTTCCGGAAAGGCTTCAACAATTGCATGGGCAATCGGTGCGCCGGTTGCCGCACTGGTCACAACTCCCGAAATGGAAGCCAATGGATCCAGTGAAAAATTGATCCCCGTCGTGTGGAGGCCATCTTCCACTTTTACGGGGGTTGCTTCATTCATGTGGGCCACGTTGTCGAAATATTTTACACCAAAGCCCTCGGCCACGGCTCCCACGATATAATTTCCGGCAGGAACCGACAAAACGAAATTGCCATCTTTGTCCGTTTTGGTGTGTTTGGCCCAATGTTTGGGAAAGCGATTGGATGTTAGATGAACTACAAATACTGTGGCTTTCGCAATAGGTTCACTTGTTACTGCAGAAATTACCTGTCCGGTGATGGCACTTCTCGTTTCCAGCGTGAAATTTAGATCTTCCACCGAATCTGGTTCGGTCACCGAAACGGGAGTGGCATTTCGCGGATCAGACGTATTATCAAAATATTCCTTTTTAAAACCCTCTTTGTCAGCCGACAAAATGTAGGTTCCGGTGGGAATTCCGGTCATTCGAAATGCGCCTGTATCGTCAGACACGCCGTGGTAGCGAATAAGCGGGTTCACTACAAGCGTAGCTTTCACATGTGCGCCTTGCAATGCTGTAGAATCGCCTTCTGTCCAGACCATTCCTTTGAGAACAGCGCCGTGATTCAAATTGAAATCAATGGCCGAGACCGTATCTGCAGAATCCACCTGTACCGGCTTTGCTTCGCGCAGATACCGCACATCCTTGTAGAATTCGGAAATGTAATTCCGTTGTTTGGCAAAAATTACATAATATCCGGGAAGCAGATTATTCAATTCGTAATTTCCCAGAGAATCCGTTCGAGTAATCCGTGACCACTGATGTTTTCCGATTCGGTAAGCCTCTACCCTGGCGCCGATCAGGGGAGTGCCGGAATCTTCGTCCTGAACAATTCCGGTGATCGCACCGCTCATTTCGGGGGTAATGAAGACGCTAGCCTCCACCTTGTAACGCTGCCCCAGAAATTCCGTAAATGCAACGACCGTGACCTTTCCGTATTTCTTAGCGACGAACACGCCTCGTTGAGAAATTTCTGCCAGACCCCTTGGCATAACGAACCACTTAAAAGAAAGCGCAGGCAGCGGAATATTTCCAACGGAAGATGCCCGAACCTTGAATTTCAGAGTGTCACCTATTTGCACAACTTTCCTTTCCGGGAAAATTTCCAGTCGAAGCGGCAATTTTTTGTTGGTAATAATAACATGTGCCTTTGCCTGGATTTTTGCTCCGCTCATTGGCAACACGGCCATAATTTCGCCCTCACCGGCATGATCGCCAGCCACAAAATATCCGTCGTCTGTGATCGTTCCCAGAGTGTCGGGCATAACCTTCCATTTGATGAGCCCCATTGGGGCGGGAATGGCGTGCTCGCTAAAGAGTTGAGCCCGGAATTGCTGGCCTTCTCCAGGCGCTAACACAGCCCGTTGCGGGGTCACCAACAAAATATCAGCACGGGCCGTTCCTGCAAATTGCAAAAACAACATCCCCAACAGTACCAAAAATCCGTAAGTCAATTTTCTCTTTTTCATTTTGAACGCTCCTTTTTTTGTTTGATTTCAATTTCTTGGGCCCATTAGACAGTCTGCCAATTAATTAATCAAATACCGTGCCAGCATTTAGTGGAATGGTTTAGAATTGATATCTCACAGAAAAACAAATGGTTAGAAATACTTTTAATTCGAGGTGATTTTGATGCTTCCCATTTTAAGGGAATTATTATCCCTTACGGTACAGGAAGACGTACCTGTAGGTACACTTCAGGAAAATTCGGCAAATAGTGCTGTAAAATTGGGATGCTAGGGAGAAATCAATTTTACGGTAGGAAAATAGCTTTGATAGCGAGAAACATCCCTTGTCAAAATTTGTAGTTTATCGATTGCAGCATGTGCTCCAATAAAAAAATCCGGCAATATTGATTTTTTAGTACCTTTTCTTGCTTTATATGAAAGAAAAACCTTGCCTGCAAGAAACAAAGCTTCCTTGGGGATTTGGAGCATTTTGATGCCCATTCCATTCATTACCGTTTCTACTTCTTCAATTGTTTCAAATCCAATTGACACTTCTGAATAGATAATGGAATTAATATATATTGGCAATCGATCGGCAAGCAATTCCAGATGAGATTCTGACCAATCTGCCCAAACAGGATCATCTTCAACAATATCAAGAATGATATTGGAATCAACCAATATGCCTGTCATATTTTCCTCTTGTCAAGGCCAATATTTCATCTGTTCTCATTTTTACAGTTGCAACGCCACGATATTTTCTGAATCGTTTTCTTGCCTTTTTATGATCATTTTTTACAATATATGCCCGACCATTTTCAACCACAAAGTCAACCTCTGTTTCCGGCATAATGCTTAATTGTTCGCGAATATAGGCCGGGATAGTAACCTGGCCTTTTTTTGTTACTTTCATTATTACCGCCTCCTGTTATATTATTACTTTTTTAATGTAATACATTTTGCGATGTGTTTCAAGAAAATAAAATTTATTGGCATTGAAATTTTATTTTGGTTTCATCCTCAATAAACACTAAGTGTCTTATACTTTGTTTTTTGGCTTGATTTCCAATCGTTTTCAATCTAAATTAAATAAAATACCGGAGGAATCAAATGGCGGCTTCTTCGCCTCACATTATTATTGATGCCTACAATCTCATTCATCGCGTCAAGGATTTGCGCGAGATCCTTGAACAGAGTCTCGAACGATCCCGGACGGCCCTGCTTACGCGATTGGAAACGTATCGCCAGAAAAAGCACGTTCAAATTACGGTTGTTTTTGATGGTGACAATGTGGGGGAAAATCCCGTGCGCACGATTTCCGGGCTGCATGTGATTTTTTCCCGCAATCCGCAAAAAGCCGATCCGATCATTAAAGACATGGTACGGCGCTCAAAGAAGCGAGGCTCCATTCTGGTCGTTTCTTCTGACCGTTCCGTTGCCGATTACGCCCGAAGCATGGGTGCCCGAAGCATGCCATCAGAAGAATTCTACCAAAGATTCTTGATTTTTGAGCGCTCTAACCCGCTGTCCGAAAAGTACGACCAAACTCTTACGAAATCCGAGGTAAAGGCCTGGATGGAGCTTTTTAACTCGTCCCAATCACCTACGGAAGAAGATGTATGACAGCCCCGTTGGAAGCTTCGGAACTTAGAAGTCCCTCCCGCAGACGAAGGCTCTATGCCTTTGGATTGATTCTGGGACTGTTTTTGGTGTTTTTCCTGGTAAACCTGGATCGCTGGTTTTTGCTGCGAGAAGTTTTCCACTCTTTTGATGATGAGTTGTCGCGGCGGCTGCACAGCATTTCGGGTCTGTCCGCTGAATTAATCGAGAATTACGGACTCACATCCCTCCCGGATTTATCATCCGATCCGCTTAAATTGCTTCTGGTGGATTCCCAGTTGCAAAAAATCAAGCAGCAAAATCAACTGGATGCCATTTACATTATTGATCCCAACCTTAAGATTGTAGCGGACGCCCGGATGTCGGTATCGCTTAGCCAAGAGAGAACTTATCTTCAAACGGACAGCCTTGCGATTTCACGAGCGCTGCATGGAGTCAATACGACCTCTGAATTGCATCACATTGCAACGGAGTACTTTAAAAACGGCTACGCTCCCCTGAGAAATGAACAGGGTAAAATCATTGGCCTCCTCGTCACAGAAGCCAGTGCCAGCTATTTTACCACACTGAAATCTTACAAACAAACGTTCTGGCTGTCGCTTCTGGCATCAATTGCGCTTTTTGTACTCTTCAGCGTTTTTGTCTGGCAATCCTTTCAAAGGCTTCTTAAAACGGAGGAATCTCTTCGGCAATCCGAGCATCTGGCATTTCTTGGAAAAATGGCGGCGATTATGGCGCATGAAATCCGGAATCCTCTGGGAATTATTCGAGGCACGGCGGACGTTCTGCGCAGCAAATACAAGCAATCCGACGGGGAAGAGCTCTTCGATTACATTCCTTCGGAAGTCAACCGGCTGAATGCCCTCATTGGAAACTTTTTAACATACGCCCGGGAACCCAAACTCGAGCTTCAATCCCTGAACATTCAGAAATTCATTCGCGACCTGTTAGGTCAGCTTTCAATTTCCGATTCCCCAAAAGACATTCATTTTGAAACATCCTTTCACGATCCGGATTTGGTGATTCAGGCGGATCCCAATGCTCTGAAACAGGTTTTTTTGAATATTTTTCAAAACGCAATTCAGGCCTCTCAAGAAGGAGATACCATTCAAATTCGGCAAAATAGCTATCGAAAAAAGGGGAAAAATTGGGCAGAAATTTGTGTCGAGGATCACGGATATGGAATTAAGGGAGATCCGGAGCGGGTGTTCGAGCCGTTTTACACTACTAAAAGCACGGGCACGGGACTTGGTATGCCGATCTCAAAAAAAATAATCGAATCCCACGGGGGAAAAATTTCTATCGAAAGTGAACCCGGAAAAGGAACACGCGTATCAATTCTTTTGCCAATTTTCCAATGACTATTGTTTAATTCTCTACCATTGTGGTAAATTTATTTCATATGATGCAACTATCGTAAATTCAGCTAAATAGATGAAACTTGCAAAGGTAAGGATTTAATCCTGTAAATCCTGTCTAATTCAAGAAGATGTTGGAAAAAAATCTAACCAACGGGAAGTTAGCCATGCCTTCAACTTTTCGATTGCTCGTTGTGGACAACGAAGAAAAAATGTGCACGCTGCTAAAAACCTACTTGTCGAGTGAGAAATTAGAAATCGCAACGGCACTTAGCGGAGAGGAAGCCATTGCCCTTTTTAAAGAAGAACCGTTTGACGTGGTTTTAACCGATCTAAAAATGCCGGGAAAATCCGGGCTGGATGTTCTTGAAGAGGTTTTAAGACTGTCGCCTCAAACATCCGTTCTGCTAATGACGGCTTTTGCCACCGCTCAAACCGCCGTTCAGGCCATGAAAAAGGGCGCGTACGATTACCTGATCAAGCCCTTCGACTTTGAAGAAGTGCGGCTGAAAATTGAGCACATCTTAAAAGAAAAAGCCCTTCAGCAGGAAAATGTCGGCCTGAAAGAGCAGTTGCAAACTCGGTTTTCGTTTGAAAATATAATTGGGCACTCCGGTACTATGCAGGATGTGTTCAAGCTTGTTAAAAAGGTATCCGATGCGGATACGACCGTCCTGATTCGGGGTGAAAGCGGAACCGGAAAGGAATTGATTGCTCTCGCGATTCACCGTAACAGTCACCGGGCTGAAAAACCGTTCATAGCTGTGAATTGTGCAGCCATTCCGGAAAATCTTCTGGAAAGCGAATTATTCGGCTACGAAAAGGGAGCCTTTACCGGAGCGGATCGCCGCAAGCCCGGTCGCTTTGAACTGGCTGCCGACGGGACGATTTTTCTGGATGAAATTGGTGATCTGAGCCCGGCTCTTCAGGCAAAAATTTTGCGTGTTCTTCAAAATAAAACATTCGAGCGTCTGGGCGGAACGGAAGCCCTACAAATGAAGGCACGCATTATTGCGGCCACTAATCGTGATCTGGAAGCCGCCGTAAAAGACGGTCACTTTCGTGAAGACTTGTACTACCGAATAAACGTCTTCCCCATCTTTCTGCCCCCACTCAGAAATAGAAAAGAGGACATTCCCGAGCTAATCGAGCATTTTGTGGCCAGATATTCCAAAAAACCGCTGAAAATTGCCCCCAATTTCATTCGTGCCTTGCAGGCCTATCGCTGGCCCGGAAATGTGAGAGAAATGGAAAATATTATCGAACGAGCCGTCATTCTGACCGACGGCGATGAGCTTACAGTCGAGCATTTGCCTCCTCACCTCACGCACGGAATTGAGGAGTCTCTGTTCAATGCAGAATTCCCAGATGACGGGATTGAGCTTGAAAAAATGGAAATCGGATTGATTCGAAAAGCGCTGGCAAAATCGGGCGGCAATAAAACCAAAGCCGCCCAATTGCTGGGAATTACACGCCGAAAATTATACTCCATGATGGAACGCTTGCAGCTAAATGAATAATTGAGGATCTTTTCACTTTGAAAAGGTGATGGCCACAAAAACACGAAACCAGAAATTCTTTGTGTCTTGGTGTCCTTGTGGCTACTTCCTCAACAAAAGGTCCAGATAAGCAAATTCAATTAACTGATTTTCCGCAAGTTGAAAGCTTTGCTTGAGATAATTCATTAGAGTTGGAGCTTCCTTTTCCTGCTCCTGGGTTTCAACAATAATTTCAAATTCGATAAACGCGCCCAGTTCTTTTACCCGATCCAGATGAATTCGGGCATTTTTAAGCAGATATAATTTGCGCTGCTTTTCCACAATTTCCAAATCGAAATAGGTCGCTTTTAATTCAAGATTTTTCATTGAATTAGAATTTGTACCCAAACTTTCGCAAAAGTTCTTTTCGTTCCTGAATGTCTTTTTCCGTTTCAACGCCCAGTGTGCTCAAGCCATCGATTACGCCAAGCACTCCTCTTCCCTGCTCTGTTTCGGCAATCACAACTTCTGTTGGATTAGCCGTCGCGCAGAAAATTCTGACCACTTCCGGCACGGATTTTACGGCATGAAGCACATTGATTGGAAACACATTTTTAA
>CAZMRE010000058.1:0-11696 GCA_964568545.1 uncultured Deferribacteres bacterium | reverse complement strand
TTCTTACAAGAAACCAAATTTAATATATTTTTATTCTAATTGCAAGTAATATTTTATTTTCTTCATAGCAATGCTCATATTTTAATCAACTTTTTGGAGCAATTCCAATTAACAATAAAATCAAATTGAAAAAATGATTCCAGTCTAAAAAGGATATCTCCCACGAATATCAAAAATTATCAAAAATTGATTTTACTGATGTTAAAAGAATTATGTCTCGCATAATTTGTGCAATTAGTGGTTTTTAGGGTGCACTCAAAAATTAAAATGACAATTTAAATGCAAAATGGCTTGTTACAAGTTATTGGTCAAAGAATACTTTCAATCTAATTTAACGTACACCAGATTTACCATGCGTTTCTATTTCCATATTTCTTTTACAGATAACAAAGGCAAGCGCTATTTGCACAAACCAAATTCTCCTGCTTCATTACCCGCTCATAGATTCCAGAAATTCCTTGTTTGTCTTTGTTCGGTTCATGCGCTGAAGCAGGAATTCCATTGCCTCGACTGGGGTATACTCGCTCAAGAACTTTCGCAAAATCCACACGCGGTTTAGCTCCCATTCAGACAACAGAAGTTCTTCTTTTCGGGTTCCGGAGCGATTAATATCAATGGCGGGGAAAATACGACGGTCTGCCAGATCCCGGCTCAAGACCAATTCCATATTACCCGTTCCCTTAAATTCTTCAAAAATAACCTCATCCATTCGACTGCCGGTATCGATAAGGGCCGTTGCAATAATCGTAAGGCTTCCACCCTCCTCGATATTCCGGGCAGCGCCAAAAAAGCGTTTCGGCCACTGCAAGGCATGGGCATCCACACCACCTGAGAGGATTTTTCCGCTGTGAGGAACCACCGTGTTATTGGCTCTGGCCAAACGCGTTAGGCTATCCAGTAAAATGACCACATCATGCCCAAATTCCACCAAGCGCCTGGATTTTTCCAGCACCATTTCAGCCACGTGAATGTGTCGATCGGCAGGTTCATCAAATGTGGAACTGATAACTTCGCCGTCAACAGAGCGCTTCATGTCGGTAACTTCTTCCGGGCGTTCGTCAATCAACAGGACAATCAAATGGACTTCCGGATGATTGGTCGTAATGGCATTGGCAATTCGCTGTAGCAGTGTAGTTTTACCGGTTTTGGGCTGCGCCACAATCATTCCACGCTGTCCCTTGCCTACTGGCGTCAAAATATCCATGATGCGGGTTGAATATTCCGTGGATTTGAATTCCAATTGAAGACGTTCTTCGGGATAAAGGGGCGTTAAATTATCAAAGATAATCTTCTCTTTTGCTTTTTCAGGTTCTTCAAAATTAATGGCCTCTACCTTTAAAAGGGCAAAGAAACGCTCATTTTCTTTTGGGGGACGAATCTGGCCAGAAACAATGTCTCCGGTTCGCATACTGAAACGTTTTATCTGGGAAGGAGAAACATAAATGTCATCGGGCCCCGGGAGGTAATTATAATCGGCCGATCGCAAAAAGCCATACCCGTCGGGGAGCACCTCCAGCACGCCTTCGGCAAAAATCAGCCCCTCTTTTTTGGTTTGCTCTTCTAGAATCCTGAAAATCAATTGCTGCTTTGACAGGCTCGCGAAATCAGGAATATTTAAATCCTGAGCCAGCTTGGTCAGATCAGGAATCTTCAACGATTTCAATTCTGCAATTTCCATAAAACAACCTTTCTTTTTTTCTATTTTGACTTAAATTTTTTTTGTTTAGTAATGTTTAAACACCATTCGGCAAATAACAGGGAAATTTTTCAGAGAATGATCAATTTGCTTCCACGAACGTTACCTGAAGAACAAACGATGCTTTTACTGAAGGCAGTAAAAGATATGGCTACGAACAAATTCATTTTGGGAAATACCATCACTTAAAACGCTCACCCGTATTGTTCAATTAAAAAAGTGAGATTGCTCTTTTGTCAGCATACCAAAAGAATCAAAACAAGAAAATACCACCCCATTCATAAGTGGAATTTTGGACAAAACGCGTGCGAACGTTGAATGTTCAATGGGATAAATGACTTTAATAGATAGGCATCAGGAATTAAAAATTGTCAACAATTAATAACTATCTATGTTATCGGATTTTTTATTAAAAAGATTAGCACCACCCCGGCACACCTTCACTCAAAGACATTCCCTTTTAAATGCAAATCTTAATAGACATTCCAGAAAATTTTTCCGTCTTAGTTTGATTTTTTAAATACAATACGAGGCATTTTGTGGAATTTTGTATGTTAACGAAATAGGTGCAAAAATGTTCCCAATTAATGCCGACAGGAACAAAATTTCCTCTTTAAAGGCTTTCTAAATGATTGTTTCCTCCGTATTTTTGTTAAAAAAATGAACCTTATCCATGTCAAAAATTAATGTTGTTTCTGTTCCTGAAGGTGGAATAGAATCCGTTTCAATCCGTGCAATAAAATTGTTGATTCCTGTTGTCAAATACAAATACATTTCACTTCCCATTGGCTCAACCACTTCAATGGTTGCTTTGATCGATTCTTTTTCTTTCACATTAAAAGCTGTGCGCTCGTCGTGGATATCCTCCGGTCGAATGCCAAATACAACCATCTGTCCCGAAAAGGGCTCCAAAGCACTTTTGAATTTATCGGGAACGGAGATTTTAAAGCGCCCTTCGTCAATGAGAATCTTTCCATTTTTGCGGACGGCTACCTCCATAAAATTCATGGCAGGGCTTCCGATAAATCCTGCTACAAATTTGTTTTGCGGGCGATTATAAAGATTGAGCGGCGTGTCTATTTGCTGAACCTTCCCGTCCTTGAGCACAACAATTTGATCCCCCATTGTCATGGCTTCAACCTGGTCGTGGGTCACGTAAATCATTGTGGCTTGCAGCCGATCGTGCAATTTGATAATTTCCGTCCGCATCTGAACGCGAAGTTTAGCATCCAGGTTTGAAAGGGGTTCGTCGAACAAAAATACCTTTGGTTTTCGCACAATGGCGCGCCCAACTGCCACCCGTTGACGTTGTCCCCCAGACAGTGCCTTCGGCTTCCGGTTCAAAAAATCTTTGATACCCAATATTTCCGCAGCTTCCATTACCCGATTTTTGATTTCCTGCTTTGGATATTTTCGCAGTTTGAGTCCAAATGCCATATTGTCATAAACGGTCATATGCGGATAGAGGGCGTAATTCTGAAAAACCATCGCAATATCCCGATCCTTCGGGGGCACATCGTTGACGATCTTGCCGTCAATCAGAATTTCCCCTTTTGAAACCTCTTCCAGTCCAGCAATCATCCGAAGGGTCGTCGACTTTCCACAACCGGATGGCCCAACCAGAACAATAAATTCCTTATCGGCTACCTTAAATGTAATATCGTCAACAGCAACAACATCTTTGTCAAATATTTTATAAACATGATCTAGAACGACTTCGGCCATCAGATCCTCATTTTGGTTTTTGGCATAAGAAAAGTTAGCTTAAACGTCCTAAAAATAAAGATTTTTTTTGAATTTGTCAAGTTTTTTTCTTGGATTACATAATTAATTTTATGGCCATAATACCCGCCACTACAAAAAAGAGTCTCTTAATCCAGACATTGCCAATTCGATCCGAGAAATGTGCTCCAAGGTATGAGCCCGTACCCGATCCAAGGAAAAGCGCAATTCCAAGAGAATAATCAACCGCTTTGTGGGCGATAAAAACAGCCAGAGCCACAAGGATTAGAAGCAAGCCGATAATTTTTCGGGTAGCAGCACTCTCCAGAAAGGTTTGCCCAAAACCCAAAATCAACAAGTAGGACATAAATGTCCCAAGGCTGACACCATAAAATCCCCCGTAAACGCCAAGGAAAAACGCAAAGAAAAGACCTGTTACATATCGGAAGCGATTGGGCTTTTTGTGCGATTCCTGGATGCCCATTTGAGGCTTGATCACAAAAATCGATAAAATCAGTAATGTGGCTCCCGCGATAAATATCCGAAGGGTTGCATGATTTACACGAAGAACCAGATTAGCACCAATAAAGGAACCCACAACCGCAGTAATTCCCAGAAAAAGCCCCAATTTCACATTGACCAATTTTTTTCGGTGAAATTCATAGAGGCCAAAAATTGCTGAGCCAGAGCCCCCAAATTGGCTGGTGGCGATAGCCATTTGCGAAGGTAGCCCCAAAAAAATAAGCGTAGGAACCACAATGATTCCCGCACCTCCAACAAGCGTTCCAAATGAACTCCCCACCAACCCGACAAAATAAACCAAAATCAACTTCCAGAACAAATTTTTCCTTTCAAGAGAATTCCTTCAATGCCGATCGTTTTGCCAATTACTTTTTCCAAAACCCTGCCGTGCATGTCTAAAAAAACGAAGTTAAGCCCAAAAGGAGTCAAGCAAATTGCCAAAAAAATTTCTTCTAAAATTTGAATCATTCCCCAAACACCTGTCATAAGCTTTATATTTGTCTCAATTCCAGCAAAGCATCGCTGACCGTGTAATTAGAACCCGTGATTACCAAAATATCCTCTCTTGAAAAATTCTTAAAAAAGGCAGCCAAACCGTCTTTAACCATCCCGCCATCGTGTGCTACAATACCCTTTTTGCGAAATACCTCAGCCAGCATTTCAGACGTCAAGGCACGGGGATTATCGGGCTGAACGGCAATTGCCTCGCGCGTTTTTGGGAGGACTTCATCTACCATCGCCTCAAAATTTTTATCGGCAAGAACACCCATCATCAAAACAAATGATCTCCCAGGGAAAACATGTTCAAACGTGCGGACAAGCTGCTTCAATCCATTCGGGTTGTGAGCAATATCCAAAATAATTGTGGGGCGGCTCAAATAGATTTCAAAGCGGCCAGGCCAATACGTGTTTCCAAGACCCTCAAGAATTTGAGCTTTTGAAACGCCCGTTCCCCAACCATTCAATAGCTCAATCGCCCGAATGGCCGCAATGGCGTTGCAGATTTGATGAATTCCGTGAAGCTTCAAATGGACAGATTCATACATCCGCATGGGCGTTTGCACGCGGAATACGGTACCTTGCTGCGATATTTTAACATCCTCGTAGCGGCATTCTTTTGCTACGGGATGCAGGCGGCTGTGCCGTTCATTGCAAATCGCTTCAAATACCTCAATTGCTTCCAAATGATGGGCGGACGTTACCACGGGTGTATTTTCCTTTATAATGCCAGCTTTTTCCCGCGCAATGTCCCGGATGCTGCCGCCCAACGTGCCCGTGTGATCCAGATCGATTTCCGTAATGACGGACACAACCGGACGCAGCACATTTGTCGCATCGAGGCGTCCGCCAAGTCCCGTTTCGATCACAGCAAAGTCCACATTATTTTCAGCAAAATATGCAAATGCAATGGCTGTCATCACTTCAAAAAAGGTACAATGGTAGGCTTCAATTGTCATCCGAAGTTGGTTCAAATAATGTTGCACGGCTTCAATTGGTATCCAGTGGTCATTCACACGAATACGTTCCTGAAAGGAAATGAGGTGCGGCGACACGTACAGTCCGGTAGTCAATCCGGCTGTTTGTAAAATGGAAGCAATCATCGCGCTGGTGGAACCCTTCCCATTGGTTCCCGCAATGTGAATAGCCTTGAATTTTTGTTGCGGATTGTGCAGAACGGCCAAAAGTCGGGAAATGTTTTCCAATCCCAGGCGGATACCGAAGCGACGGAGGCTAAACAAATAATGGGTGAGTGTTTCGCCAGATAAATCGGGGGCCACAGGTTTCTACCTTCTATTTCGCACGCGTAAAATAGATTCGATCTTTCCATTCCCGATCGTGCATTTCACCGTCGAACGTAGAATGAATGAGTGTGTAAATTCCCATTCCGTCCAGATCGGAAAAAACACACACCCGGCCGCCCAATTTGTAATAGTGCCAGATTTCATAGGGCTTGTAATCAACCTCGTATCGATGCCGTTCGATTTCATCGGGTGGACCGTAAATAATGAGAATCCTGCCGCGATCTGTCTGCCAACCCTCCAATTTGTGTCCACCAAAATGTCTGTTTGCATAATTCAGCCGCTTGTAAAATTCCTGCTGAAACTCATTTATTTTTGTAGCGGGATTGGGATCTCTGGATTTCCAAAAATCCGCTAGGAATTGAATCTTACCCTCACGTGTCAATTTCTTGAGTGTCCGCTTTTGCTCTGGATTCAATAAATACTGTATTTGTTGAATGGTCTGTTCCAGCCTTGCATCGGAGATTTCAGTAGTTCTGGAAACTCGAGATTCCGCCTGGTGCAGAATTCTCTCTGTGAGATTTTCAATTCGAAAAAATTTGGATCGGGTACAGGTTTCGCCCGAATTCAGATCGTGAACCACTAATTGCAGTGTGTACATTCCGCTTGGAAACCCAATCACATTAAATCCGCGAACATCAATTGCCGTAGTGCCCGGCTTTTTTAGCGTGTCTGCAAAAAGCGTCTCAAACACAGAGTGATTTGAATCCAGAACCGCGTAAGAAACGGCATAGCGGCCATCAGGCGGATTTAAATTGTAGATTTCTGCGTAGGTATAGAGCACCGGAAGATGAGTTCCGTACAGCCGCAACGGATTTGGAATTACCTGAAGCTTATTTTTGTAAAACTGCGTTCGGGTGGTATCGGAAATCACACGTGCGGCCAACTGTAGTTCGCTGATACTTAAATTGGCTCTCTTAAAATCCGGCACACGCAGTGGCATTTTTCGGTGCCCTACCTGATTCGAATTGTAATCTTTTATAGCCAAATCGAGCCAATAGTTTCCTGGCTTCAAGAGCACACCAAAATTCTGAAAGAGGGATTGCCTGCGAAATCTTCCCGAAAGTGAATCCAGCACAAACGGGCGTATCACTTTCAGTGAATCGACAAAATTTCCCGAGCTATTGGTAATTTCTCCCAAAACCTGAACGATTGCCAGATATTTTGTCTCTTTTTCGACAAACGTCAATTGGCCCATTGTAAATGTCAGATAGATTTCTTCGTAGGTTTTTCCGTCATTTTTGAGATCGCTGAAACCGGCAGCATCTACGTAAAAGCGAACATTCCCTGTAGAAGGCACTGGGATTTGCGCATTCACTGGGGCAAAAGGCGTTTGAAGAAAATATCCTACAGCTACGAAAAAGGCCAAAAGATAAAATATTTTTTTGATCATGGTTATTGTAAATATAAGGGCATTAGTCAGGAAATTCAACAAGAAAGTAGTCATTTTTTTTTGATAAAAAGCCGAAAAGGCTGAACGTGTTGATCAGCCTTTCCGGGGGAAATAGAAACTTGGAACCCATTAGACATCGTAGTAAAGATCAAACTCAACTGGGGTTGGGTAAAGCTTGGCAGGTTGAACCTCATTCTCTCGCTTGTACGTAATCCACGTTTCGATGACGTCTTCTGTAAACACATCGCCTTTTAGTAGAAAGTCGCAATCACTCTCCAGCGTATCCAAAGCCTCTTCCAGGCTGCCGGGTGTTGTGGGAATATTCGAGAGCTCTTCTGGAGGTAAATCGTAGATATTTTTGTCAATTGGATCGCCGGGGTCGATTTTGTTAAGAATTCCATCCAGACCTGCCATTAGCATCGCAGAAAATGCAAAATAGGGATTTGTGGATGGGTCGGGGAACCGCACTTCAATGCGTTTTGTTTTGGGATTGGACGAGTACATTGGAATACGAATGGATGCACTTCTGTTACGCTGGGAATAGGCCAGATTTACAGGCGCTTCAAATCCGGGAACTAGGCGCTTGTAAGAATTCAACGTTGGATTTGTTATGGCCGTAAGTGCTCTGGCGTGTTTTAGAATTCCTCCAATGTAGTACAGACCCGTTTCGCTGAGCCCAGCATATTCGGTTCCGGCAAAAAGCGGTTTTCCATTTTTCCAGAGACTCTGGTGCACATGCATGCCGCTTCCGTTGTCATTGTAAAGCGGCTTGGGCATAAACGTGACTGATTTATTGTTACGAAGAGCCACATTTTTCACGATGTACTTGTAAAGCATGAGCGAATCGGCCATTTTCACCAGATGGTCAAAACGAAGATCAATTTCGCACTGGCCGCCTGTGGCAACCTCGTGATGATGATATTCCACGTTTAATCCGCACGCCTGCATCACCATAACCATCTCTGCGCGGATGTCGTTGATTGCATCCAGCGGCGGTACCGGAAAGTACCCGCCCTTGTATGGAGGTTTATGCCCAAGATTGGGGGCTTCATCTGTGCCGGAATTCCATCGTCCCTCTTTAGAATCTACAAAATAAAAGGCTGAATTCTGGGTCAATTCAAATTGAACGTTATCAAAAATAAAAAACTCCGCTTCCGGGCCAAAGAAAGCTGTATCGGCAATTCCCGTCGACTTCAGGTAATCCTCCGCTTTTTGGGCAATGTTTCGAGGGCAGCGTGAATATTTTTCCTTTGTAAGCGGGTTCACCACATCGCAAATCAGGCTCAGTGTTTTAGGCTGCATAAACGGATCCACAAAAGCCGTATTCGGATCGGGAATTACCAGCATGTCGCTTTCATTGATCCCCTGCCAGCCCCGAATGCTAGAACCGTCGAAGCCTGCCCCTTCCTCGAACAAGGCTTCATCCATCATAGAGACAGGCATCGAGAAATGCTGCCACTGACCCGGAAAATCCTGAAATTTGAGGTCAACCATTTTAATCTCGTGCTCTTTTACAAGCTTCTTGATTGATTCATACGTCTGACTCACTTTTCTCCTCCTCATTTTGAATTTTTAAATGATATAAACTGCTTGAATAATTACCTTCCTAATAAAAGAAAAAGACCCTCAAATTTAGAGGGTCTTTTCCTGAGGGATAAATTTGAGGTCAAAAAATAAGCTATAGGGCATCCTTTCCAGATTCTCCTGTACGGATTCGAATGACTTCCTCTATATCGGAAATAAATATTTTTCCATCGCCAATTTGTCCGGTTCGAGCCGCTTTCATAATCGCTTCAACCGCTCGATCGACATCTTTTTCCTGTAAGGCAATTTCGATTTTTATTTTCGGCAAAAAATCAATTCGGTATTCACTCCCCCGATACAATTCCGTATGCCCCCGCTGTCGCCCGAATCCCCTGACCTCCGATATGGTCATCCCTTTTATCCCCACTTCGAGCAGGGCATCTTTTACATCATCCAATTTAAACGGCTTAATAATGACATCCAGCTTTTTCATAAGCCTCTATGGTTTTGGTTTTTGTTGAGGTTTCGCTTTTTTCTGTTCTTGTTTCTTTTTGCCTTCCATCAATTCCCGCAACTTTTGAAGTTCAGTTTCGGCTTTCCGGCGTTCTTCCTTGATTCTTTCTAACTCTTTTTCGGCTGCTTCAGTTTCCTTCTGTTCCCGAACGATTTGCTCAAACAATTCGCGGCGACTGGCCGCCTTTTTCATTAAAATATCGCGTTCGCTTTCCTTCCGCATCGATGTGGGCAAAATAAATGCCTGAACCGCCAGATGTACCCGCCAATCCGGCCAGGTACTGGGAAGCGTCAGTGGCAGGCGATGCACAAATCCATATTGCGTTTCATCTTTATCCGGCGTCATCCGCAAATCGGCTGCAAAATCAATATTGAGCCACCGAAGCACTTTATAACGGACACCCGGCGTAAAATAGAAATAATTTTCCCGAGAATACGCCGTCACGGGCGGTCTTTGGAGAAAGGCATTTCCATTCAATTCCAGCGTAATGTCCCATTTATCAAATGGATATCGCACACCAAATCCATACGTCAATTCACTTGAAATACTTTTTGCAAAAACCGTATCCCTAGGATTGTCGGTTAATTTATCTCCGGCATCATTGTGAAAAAGATATCCCAAATTAAAATGAAGGCTGTAATTATCCTCGGGATAACTCACATCTTTGAAATAGCTCATGAGTCCCGTAAATCCGGCTTCCGGAGTACCCGCGGAATAGGGCTCATAAATAATATTGTGTAATTTGGCTGTAGGAATACGTGTAAATACCTGAACCCCAAATTTGAGCGAACTTTCGGGATCTCCCAATGAACCTATCTTGAGTTTCAGGAACAGATCATCCGGAATATTGTATCCAGGTTTTCCCTGATTTGTATCCTGATATAAAATTGGGAAAATCTGCAATTCCATCCGATTATTCAGCCCGTAATTCAGAGCAAATGAGCCCTGAACATCCCAGTAAGTCGCGGCACTCGTAGCGGTTTTCCCTAATTTCCCGAAAAAACGGGTGTGAAAATAGGTATTCAAATATCCTTTGCCAATGGTTTTCGCCGAGTGAACGTAAATTAAACCGTCTCCACCCGAATGTTCCTGGGCAAAAGCTGACCCAAAGGATACTATTAAAAACGAAGCAATAACAATCCCGATGATCTTTTTCATTTTGGGGCTCCTCCTTAAGCCGATAGTATAAAATTTTCTGATCCGCCGCTGGTCATGCGCGTCAACTTAAGAAAATACTTTGGGATTTATTTGAATTGCCACGCTCTTTAGAATGTGGATTCAAAATCATCCTCAAATAATAAGGGGTTTTAACCCCGATCCCTTCAGTCTTTTGGGGTTAAAACCCCAAAAATATGAATTAAATTGTGATCCACGAGCTGAAACTTGTGGCAATTCATCTTAAGTTGACGCCAATTGCCGATGGCGGATCCAACACCGCTTGATTGGTGCCCCCATCTTCTACGCTTTTTCATAGATGTTGGGGAATAAAATTCTAATTGAGTTTCCTTCTATACTTTTATCGGGATTAATACTAAAAAATTTTAGTCTTTTTTATCCAAATTTAATTTCTTCTCAGCCACCAATTGATTGGCACGAAAAAGCGATTCAAATGTTCCCGCGTCTGTCCACCAGCCATCCAGCACGTCGTAAGTTAATTGCCCCATTTTGATGTAAGCATTGTTCACATCAGTTATTTCCAATTCACCGCGGTGGGAAGGCACTAATTTTCTGGCAATATTAAAAACCTTTGAATCGTACATGTAGACGCCCACTACAGCCAAATTGCTTTTGGGCACCAAGGGCTTCTCAACTATCGTGGTTACTTTCTCCCCGTCCACCTCTGCCACACCAAATCGTTCCGGATCGGGAACCTTTTTTAAAAGAATCTTGGCCCCTTCAGGCTGAGATTTAAAGGCCTGTACATAATCCGAAATATCTCTCTCGATAATATTATCACCCAGAATAACTATAATTTTATCGTTATCGGCAAAATATTCTGCCAATTTCAGGGCGTCCGCAATTCCGCCCTCCCCCTCCTGATAGGTGTAATTCAGATGCCTGAGACCGAATTGTTTTCCATTCCCTAATAGGCGCAAAAAGTCTCCCGCATTATTTCCGCCGGTAACAATTAGAATTTGTTCAATTCCCGCCCGCACTAATGTTTCAATGGGATAATAAATCATCGGCTTATCGTAAATCGGCAAGAGGTGCTTATTGGTTACCCGCGTAAGGGGATAAAGACGTGTTCCCAAACCTCCTGCTAGAACAACACCCTTCATTAGAATATCCTTTTATTCTCGTTTGTAATTATCTTATTCCAAAAATAAAGACAGCCGAAATTTCATTTCAACTCAAAACGTTTCAACACCCTTTATTTGTTTTGAATCAAACGTACAGCAAAATAAGAGAAATAGGCAATTGATCCTAACTTAGAAACAAATTCCAAACTTTTTATCACCCAATGGTACGACGTAGCAGGAACAATAATTGTATCATTTGGCAATAGTTGTGGATTTTGGGATTCAT
>CAZMRE010000057.1:0-11726 GCA_964568545.1 uncultured Deferribacteres bacterium | reverse complement strand
CAAATTGGCTTGAACAATCGCAACAAATTATTCCAGCGATGGCGTGGGTGCGCCCACAAAAAAAGCAAGGCCTTCCCGTTTGAGAAGGCCTTAAGTGATTTGCTATTTCATTAGCACTAATTTTTTCACACTATTATGAGAACCATTCACCAATTCATAAAAATAGACACCGCTGTGAACCTTTTCGCCCATGTTATTGGTACCATTCCATTTTACCACGTGACTTCCCATGGCAACTTTTCCGTTGACAAGCGTTTTCACCAATTGCCCCGCCTCATTGTAAATTTTTAATGTAGTCGGATTGTTGGTATTCACGGAAAAAGAAATAGATGTAACAGGATTAAAAGGATTAGGATAATTCTGGTTCAGTTCAAATGTTGCGGGTGTCTGGGATTTTTCCGACACAGCAGTTGCTGATGTAGCGGTTACCACGATGTCATCCAGAACAATTTCGTCGCCACCGGGAGACTTACCCAATAGTCCAAACATTGTGTACTTCCCTGTTACCCTCGGAGCAGGATCAGTGGCTTCGATGTTCCAGGTAGATGGCTCGTCTTCCGGATAGCCCTCCCAAACTTTTACTTTAAGATCACCATCGTTTAAATATAATTTGAAATAGTAGTACACATTCATCTGGAATGAATAAGTGCCTTCTCCAAAATATGTCCATTGATCTGGCTGTAAAGCCTTCAATTCGCCTTCGTATTTACCAATCCGGTACTTACCTTCCAGTGGGCTGATATAAAGCACATAAGCCGGCGATTTAGTAGGATCGGCATCGGGGATCGTTTCAGATGAATCCGTTTGTACCATTCGGGTGCAAACAAGGAAAAATGAGCTCGAAAAATTCAAAAAAGCAACCTTGAATGAAATAATTTGATTGGGATTACTGTAGTCATTTGCAACCAGGAGCTTGTGCGTTTTGGCATTGTCTGTGGTATCTATTTCAGGGACACCATTAGTTTGCACCAGTCCCACACCTGCCATTCCGGCATAACTGCCGGACTTAATGTAAAGTTCCCCATCTGTAGTCTCTTTAATAACCTGCCCTGTCACATTATCTGACGGTCCATAATATAACCATCCCACATTTTTTAACGCGCCAGGATCGGTGGCATAATCATCAAAATGATCCTGCCAAAGGATTGGCAATCCCTGAGCCATCAGGCTGCCTGTAAACACAAACATCATCACCAAACTTAAAACAATTGACATTTTCTTCATGGTTGTTCCTCCTTTTTGTTTTTTTGCGCTAGAAAATAACTAACCATTAGCTATTTTATACATTCAGAATTCAAAACGCAAGGAAAATCGACTGACATCCTTGAAATAATTCGTAACCGTGTAGCCGAAATTAAGAACTGATGCAACCCCAAAATAGGAAAATCTTAAACCGAGGCCCCACGAGAACGATTCCACATCGTGATTAAACTGGTAGCCGGCCCGAAGAGCAAATTTGCTCATATAGAGCCACTCCGCTCCAACGTGAACACGCTCGGTGTAATCATTGGGATGCATAGCATCGACAGCCATATTAAGCTGCATGGTTTTGTTGTCCGGCATAAGCCATTCAAGCATATCCATAGACACGCCCATTCGCAGCTCCATTGGCAATTGAAAAGCCTCGTACCAGTATTTCATATCGGTGGAAAAGTTCCGCATGGACATGGCAAATTTCAACCCGTAAAATCCAGTGTCGTAAATTGTGCCGAAATCCATTCCCCAATGCCGAAGGTCCCAGTTTCTGGTTTTTCTGATTTTCGTCACTTCACCTGTTGAAGGGTCGGTTCTTTCATCAACAACAATGGCGGCGTTTCCAAGATTCTCATAAAGATATTTGAACTTTAGGCCAAAAGAAAATCGATCGTTCACTCGTTTTGCATAGCTCATTCCAAAGGAATAATCCTGTACACCAATGTCACCGGTTAGCTCATATCCATTCGGATTGACCGATTTATCCACGCGCCTTGTTCCGGGGATGTTACCGTAATCCATATTAATCCAATCGAAAGCAATCGTCCCGTAATCCCCAAAAGAAACAGCCGCTGCCACGGTGTACAGATGGGTGTCCACAATCCAACTCACCTGATTGATGGCAACCGCTGCCTTATTGATATCCACTAGAACGGCCGGATTGTAAAACACACCTTGAATGCCAGTCACACTTGCGACAGAAGCATCGCCCATTGCCGCCAGCCGGGCGCTGGTGCCGATTCCCAGATAATCCATTCCGCTCTGTCCCACTTTTTTCTTAAAGGCATGAGCCTTCGGAATCATTGTAAGAAACATCAAACTTGCAATGAGAAAAATCATCAAATAATTCCGTTTCATTTTTCCTCCCTCACCGAATAATCACAAATTTTCCAGTCGCCGTGCCAAGTGGCTTATTATTAATGTCCCAGCCTTCCACCTGGTAAAAATAAACCCCGCTCTTAATCGTTTGCCAGCTATCGCTAATCTGGAACCAGGCTTCATCCGCCGATTCGGGAATAGAACGGGGATCGTCGGGATTCGGATGATGGATCGTTGCCACAAGGTCTCCCTTCACGGTAAATACGCGAATGATCGCCTTTGCAGGCAATCCCACAAAAGAAATCTGATCTTCTTTTCGTGGGATTTCCCGGTAATCTTCCACCAGCGTTCCACCAAAAGCCAGGCCTTGCACGTGGTAAGGATTTGGAACGACATAAATAGAATCCATGTCGGTACGCGCTGCCAATGAAGGCACACCGGCATACTGGTAATTTCTGTTGTAAAAGTGGCTAGATTCCCATCCATCATGATCAAAGGCAACCACAAAATAATAATAATTCCGACCACGCTGTACATTTCGATCCACATAGTTCCATTTCAGTGGAATACCCGTTCCTTCACCGCATTCCCAGATTTTGGAATACACGGCTGTGTACTGGCCTTCGGTTCGGTACACACGAAAACCCGCGAGGTCAACCTCGCCCGTGTGCGGATCCGGGGCAGGTTTTGCGGAATCAGCCGGGGTGTTTCCGTAGTACCAGGTGAGTGCGTTTTTCCCGGGGCCAGAATCAATAATTAAATTCGGGGATTCTGGTCCGTCCGGGACCGAGGCCAAGCCGTTTTCCCATGTGTGCTGGGCCTCGGAGGCGAACATAAACAGGGTATCTTTCCCGGTTGCAATAATTGCATCCTTGGCAGCATCTCCTGTAAGTCCGTTCCATGTAAGATTGCCATTTTTCCATTTTTTCCCATAATCGATGGCTTTTAATCTGGAAATCATTCCAACCGCATTGTAAACCACAATATGTACGCTTTTTCCAAAGGGGATTTCATAGGGGCCAAATGACATTGTTACCATTGGATCCTGAACACGAGGATCCCAAGGATTGGTAATATCCGGAAGATCATCCGTTCCAGTTCGCTTTTTATGGGAGCTCAGATAAAGGTACATCTGCTGATCCGTGGATCCTTTTTCCTTGTGAGACAGCCACTGTCCGCTGGGAAGCCAATCAACGGTAGCCGGTTGATTGAGATCATCTGCTGGATTGTCGACACTGGCATCGGCATGGAGAATGCCAAACCCCACATATTGTGGGGATAGGAATTCGCCGCTCACATCCGATGGATCACCAATGTCATCACCTTCGTGGCGCTGGGAATCGCCATCGTAACAGTACCACAAACCACGAAGGGTATCTCCAGGTTGAGCACCATAATAATGCACCCAGTCGTCGTGTTGACCACCGTTTTTCTCGTGGCCCCAATCGCCGCTGGGAATAAAATCATATTGAAATCCAAAATAAACATCGTGCAAATCCTGATTCGGTAGTTCTACTGTGCGTGAATTATTGTCAGCATCTCCTGTATTTTTGAATTCATAATCCATTATGATAAAACTATCGTACTTGGGATTTCCATACGCATAACTTCTGCGGGTTACTGTAATTCCCACATCCGTTGTCCATTTAGTAACAATCATTTCATCTGCTTGCAGTGTCGGTTTATAAGCACTTCCGCGCCGCGAATCCAATATCCGCGTTTCCAACTGGCCGTTCACCATTACATTGGGCAAACGCTGCCGAACATATTTTCGATTATAAATGGCAAATGTGTAATCCGGGGCCTCGTAATTAAGCGGGCCACCTTCTGACACGTAGTAGGTGTGAAATTTATTATATTTATCCGTCCAGTTTTTTACACCGATCCAATGGCCACGAAAGCGCAGATTTTTTCGGGTCTGGAAAAAATAATCGCCTCCGGGATAGGTCATTTGATCGGCCACGGGAGCGTACTCGGGAATTGTCCCCGTTGCAAACCGGGTATCCCAGAGTCGGCCAATTTCATGGCTCTGCAACTTCGATTGCGCCTGGATCATTCCCGTCAATCCAAGCAGCAGAAAAATTGTAAGGGTAATTTTTCTACGATTCAACATTTTCACAAGACACCTCCAACTTCATTCGCAAATGGTTTAATCATTAATAATGAAATCGAATACCAAAGATAAACGTTTTCAATTTGGCCCAATACACGTCATCGGACTCCGTCCGTAGAATGAGGGGATCGGAAACCTTGTCCGTTCCCACTTTATCCAGGCGCCCGGTTTTGTAAAGATCGTCGAAATAATCTTCTCCAGCCTGGCCTCCCGGAGGGTAGCGGTATTTGGTGTGAAGCAGATTGCTGGCATCCATGTACAGTTCAAGCCCTGCATTGCCAAATCGCAGATATTTTGAAAACCGGAAATTTGCCCAATAGCGGGAAATTTCCTTAAACCGAACATTGGGATGGGCTTCCCGAAACGATTTTCTGGGATGCCGAACGTAATTTCCTCCCTGATAAAACAATTCCGCACTGATTGCCAGATTGCCAAAAAACCGAATTCCTTCATATTTCGGTCCCCAATCTGGCGGCAGAGAGAAAGTAACCACACCTTTCCCATGGGGAACGGATTCAGATAAATCTGGTCGGGGCACGCCTTTCAAGATTCCATGGACTCCAACAGTAGGGTCATCTGTTACAATGGGAATATCGCTTAGTCCCGGTACTGACAAATCGGCTTTACTTTTCTCGGTAATCGTATAATTAAACCAACCGGTTAGATATTTACCGCTTATTTTGCGTAATTCAATTTCCAGACCGCGAATTTCCTGATAGCCTATTTGATCAGCCCACTCGCAGATTAGGCTTTGATCCGAATGGGCGTAAACCATTCCCCATGCCATATCGCTGTAGTCTTTGTAAAAGGCGCTGAAATGGATTTGAAACAAGTTTCTTACATTCTGATCATATCCAACCTCATAGGCAATGATTTTTTCAAATCCCATTTTCCCGTTGCCCATAAACTGAACGCGGGGACGCTGCCCATCAAGAACGGTGGTAACAGCTCCTTCGGTAGGCGGCATTTGTGCAAAATGACCATAGTTAAAGTATATTTTGCTGTTTTCCGTGAGTGGATGGGAAATGCCGATCCGGGGGCTAATGTAGATTTTGGGAGTCGGCCGGAATGAAGGATAAGCTCCCTGTACGCCGCGATATCCCTTGTTAAACTGCCTCATTGCGTTGTAAATATTGCGGTCGGTATCGTAGAGGAGCACCAGATCGATATTGGGGCGGTCACTGTTCATGTCGTAGTAATTGAACCGCACACCAACATTGGCCACCATCCCTTTGAACTCGATTTTATCCTGTACATACGCGGATAATTCGTAGGGGGTCACATGATTTCTCCGCTCAAAAACCTGCGTTGAATCCTCGTTATGCCAATGCAGTCGATTCTCGTCAATTACATTGTAATTCAATTCAAAGCCCGTTTTAATTTCATTCCAGTCATTTATCTGATCCGTCATATTCCCCTTAATCTGCAGACGGTTGTTGTAGGAATTGTCCCAGGTGTAGGCTCCTCCGTACATTCGGTAGTGCGACACGTTGTCATTCACGCCCTTTTCTTTGGTAATCCAGCCGGAATGGGGATCATAGTACAATCGCCCGTGAAAATAACGTCCGTCTTTTGCCCGTGCGGAATCGGGACGCTGCATACGCCATTGAATTCGAAAATAATCAGCGCTCAACTCATAAAACAGCCGCGAATTTACGATATGCGTTAGCTTGATACCGCCAATCCCTGCATAGCGTGTAATAATAGGTTTGGCAAAGGGATAGTATAAATCTACACTGCCGCCACTGTAGGAAATGAGGCTTTCGTCCCGCCATTTGCTGGTGGGTTCCCGATCAGTAACCGAACGAGTCCGGGAGATAATTCCGTCTGTGGTTAATTTCGTGTTTGGAGAGAGCGTTGTGACCAATTTTAATGATCCCACGAGATCACCGTAGTGGGATACTCCCTGCGCAATATTCAGCGGATGGAATTCGTATCGAAAGCCTGCCAGATAATTCGTATTGATTGGCATAACAGGCACCTTCCCGGACAGAGACATATTTACATTGTGCCCAGCTAGGTTTCCATATTTAATGGGACGATGCCGCCATTTCCACAATTCGTACGCCTCTTTCGGCGTCAAATCATTATTCGGGTTGTTATCATTCATCAGATCCTGGGAATATTTGTTCCAGCCCTCCCAATATTTCCAGATGCCTGCCCGTCCTTCACGCAGGAAAAGGCTGTCACCCTCAAAGGCGTGGGCACCATCCATCAGGCGCCATTCCCACCGGCTCTGGCGCGAGTACCAACTGCGCCCATAATTTGGACGATGCGGCGGGTCAAACTGGTAATCGACCGAAAATGTCGTCCGATCTCCGGGCGTTTTCGTAACAATATTGATAATTCCCGAACGTGCCTCACCGTATTCAGCGTTAAACCCGTTTCGCATAATTTTAATTTCCTGCACAACCTCCGGATTGATGGCAATCACGGGGCGATTGAATTTCTGATCCACCATAGACATCCCATCCACCACATAGCCTACCTCCATCGTTTCACCGCCTCGGATGGAAATCTCACTTTGGACAATATTCCCCTCAACTCCGGCCTGTAACCCAATCACATCGTCCACACGATTAGCAAAGGGTGTGTCCTTATAATCTTTGGGAGTTACGTAATTTTCCGTTCCCGAAACGTCCAATTGAATGGGATCCCGCTTTGCCTCCACCACGAGCGATTTTCCAATCTTCAAGACAGTCGGCTTCAACCGGAAATTGATTCGGGTTGTTCGGTCCACATTTACGACTACTTTTTGCCGGATCATCGGCTCAAAACCAATCATCATAGCTTTCACCGAATAAATACCCGGAGGGACGTGCAAAATTACAAATTCCCCATTTGTTGATGTTGCCGCGCCAAGATTGTAATCCGATCGATGCGCGACATTTCCTGACCAGACCTTGGTAATAATGACATTTGCCCCGGGAAGGGGATCGCCATTGCTAGCATCTCTGACCACCCCTCTGATTTTGCCGGTCGTACCGGCGTAAGCACTAACACCAGCAAAAAGGATTGTCAAAATCACCAACAATCCTTCTACATATTTCTTCAAGGTTTTCATCTCCTCTCCAATTTACCTTTTCCTTACAATTTTTCTTTTACCCCAAGTAATCCTTTGCCCGAAACTGGCAAAAAAACAGAGAATAGTTTATCTTTTTTTTCATTAAAACCAAATTTTCCCATAGATTTGACAAATAATAAAATCATTCCAGATCATGTGGACAGAGGCTTTGGGACTGGCATAATAGTTGTCGTCAACAAGCCATTGGAATTTCCGTTTTTCAATGCTCCCGTGCGTGAAATGCTGGTAGTGAAATTCAAAACAAATCTCCACATCTTTGCTGTACCGATAAACGGCCTGAAGACCCATTTGTGGAGTGACATTGTACCATTGGTTCAAGCCCATGATTGGAACGCTTAACCCGCTCACAGTTGCCACGCCATATTTCTGATTTGAGAATTGAGGAGTTTGTGAAAAACCCGGGTGCAAAATGAATAAAGACAGGAACCCTATTAAAACTATCATTTCCATCTTTTTCATGCAACAACTCCTTGGAATGAATTCTATTGTTCAATCCGCTTAACAGAACTGCGTGTTATAAAATTAGTCGCTAAACGGACCACCGTTGCCGGTGCTTTAGGATTTTCTATGGCCATTATTAACAGGCGAAATGCCTCTTTTCCAATACGTTCAAGAGGATGGGCAATAACCGTAAGCGGAGAAATCAGGTAAGGGGAGGTGTGCATATCGGCAAACGCTATAATTGAAATGTCATCGGGAATTTTCATTCCCTCTTCTAAAATGGCACGAATGGCTCCAATGGTGATCAGGTTTCCAGACGTCAAAATGGCCGTGGGATGATTTTTCCCTCTGAGGATTTCTCTGGTTCCCTGATAGCCACTGTCCAGAACAAATCCGCCCGGAGAAATCCAATCGGAGCGCAGAGGGATGTGATTATCTTCCAAACATTTCTTGTACCCCTCCAAGCGATTCTTAATGGTGTAAATATTCGGACGACCGCTGATAAAGCCGATTTCCCAATGGCCATTGTCTACAAGAAACTGGGTGGCTTTGTAAGAATCTCCCAGGTTATCTGTAATGACCCCATGCATTTCTATGTCCTCAAAAATGCGGTCGACAAGCACCACAGGGAAATTTTCTTCTTTGAGCTCCAGAAGATGTTTGGTTTCATCCTGCGCTGGCACCAAAATCAGACCATCGATTCGCTTACTGATAAGCATTTGAACCGAATCGATTTCGCGTTTTTGATCCTCGTCGGTACTGCAAAGAATGACGCTGTAGTTGTGACGATAGGCCTCCTGCTCGATGCTCTTGGAAATTCGCGAGAAAAAAGGATTGGAAATATCGGGAACAATTAAACCGATCGTCTGGGTCTTTTTTAACCGGAATCCACGGGCAACTTCATTGGGGCGATAATTTAGTTCCTTTGCAACCCTTTCAATTCTATCGATGGTTTCTTTTCGGATGTGGTAAATTTCAGCCTTCCCAGTAAGAACTCTGGAAACAGTAGATGGATGAACACCAACCCGACGAGCGATATCTTTGATGGTAACTCTCAAAATACGATTCTTTTTTTTATTTGGTGAATTGAAATAATTGCGGCAGCCAATATTGGCAATCGATTGTGCAACTAATTTAAAAAACTATGTAGAGATTGTCAAGCATTTTTTTATTTTTTTAACTTATCTTGAACTCAGAAACAACAAAATGACTTAAGTTATTAATAAAAAATATTGCTCATTATATTGGCCTAAATTTTACGGGTATTCTTGTTTATAAAAAAGACAAGTAAGGATGCTTGTCTGACTGTTCGGGCGGCACCTCTTCTTGAAAAATGCAACAATCACCTTTCCTTTGTGAAATATTCCATAAAAATCCCTTCCCGAGACGTCCGACAAGCATCCTTGCTTTTCGAACTCCTGCTTTCAAGAACTCCCCGAGGCAAATCTTCTGCAAGACCGAAAGAAATTCACAAATCGCCTATCCGTATATGTACCCATCTTGTCGGTGCAAGTCTTTTGGATTCCTAAACATATAAACTGGGCCAAAACCGCAATTGCTATAAATTCACACAGATTGTCTCAACAGATTTGCATGGAAAACTTAAAAAATCTGTGGAAATTCATGACTGAATCTGTAATAATCTGTGGTAAAAAACAAACCACTTATTTGCATAGACTGAGGATTATTTTTTGCTAACCCAGGATTGCCGGATTAGAATATTTCTGCTTCCGCCTTGGCCTATTGGTGTTTTTTCTCTTTTTCGATTTCCTTTGTAAAATGCTTGTATAACCAATAAGTAACAATAAATGACACAAGAAAAACCAGGCCAGGAAACACATAGCCGAAAATAGGCGCCCCGTATCTGTGAAAGGCAGATGTCTGTAATAAGATTGTCAACATGATCATTTCCTTATTGTTTATGAGATTCTTTTTTATTTTTCTTGTAGTAAATCCAGGCAAAAATAAGTCCCAAGAAGGATGCCGCGTAAGCAATTGACATCCCAATGACAACCATAAATCCCTTACTCATGATTCTTCCTCCCAGCGTTCAATTTTCTCAAGCTCATCCAAATATTCCCGCTGCTTTTTATCATAGTCAGCGGAGAGAACACTTAATTTCGGATCGATGATATAAAACATCAAAGCCGCCGCCACAATTCCCAGAAAAAGAATAACATATCCCCAGGTAAAAAGCAGCAATGAAAACACTGCTCCAAGTGTTAAAAAAATAAATGAAAGCACAGAAAGTACGATCGTGTACCAGTCTTCTTTGGTCCACTCGTCTGCCTGCACAGGCGTCCATTTACGTCGGATTAAGCTCATTGTGACCTCCTAATCTAATTTTAAGTCAAAAATTTGAATTTATACCTCAGGCACGCTAATTTCTTCAAACATTTTTCGCCGTTCTTGAATGAGACCCCGCCGCTCGGCCTCTTTTCGAACGGGGCCCCACCATCCAATGGGTCGGGACATCACATAATATTTTACCAGACGATTCATATCGTCCGGCTTTGTGAGAAATGTTACGGGAATGTACACCAGGGCTCCAAGAACGATGAGTGCCCAGAATTGCAGATAATCCGGCAATTCGGGAATCACATGAAACGCCGGTAATATCCAGACAACCAGCCAACTGAAGCCCAGATTCGCAATCCATGACGCCAGATAGCCCCATGCATTAAACCGCCACCAAACGACCTGCAAAATATTGGGTAACCACACACCTGCGGCCATAATCCAGAGAGCAAAAATCAACCATTTTGTAATCTCCTCCATCATCAGACCGTACAGAAACGAACCCAGCAAAATAATCAATGTGGAAATTCGTCCGGCCCAAACCAGCGTTTTTTCCGAGGCCTGGGGATTTACATAATGATGGTAAAGATCGCGTGTCAGGTACATGGCGCCCAGATTAAGCTGCGTTGAAATGCTGGAGAAGTGAATGGCCAAAATCGCTGCGAAGAAAAAACCAAGCATTCCGGCGGGAAGAAAATCAAATCCCAATCGATACCAGCCCATCTCGTATTTGGCCTGACTTGAAATATTCGGAAACATCACGTAAAATGCCAGAATGGCCACCGCCCACGTCGAATTGCGAATCAGATTCAACACACTGCCCGCCCAGATGCTGTACGAGGCGTGTTTTACATTTTTAGCAGATTGGACTCGCTGGGCTTCCACATACCAGTCGATGCTGGTGCCCATTCCAAATCCACCCAGAATGGCCACAAAGAGCATGGTAACAAACCATGCTGAGGGGAAATCCCCGGAAAACCATCCGGAAAATGAAAACGGATTCAGACGCCACGCCTGCCCCATAGTGTGGAGTTTTAAAACAATGGCATGAGGCCCGCCAGCGGCAAACACGCCCCAGAGAGACACGATTACAATCACGAAAAAGGCAATAATTCCCTGCTGAAAATCGGCCATCACTACCCCCCAATAGCCGGCTGCCAGCACGTAAATAGCCACGATGGACGAAAATACCACCAGTCCGATCCAGGTGGGCCAGCCGAAAGCGTAATTACAAACCTTCCCCATGGCCATGCCGACCCAGCCCATAATGAACATATTCATGAACACCTGCCAACCGGCTACCCAGCCTCGCAGCAGCTCGCTTCCCAACCCGCTAAAACGCAGACTTTGCCACTCTGCCTGAGTGTACGCAAGGGATCGGCGAAAAATGCGCGTAGAGACAAAGGAACTGATAGCCGCCCATGCCGAAAAAAATGTGTACCAGATGCCCGCCAGTCCATAGCGGTAAATCACGCCCGTTACCCACATGGGCGTATC
>CAZMRE010000056.1:0-11737 GCA_964568545.1 uncultured Deferribacteres bacterium | reverse complement strand
AGCCATCGGTGGTGAAAGGGCAAAAGAACATTGCTGTTTTGGGATTGATTTTAAAAAATCTTGGCATCCGCGGATCGAATGATGTCTGGTTGAGTGAGCTGCGGATTCAAATTCAAAATAGAAAAGGGAAGTTGATTTCTCCAAAAGGCAATTTTAATCGCATTTGGATTGCAAAAACGGGAAATCCCAATAAGGTTCTGGCGGAAATCATAAATCCGGAGAGCAATCCGATTCAATTTTCATTTGTCAATCCATTGATCGTAAGTGCAGCCAAAGCGGATTCCATTGCCATTTTTGCAGACCTAAGCTCGGGCTCAAAATTAACGGATTTTCTGATTGCCTTTGACAGTGCAAAAGACATTACGGCTATCGATGGTGTCTCAAAGCAGCCGGTCATGATCACCGACTCAGCGGGCAATCTCGTAGAAACGCTCCAAATACAATCCGATTTCACGGTCGTACTGAATTCCAATTTTGAGAAAACGTTTGGAAATTACCCCAATCCCTTTGGTGAAATTGGAAAAGAAACCACCCGGTTTGTGTATTATCTCGATAAATCAACCGACGGAGAAATCCAGATTTTTACACTAACAGGGGATCTCGTCTGGGCGAAGTCCATCCAGGCGAATAAGGGAACCGGTACGCGAGGGCTTCATGACGGAGACATTACATGGGATGGCACTAATTTGTCCGGGCTCAAGGTTGTGAATGGTGTTTACGTCGCTGTTCTAACAACAAAAAATGGAAAAAAGGCGTTTACCAAGATTGCGATTGTCAAGTAAGAAGGTTTTAGAATGAAGAGAAATTTCACATATTTTTTTCTTGGGCTATTTTTTCTGACATTTTTAAATGCTGGTTTTGCTCAGGAGGGAAGCGGGGGGTACGCCAGTATCTTCGCAAACGGCGCGGGTGCCAGACAATTGGGCATGGGGGGAGCAGCAGTTGCCTTTCCAAAGGATGCCACAACTATTTTCTGGAATCCGGCCGGAATGGAGCAGCTTCAACGACAGAATTTTACCGCTTATTATGCTTCACTTATGCTTGGGACATCCTACAACTATCTTGGCTATGTTTATCCTACGCTGAATATTGGAACGTTTGGGATTGGCCTTTCAAGAATTTCCACCGGCGATATTCCTTATCGAGAAGATCATTATCTGGATTTGGGTACATTTGCTTACAACCAGGAGGAATTCTATTTTTCGTACGCCAAAAGTGTTCGTGATTGGTTTGTTGCAGGGGCTAATGTGAAAATGGAGCGGCAGGTGATTGGCCAGGACTCTGATGTTGGATTCGGAATTGATGTGGCTGCATTTTATAAGCCCGACTTTGAATCGAAATGGTTGCAAAATATTCAGGTGGGTGCCATTTACCAGAACGGCTATGCGCCGCGCCTGCGATTACGAAAAACCATTGATTACATGCCCAGCATGCTCCGGCTGGGTATAGCGAAAACCGTCTATCTCGCAAACGATCGATCGCCCTTTGTTTTTCTGATGGATTTGGAAAAGGGTGATCGGCTTCCGCTTAAATTTAATATCGGAACAGAATACAGCTATAATGGCCAGGCAATGCTTCGATTGGGATTTAATGACCGGGGGCTTTCGTTTGGTGCGGGTGCTGTTTATAATCAATTTGAATTGGATTATTCCTACGGGAAAATCGATTCCAGGGGAGTTTTGGGGGGAAGCCATCGGATTTCATTCGTTGTAGCTATCGGTAAGAGCCGCTCGGAGAAGATTCAATTAATTGAGGCTAAACGCCGAAAAGATTTGGAAGAACAAATCGCCCGCGAGAATGAACGCCGAAGACAGGCACAAATCAAAAAGCTTCTGGATGAAGGAAAAGCCCTTTATGCTAGCCAGAATTATTTTAAGGCGCTTGTCAAATTCCAGCAGGTTCTGGAATTGGACAAAAGCAATCCCGAGGCGTTGGAAATGGTGGATGAGACAAATGCCCGAATGACGGAGATTCGGGAAAAGGAAATGCAACAGCAGCTCTCCAAAATTCAAGAAGAACGGCAGCGGAAACAAATTCAAAGCTATGTGGATAAGCATGTAAATAAGGGATTGGAATATTTGAAACAAGGAGATTATGTTTCTGCGGTTGATGAATGGAATCTGGCTTTGGAACAGCAACCCGACAGCAAGCAAATTAAGCAATACATCGAAAATGCCCAAAATGAATTGGTGAATCGGATCAATGAATTGATTTCAAAGGCAGATGAATTGGCTAAGAATGGAAACTTTCCGGAAGCGAATAAACTCTACAATCAGGCTTTACTGCTCAGCCAGAACGATAATGTACGCAAGGAAGAAATTCGTAAAAAGATGGCAGAATTGGAGAAAAAGCTAAATATGTACGATTACTACCAATCTGGCTTAATTGCCTATCGTTCGGAGGACTGGAAGACGGCGATGAAGAATTTCGAAAGGGCATTAAGGCTGAACCCAAAAGATCCAAAGATTCAAAGATATTACAAGGATGCCGAACGGCATGCCCTGGCTCGCAAACAGCAGATGACCCCGGACATGGAAAAGAAATTCAACAAGGCTCTTCAGCTCTATGTGGATGATCGAATTGAAGGGGCCCTGAAAATCTGGGAAAGCCTGTTGGAGAAACAACCTTACAACAAGGACATTATTGACGCCATTGACATGGCGAAAAAGCAACTTCAAGAACGGCAGAAAGCTCGAAAGTAATCGTGTTCAAGAAAATAAAAAAAGAAGAACTTCGGGTTCCGGCTTCTATTGAACACCTGAAAGATCTCAGAAAATTTATTGAGAAAGTTGGCAAAAAGCATCATGTTTCAGACAAAATTGTCAATAGCTTTAAATTGGCAATTGATGAGGCCAGTACCAACATCATTCGTCACGCGTATCGCGACGTTTCCGGTGAAATCCTGCTTCGTGTGATTATCCGCAAAACCAGTGTCACTGTTTCTCTCATCGATCAAGGCCGATTTTTCGATCCGAATAATGTGAAAGATCCTGATCTCAAGCGCTACGTGGCCATTGGAAAGCGCGGGGGATTGGGGATTTTTATGATTCGCAAATTGGTGGATGATATCGAATATTATCGCACTGATGAAGGAAATGAACTGCGGCTCACAAAAAAGGTGGAAAAAAAGCGCAGAGCAAAAATCAATGTTCCTTCCATTCCGGGTTCACTGCGGATCAAATATTATTCCTATTCGGCAGCAATTCTCTCAACTCTGATTATTTTGGGCTATTTTTACTTCTTTTTCCAGCGGAGCGAGCAAATTCTGAATCAAACATTTGTACAAGGGGAAGCGGCCGCAAAGGTTTTGGCAAAAAACAGCACAAATTGGATTGGTACGGCGGCGGAGCTAAATCTAAACAAAGAGGCAAAAGTAATTCTTACCCAGAACCCAAAGCTGCTCACCTATGCCGTTATTGTCGATAAAAATGGTGTTATAAAGGGATCGACTGATTTTGATTTGTTCCGGGTATTTAAGCCTTATTCGGGAGTAGTTGCAGAGAGAGATTTTGGGAAAGGCCGCGCGTTGGTTCGACTACCAAATGGCGAGAAAGAATATGTTATCGGTAACCCTATTTATGTGATCAATCACACAGCTCCCAATTCAAAGCGATTTATGGGAAGAGCCTTTGTTTTTATTTCAAGCGCACAGGTGGGCCAATGGATTCATCAAAAGCGCGCCGATGATTTGCGGATCGCACTTTTGCTCCTGCTTTTTGGAAATATTGGGATTGCTCTGCTCATCACGCTGATTATCAGCCCATTTCGGAAATTGGCAAGCTGGGTGCGCAATGCCAGTGAAGGCAATATTGAAGATGCGATGGAGATTGACTCCTCTGATGAAATCGGCGAAATTGCCCAGGCATTTAATGAAATTACTTACAAGTTTCGGAAATCTCAGCAAAGTCTGCAAGATCAGGAGCGGCTGAAACACGAAATGCACCTGGCACAGGAAATTCAACAAACCCTGTTGCCGGCCAGATTCCCGGAGCGGCGAGGATTCGAGATTTCTTCCTATTATGAATCGGCAAAAGAGGTTGGAGGCGATTATTACGATTTTGTGGAGATCGATCAGGATCGTCTTGGAGTGGTTATTGCAGATGTGTCGGGAAAGGGGGTGCCTGGTTCATTGGTAATGACCATGATTCGGACGGCCCTGCGCACGGAGGCAAGAGGAACCTATTCGGCAGCCGAAACACTGAAAAAAGTAAATAGATTTATCATGGGGGATATTAAAAAGGGAATGTTTGTAACGGTTTTTTACACCATTCTGAATTCCCGAAACAGAAGCCTAACCTATGCCAGTGCCGGACACAATCCCATGATTCTGTATCGGCCAAGTACAAATAAAACCTACTATTTAAATCCAAGGGGATTTCCGGTTGGAATTAGTCTAAATGATGAGGAACTGTTCGATAAATCGCTTGAAGATGATTCTATTCGATTGGCAAAAGGGGATGTGGTTATCATTTACACGGATGGTGTGACTGAGGCGATGAATTCCAGGCGGGAACTCTTTGGGGAAGAACGTCTGCTTGAAGCTGTTCGTCGATATGGGGATTTGAGTGCTGAAGATTTTGTGACCAAGCTTCGGGAAGAAATTGTCTCTTTTACAGAAGGTCAGATTCAATACGACGATATTTCTCTCGTTGTTATTAAAGAAAAAATGGGACCTGAAGAGGAAACTGAAGAGCGCGCACGCGAGGCCTATTATCAGGTGTTGAATGGCATTTCGGCAACGCAAGCCTGCAAAAAAGTAGGGCTTCCCTTTAGGAAATTTAGAGAATATCAGAAAAAATTTGAAGAGGTTGGTGTCGACAATTTTCGATCGGACTATGAAGCTACTGCAGTTGAAGCCAAGCACTTGAGCATTGAAGAGCAAACGAAAATATTCGACATTATTAAAAAGCACCCTGATTACGGTCCCCGTCGGATTTCCGAACTGCTTGGGAGCGATAAATATGGCAACATGGATATTTCGGAAAACCGGGTTTACAGCGAGTTAGTTCGTCTGAAGCTAAACACAAAGCTGCTTCGCGAGAATTTCGTTGTGCGAAACAAAAACAAGCGGAAATTTAAGCCGCCGGGAACACCCTTGCTTACGCTGGACGGGCGGGTCATCATCGACAATACGCCTGCAAAACTATCCGCGCCCATTCTGAAAGAGCCGAAGAAAGAATCGGTTACCGAGAAAACAGAGGAATTCAGTGAAGAAACCCTTTCTGCGGAGATAGAAGAGATTACATCAGTGGAGGGATTGGATCTGGAAGCCACCGAAGCTGAATCCGAACACGCAAAACCGCATCGCTATAAGCCAAAGATGCAAGATGAAAAATCCCTTATGGATGAAGATATTGAAGAGATTATTCTTTCTAACCCAGTGGATGTTTTCGACAAGAACAAGGGAATGGAAAATGAGTTGGAAGAGAATCTTTTGGAGGAAGAGAATCCCGATGACGAAGGCGATCTTTCTGCACTTGAGGGAATTGAAGTTCTAGAGCGTGGGAATACCCCGGAAACAGGTGAAATGGATTCTGAGAAAACAGAACTCCCTGCAGCAGAGAAGGAGTTGAATCAGGAAGATGAAGGTAAGCTTTCTCTTAAAAAATTGTTTGAGTCGCTAAATGTAGCCGATGAAATGGAGGAAATCCGGCCGGGTAATTCCGAAGAAAAAGAGCTTGACTTGCTCCAATATTCTATTCTAGAAGAAAATGAATTATTGGAGGATGAAGCGTTCCCAAAACAGGAAAAACAGACGGGTGAACCAGAAATGAAATCTGAACAAAGGATTGAACACACTATTGAAGAAATTCCTAAAAATGGAGAATCGGAGAAATCGGATGAGGAAAGCGAGCCGGAGCCTGAGATTTCGCTGGAAAAAATATTCGGACAATTAAGTGTGAAAGAAGAAGAAAACGTTGAGGATCATTCCGTTGAAGAAAACTTCAATAGAATTGAGGATTTAGTCGATAATATAATTATTGAAGAGGAAGAAGTTGAGAATGCCCTAAACGAAGAGAGGGGAGAAAAAACCGGGGAGAAAGAGAAACCCGTTCCAAACAAAGAAACGGATGAGGCGTTAAAGGTAAAGCATCTGCTTTTGAGCGGATTGCGTTTTTACCTGGACAAGGATTTTAAAAAGGCAGTCACTATTTTCAAGAAGATTATCGAAGAATATCCCGATCATTTTGAAGCACATTACAACCTTGGCAATGCCTATTTTCGAATGAAGGATTTTGACAAAGCCGAGCGTGAGTACCTAAAAGTGATAGAGATCGATCCGTCATTTACGGATGCCCATGAAAATTTGGGTGTAATCTATGCGAATCGGAAGGACTTTAAAAAGGCTATTCAAACTTGGAAGAAGATTCTGCAAATCAAGCCAGATCGAAAAGATGTGAAAAAAAATATTGAGAAGGCACTAAAATTAAGCAAGAGCCAAAAGCATAAGCAGCCTACGGCAAATGAATCATAAAAAATAATATTGATTTTTTCTATAAATTAATTTATATTAGCGTGAGTCATTTTTCCCATAAAGGAGACAATCAATGGAAGGAATCCAGGTATCGGTATCTAAAACAGGTCCTCAAAACAGCGTTTCTGTCATTAAAGTTGGGGGCTATATTGATACGACTACTTCTGCTGAATTAGAACACGCTCTCGATCACCTACTGCGGGCAGGCAATTACAATATCGTGGTTGATTTAGGTAATGTGGATTACATCAGCAGTGCGGGCTGGGGTATTTTTATTAGTGAAATCAAGGGCATCCGGGAAAAAAATGGGGATCTTAAGCTTGCAAACATGATTCCGGATGTTTATGAAGTTTTTGAATTATTGGAATTTCACTATATTCTAAAAGCATTTGATTCCATCGAAGAAGCCGTTCGCGATTTTAGCAAGGGCGCTCTGGCAAAAGGTATCAGTGATCTTCAGCAAGATCTGACTTCGCCAGCCTCGGCAATGGAGAAAAGCCAGTCTGAGGCGCCAAGCGATAACCTCACTGGTGTTGTTTCACACAAACCGATGGTCTCAAAAAAGAGCCTACAGGACAAAATTCGACAGGCGGTCATCGATAAACCCGATGCCACTCTCTTGCAAATAAAAAATGATTTAAATACTGAAAAATACGGTTTTACGAAGATTGGAATCTTTCGGCTTTGGAAAGAATTGGGTAAATTAGGTCTGGGCTCAAAAAAGAAACGGATCGCATTTTTTAAGAAGAATGCATTTTAGTACTGCCCCCATTCATTAACAAGAACGATTCCGCTTATTTTTCCCGCTTTTTCCCATCGGGGGGCAAAATCTTCAGAAAAACAATTGATTTTAAACAAAATTTTTCTTATTATTTTTTTGTATTTTTAATTTCTTAGAAAGTGAGCTGAATTATATATTACAGGTAAATTGGCCTCTGGCAGATTGGACTTTTAGATTATTATTTCTTGTAAATTTTATATAGCTGGTTTTTGTATCGTTAATTCAAAAAACGTCCTGGAGGGCCTAAGAGATGAGTTATAAACACGTAAAAGTGCCGACAAGCGGTGAAAAGGTTACGATTGTAAATGGTAAACTATCCATTCCAGACAATCCAATTATTCCGTTTATTGAAGGGGATGGAACAGGTCCGGATATTTGGCGGGCTGCAAAAATGGTTCTGGATGCCAGCATTGAAAAGGCCTACGGGGGAAAACGGAAGATCGAGTGGATGGAAGTGTATGCTGGAGAAAAGGCACACAAGCTGTACGACGAATGGCTTCCGGAAGAAACCATAAAGGCGATTTCAGAGTACATTATTGCCATTAAAGGACCCTTGACGACGCCCGTTGGCGGAGGATTTAGAAGCCTGAATGTGACACTGCGGAAGGTGTTAGACCTGTATGCCTGTGTGCGTCCCGTAAAATATTACAAGGGTGTGCCAAGCCCGGTAAAACATCCGGAGAAAATGGATGTTATCATCTATCGCGAAAATACGGAAGATGTTTATTCAGGAATTGAATGGCGTGAAGGTACGGATGAAGCGCTGGAAATTATTAATTTCTTAAAAAATAGAATGGGCGTGGAAATCCGAAAAGATTCCGGAATCGGAATCAAGCCTATTAGTGAATATGGCTCAAAGCGGCTGGTCCGTAAAGCGGTTCAATTTGCTCTTGAAAACGGTCGGGAAAGCGTTACTCTAATGCACAAAGGCAATATAATGAAATACACTGAAGGCGCTTTCAAGGATTGGGGCTACGAGGTGGCCAAGGAAGAGTTTGGAGACAAAACCATTTCCGAAGCTGAACTCTGGGACAAATACGATGGTAAAATGCCAGAAGGAAAAATTCTTATCAAGGACAGAATTGCTGATAATATGTTTCAGCAGGTGCTAACCCGAACCGATGAATATGACATTATTGCCACGCCTAATCTGAATGGTGATTTTATTTCGGATGCATGCGCTGCACAGGTAGGCGGCCTTGGGATGGCTCCTGGCGCCAATATTGGCGATTACATCGGTCTGTTCGAAGCAACCCATGGCACGGCACCCAAATATGCTGGCTTAGACAAGGTAAATCCGGGTTCACTGATCCTTTCCGGTGTCATGATGCTTCAGTACATGGGTTGGAATGAAGCGGGTGAGCTGATTGAAAAGGCTATTTCCGAAACTATTCAGCAGAAACGGGTAACGTACGATTTGCACCGCCAGATCGAAGGTGCAACCCTGCTGAAGTGCTCCGAGTTTGGCAAGGCAATTATTGAAAATATGGACAAGTATTTGCAGTAATTTTAGTAAAATGCTATAAAAAAAAGGAGATCACTCGTGGAAACAGACAACCCCAAAGCAGATGTTTCTAAGCGAGCCATTGCTTTTCTAATTGATCTGGCAGTCTATGTTGTGATCTGGGTATTGCTCTTTTTCTGGCTTCGTTTGGGAGATTACCTTACGGGCCTTATTGCCGGACTCTACATTGTTTTTCGGGACGGCCTGTTTAATGGCCAGAGCATTGGCAAAAAACTCATGCGCCAGCGAGTGACGAATTTAGCTACGGATAGCGCCTGTTCTTTTGCGGATTCGGCAAAGCGAAATGTTATTCTGTATCTTCCGAACCTTTTTCGGTTTGTTCAATTTCTAGGTGGAATTATTGGTTTGGTAATCGTTGCATTGGAGCTTTATTTCATCTTTACCAATGAAAAGGGTCGGCGATGGGGCGATCAGTTTGCAGATACTCAGGTTTTGGATGAAGAATAATATAAAAATTCAGAATTTACCATAAAAGGCAGAGCAATCTGCCTTTTTTTATAAGAAGGGCTTCAAGTTGCTTTTCAGACCTTTGTGAAAAAACAAGGGGATTTTCCTTTGTAAACAGAAAAGGTGTGTTGTGTTTATGTTTGTTGATCGTGCTAAAATTTACATAAAAGCTGGAAATGGTGGAAATGGAATTGTTAGTTTCCGGCGAGAAAAATATGTGCCTCGTGGTGGGCCCGATGGCGGGGACGGCGGAAAGGGCGGAAATGTTGTTGTTCAGGTAGATCCGCATTTGCAAACCCTATTGGATTATCGCTATAGGCAGCACTTTAAGGCTGAGCGGGGAGCACATGGCCAGGGAAGCAATAAAACAGGCAAAAGCGGGAAAAATTTGATCATTCGTGTGCCGCCCGGGACGATAGTCAAGGATTTTGAAACCGGAGATATTCTTGCCGATCTGGTTCGACCCGGCGAGAGCATGATTGTTGCAAAGGGCGGAAAGGGCGGGCGGGGGAACGCGCGTTTTGCGACACCTACGAATCAGGCACCAAGGATCTCTGAACCGGGCATTCCCGGTGAAGAACGGACAATCCTGCTTGAGCTTAAGTTAATTGCAGACGTTGGGTTGGTTGGTTTTCCAAACGCCGGCAAATCCACGCTTCTTTCGAGGGTTTCCAGGGTAACCCCAAAGATTGCCGATTATCCCTTTACGACCCTGAAACCCAATTTGGGCTATGTAAAGGTGGGTGACGATTTCAGTTTCGTGATGGCCGATATTCCGGGACTTATTGAGGGAGCCTCAGGTGGAAAGGGTCTGGGCTTGCAGTTTTTGCGCCACATTGAAAGAACTAGGTTGCTTTTGTTTTTAATTGATTCAGCCTCAGAAAATATCGGGATGGACTATCAGATCCTAAAAAATGAAGTGAAAACTTACAGTCAAAAACTTGCGGCCAAACCCAAAATGATTGCGGTTTCAAAATCAGATTTACTGGATAAGGATTTGAGGGCTTCGCTTCCTGGAAAAGTAGATGGAATGGCTCTTAGTTATTTTTCTTCGGTTACGGGTGAAGGGGTGAACGATCTGCTGTTCAGAATTAGGAGAGAATTGGAAAATTTCACGGTAGCAGAAGCAATAGAGGTCGAAGAACGTGATTAATGATTTGCGTGGCCTGCTCTTGCTTCAATCTGTTCCGGGAATTGGAAATCAGCGCATTCGGCAGCTTGTTGGTAAATTGGGTTCTGTTGAAAACGTGCTTTCTACAACGCTTTCCTCTCTTTTGGCAGTAGATGGGGTGGATAAGAAGCTGGCAGACAAAATTCTTTGGCAAAAGGACTCTGATTTTGTTGAACACCAATTGAAAATGCTGGAAGCCTACAAGGCTTCCGCGCTTACATTCTGGAATCACGCGTACCCCGGGGGACTTAAGCAGATTTTCGATCCGCCCGTATTGTTGTTTCAAAAAGGGAGTTTCCTGCCCGAGGATTCTATTTCGATTGCAGTGGTTGGCACAAGAAGTCCTTCCAGCTACGGTGTACAGGTGACGGAAAAGCTAACCAAAGAATTGGCAAAAATCGGTTTTACGATTATCAGTGGTTTGGCCCGTGGCATTGATACCATTGCTCACCGGACAGCACTGAAAGCAGGCGGCAGAACGATTGCTGTTCTGGGAAGCGGCCTTGATTTTATTTATCCGGCAGAAAATAAAAAATTGGCTTCCGAAATTGAGAAATCTGGTGCAATTTTAACGGAATACCATTTTGGCACCAAGCCCGATGCCTCCAATTTTCCCAAAAGAAATAGAATTATTAGCGGACTCACCTTGGGCACACTGGTTGTGGAGGCCGGGGCCAAAAGTGGTGCCTTGATTACGGCGAATTTTGCGGCCGAGCAGGGGCGCGAAGTTTTTGCAGTGCCGGGACCGATTACAAGCGGGAGAAGCATTGGAACAAATCGTTTAATCAAGGACGGGGCAAAGCTAGTTCAAGGGATTGACGATATTTTGCAGGAATTAGACCTCAAGCTTCGGGCACTGCGAAAAATGGAAACAACGAAAACCGGAACGACTGTTCCCAAAAATCTTTCCACTGAAGAAAAGAGGCTCTGGGAAATCCTTACAGATGAGCCGCAGCACATCGATGTGCTCTCACAGAAATTGGGTGCCCCATCATCTCAGGTTTTGTCCCTGTTGCTAACGCTTGAGCTCAAGGATGTGGTCAAGCAGCTGCCGGGAGCCTATTTTGTCCGACAACTGTAGAAAAGGGAGCAGTACGTCCAGTGTTTTGTTGGGCTTTTCCAGTTCGAGAGATTTGCAAAAAAATATCTGATACAGAAATCTTTTTGGGGGCGAATCAGACCGTGCTAATGCTTTGAGCGTACCAAAATTTTGTTGACATAGAGCCAAAATATTTGTATATTTAAAGTCGCTTCTGCGGAGATTTTGGAGGGCTAGTCCTAACTGGTAAGGCGGCGGTCTTGAAAACCGCTGGGCGTTTGCCCTTGGGGGTTCGAGTC
>CAZMRE010000055.1:0-12046 GCA_964568545.1 uncultured Deferribacteres bacterium | reverse complement strand
AATAATCGGCGCCTTTGACCAGAACATCCGGTTTTAATCGGCCAATGAGTTCGTAGGGGGTATCTTCTTCAAAAATAACCACGTAATCCACAGGTACTAAATTTGCTAGCATTAACGCGCGATCATTCTGCGAAATAATAGGCCGCTTGGGGCCTTTATTTCGACGCGCCGAAGCGTCCGAATTAATTCCTACAACCAGCACATCCCCCATTCCTTTTGCCTTGTTCAGCAATTCAAGGTGTCCTCTATGTACCAGATCGAAAATGCCGTTTGTAAAAACCAGAATCTTTCCCTTTTCCTTTAAGGCCTTGCGCAGGGACAAGAGATCGCTTTGAGAAATAATTTTACCCACGCTCCGTTCCTTCAACCAAATACGTTTGCAAAAGCCGATCGCGATCAATCGGAACAATTCCCACCTCTTCGCACACCAGGCCTGCCGCACGATTGGCCAGAGAAGCGGCTTCGGTAAAACCGGCCCCCGACACTAAAGCCATCGCCAATGTACTAATAACTGTATCCCCTGCTCCTGAAACATCCCGCACCTTGCGCGCCCGGGTTGGCACGTAAAGCAACTGATCAGGATTTTCGAAAACAGCCACTCCCTCTTCTCCCAAGGTAATCATTAGACAATTGGGATTAAGCCTCTCGAATAAAAGATGTCCGGCTCTCTCAATCTGCTGCCGATCAGTTAGCCTCATTCCCAGAGCTTCCTCAGCCTCCTTTCGATTGGGCTTAAATACGGCCACTTCTCGATAGGCAAAAAAATTGTCGAATTTGGGATCTACCATTACGGGCTTCTGAAACTGTTTGGCTGTTTGAATGGCAAACGAAATAATATCCTCAACAATCAACCCTTTATTGTAATCTTCAATAATGACGGCATCGACACGAGGAATTAACCGAGACAGCGCTTGCCGGAGTCGATTCAGCACATCGCCGGCAACTGGCCTCCGCATTTCCCGATCTGTTCTTACCACGTGTTGGTGGTGTGCAATGACCCGAGTTTTTACGGTGGTGGGCCGTTGGGGATCGCGAACAATGCCTTCAACCGGAAGCTGATTTTCTGAAAGAATGGAAAGAATCTCGTTTCCCGAGTTGTCATCTCCGATAATGCCGACCAGATAGGGGGTTCCGCCCAGAGCTTTTACATTATTTCCCACATTTGCTGCGCCTCCGAGTCGGGCGAATTCACGCTCAATTTCTACCACAGGGACGGGTGCCTCGGGAGAAATTCGGCTCACCACCCCCCAGAGGTAGCGATCGAGCATTAAATCCCCAAGCACGAGAATTTTCTTGTTTTGAAAATTCTCAAACAGTCGCTCTATTTTTTCTCTCGAAATGGGAATCATCTTTCCTCACATAAAAAATGTGCCACGTGCTTTAACCGTACGCGGCACAATCATAAATTTCACCACCCCAAAAAACAAGATAACTGCTGCAAACACTTAATCCTTTTAACTATTTTTGGCAATTATTCCCACGCTGCAAGCATACAACTGGCCTTAACACAAAAAAATGATTAAGACTATTTTTTCGCCAAATTTTCTTAGATAATTCCTGACTCAAGATTTTTGAGCCACAGTCAACTCAAGCGCCCGCCCTACACGAAGCACCATTCCCTCGTCAAATGGCTTCCCCAAGATCTGCACACCAATGGGCAACCCCCTTTCATCTTTTCCGCAGGGAAGCGAAAGACCGGGGATTCCCGCCAGATTAGCTGAAATGGTGAAAATATCCGACAAATACATCTGCAGCGGATCATCTATCTTTTCGCCCAGTTTGAAAGCGGTTGTCGGAGAAGTTGGTGTTACAATAGCATCATATTTCTCAAAGGCCTTTTCAAAATCCCGTTTAACCAGTGTCCGAACCTTCTGGGCTCTTCGGTAGTAGGCTTCGTAGTAACCGGCAGAAAGAACGTAGGTGCCGAGCATGATCCTCCGCTTTACTTCATCACCAAAGCCTTCGCTCCGGGATTTAGTGTACATTTCTTCCAGATTTTTAATGTCCTTGCTTCGATAGCCGTAGCGGGCGCCATCGTAACGTGCCAAATTGGATGAGGCTTCCGCCGTTGCTAGAATGTAGTAGGTTGCCACCGCATATTCCGTGTGCGGCAGTGACATTTCCTCCACCAAAGCTCCTTCGTTTTCCAGAACGCGCAAGCTTTCTTCCACTGCCATTCGAATTGTAGGATCCAGACCTTCCCCGAAATATTCTCTAGGATAGCCTATTTTCAATCCTCTGACACCCTTTTCAAGGTCGTCTGCAAAATCGGGAACAGGCTGATTCACCGATGTAGAATCGCTCGAGTCGTACCCGGAAATCACATTCAGCAAAAGGGCAGAATCCCGCACGCTTTTTGAAAGAGGACCAATCTGATCCAGGGAAGAAGCAAACGCCACCAATCCAAACCGGGACACGCGTCCGTAGGTGGGTTTAAGCCCCACCACTCCGCACAGGGCTGCTGGCTGTCGAATAGAACCACCCGTATCCGAACCGAGTGCCGCCATTACCAAATTGGCTGAAACGGCCACAGCGGAACCGCCAGAAGATCCCCCGGGAATTCTTTCAGGATCATGAGGATTTCGTACTGGTCCAAAATAGGACGTTTCGTTCGACGATCCCATAGCAAATTCGTCCATATTTGTTTTTCCGATGATAATAGCATCTTCGTCAAGCAATTTCTGAACGGCTGTTGCGTTGTAAGGCGAAACAAAATCTTCCAAGATATGCGAACCACAGGTGGTTGTGTGATCTTTCAAATTCAGATTATCCTTTACGGCCACAACCATCCCGGCCAGTTTTCCAGCTTTTCCAGCCTTAATTTTTTTCTGAACGAACTCTGCCCGCTGGATGGCATCTTTGGAAAATACGGAAATAAACGCGTTCAAATCCTTTTTCGAGGCTATTTCATCCAAAAAGATTTTCGTTGTTTCAACAAGCGAAATATCACCAGACAGTATTTTTTTGCGGAGATCGGAATAATCAGTCTCTAAATTCACACCACCCTCGCTTCAAAAATTTTTAGAATGCCGCAGGAACAACCGGCTCTTATTTTTTGTCTCCCGGAACCTCTTTATGCTGGACTTCCTCCTCATCGCCACGAACTGCTTTTTTGAATTCGCGGAGACCCTGTCCCAGGCCCTTTGCAAGCCCTGGAATTTTGGAACCTCCAAAAATCAGTACAATGATTAAAAAAATAATCATCCATTCTGTAGGTCCAATCGTACCCATTTTACACCTCCAAAATTAACCTGCAAGTTTCGAGGGGCCATTTTCCTCGCGGTTAGTCGAAGAATCCTCCTCGTGATTGTTATTGTCTTCTGCCTGTAATTCCTGCGTGTCCACTTCTGTTTCAATTTCAGTCTGGGTATTTTCAGGATACTCATCTTCTATCATTTGTTTTGTGGAATCTGCTTCCTCCTCAAGCTCTCGTTTTAAATCAGAAAGGACATCACCTTCTGGCCCGATAATTTCATTCTTTACTTCATCTGCGGCACGTCTGAACTCCCGCATCCCCTTACCCAATCCCCGGGCTAATTCGGGCAGCCGGTCGGCGCCAAAAACCAACAGAGCCACCAGAAAGATTAGAAGTAATTCCGTTGGCCCAATCGATCCAAACATACCATCACCTTCTTTCGAATGTTTTATCCATCAATACCAGCGAACAAGGTACGCAGCAATCGCGACCCCGATAATGCCGATCACATTCAGTTTAAACGAAAAACCAAACGTCACTGTAAATAACGACGCATTTAGTGTGGTTGGGGCAATCCCGCCTACAGCAGATCGAAGAAAAAATTCCCGGACAACACCCGAAGGTAAAACCAAGCCAATCACTTCCCCTAAAGCCGAACCAATTAAAGCCCCCAAAAAGAGAATAAGAAATAGATACCAGAGAGATTTCTTTCGACTTGAAGCAACTGGCACATTTGTCTCCTTTTGTTTTTTTCGTTAGAGGTAATAGCCTTACTCTTTCAACAGAACTATTTAACCATAATTTGAGAACACTTGAACAGTTTCTCGAATTAGGCAAAAACAATTATATTTAACCCGGATTCGGAGAATTTAGAAATTGGTAGCGTAAATTCCGGAAAAGGCTTTTAGCCCGAAAACCTTGCTAAAAAATCGGGAAGGACCTTGGCCTATTTAACAAGCTTTCCGAATCTAGGTTAAAGCATTTCTTGAATCATCGACTGGAATATTTTTTTTCCATCTTCTGATCCCAACAGAGCCTCGGATGCCCGTTCGGGATGGGGCATCAATCCCATGACATTTCCCCGTCGATTCACAATCCCTGCGATATTATTCAGCGAGCCGTTTGGATTTGCTTCCGGGGTTACATCCCCCTCGGCAGAAGCGTATCGCAACACGACCTGATTATTGGCTTCCAACGCCTTCAAACCCTCTGAATCAATATAATAATTTCCTTCATTGTGAGCAATGGGAATCTTCAACACATCGCCTGCCTGGCACATCGAAGTAAAACACGTGTTTGCATTTTCCACACGGACATTGACAAACTTGCAAATAAAATGCAGGGACTGATTTTTAAGCATTGCTCCCGGGAGAAGCCCAATCTCCAGCAAAATCTGGAAACCGTTGCAAATTCCAAGGAGCTTGCCCCCGTTTTCGGCGTAATTAACCAATTCCTCCATGATGGGCGAAAATCGCGCAATGGCTCCGGTGCGTAAATAGTCGCCGTAGGAAAATCCCCCCGGAAGCACAATAGCATCACAGCTATTGATATTGTGTTGTTTATGCCAGAGATAAACCGCTTCCTGCCCCATGATTCGAGTCAGTACGTCGTATACATCATGGTCGCAATTGGACCCGGGGAACACAACAATTCCAAATTTCATCTTGTGCGGCATTTAAAAATCTATCCCTCGATCCGGTTAAATTTTTTCCAATTCAAAATGATAATCCTCGATAACTGGATTGGCCAGAATTTTTCTGCAAATTTCCTCGGTTTGAGAAGCGGCTTCTTTCTCTGAAACGGAATCATCAAATGTAACAACAGTGTATTTCCCCGCACGCACATTCTGAATATGAGTGAATCCCATATTCCCAAGAATGTGTTTAACGGCTTTCCCCTGGGGATCCAAAATATCCTTTTTCAAATACACGTAAACCTTGGCTCGAATCATTTTCTACCTTTATTTAATAATCAGTAATATCCAGAACCTCCTCCGAGTGTTTCAAAGACCGTACAATCGATCGCCCCACACCAAAAAGGATAAAGAAAATGGTAATCGGGAAAATGGCCTCACTTGGGAAAAACATCGCCAACAGAGAGAATAAAATAAAAAAGAACAGTTTTACATCATTTTTTCGGCCCTTTCTCAGGGTGAATTTTGGAAGCGTATCATACTCAACATTGCTCACCATGAGAATACCCAGAAAAATGACCATCGGGGCCAGCAACTTCGTAAAATGAAGGTCACCCCAAAAATGGTAAGTGAAAACAACAAAAGACGCATTAGCCACAGCCTGTGATGGAATTGGAAGTCCGATATATTCCTTCTTCTCAAAAGAATCCAGATTGGTATTAAAACGCGCCAGTCGAATGGTTCCAAAGAACAAGGGAATAAAACTAATCAAGACCCCAATATTGTTGATTCGATTAAAATAAACGGCATACAAGAGAATAGAAGGTGCCGCTCCAAATGAGACCACATCCGATAGCGAATCCAGTTCAATCCCAAATTTACTGTAACTCTTTGTCAGGCGAGCAACAGTCCCGTCCAGAGCGTCCATAATGGCAGCCAGAACAATCAACCAGGAAGCTGTAACAAAATTTCCTTCCATAGAATACACAATTGACAAAAACCCGAGATAAATATTTGCAATTGTGATTGTACCGGGAATGAATACCCGGCTAACTTTCAGATTTAATTTTGCCAATGATCGACTCGCCTCCTTTAACTTTCTGATTCAATTTAACATTAACCTCCACATTTTCCGGTAAGAATATATCGACACGTGATCCAAATTTTATCATTCCAAAACGTTTGCCCTTTGTTACGTGGAAACCCTCGCGCACGTGACAAACCACCCGCCTTGCAATAATGCCTGCAATTTGCTTGAACAGGATTTTTGTTCCATTATTTTCGATCCCAATCACAGTTTGTTCATTGTCTGTTGAAGCCTTTTCGCGATAGGCAGGCAGAAATTTTCCGGGATAATATTTGAAATAACCCACCGTTCCGCTCATTGGAATCCGATTGACATGCACGTCAAAAATGGACATAAAAATACTCACCTGGGTGGTGGGCCCCTTCAGATAGGCATTTTCCTTAACCTTTCTTATAACAATTACCTTTCCATCTGCCGGTGAGACAATGGCATTTTTTTCCACCGGAATGCTTCGTTCCGGATCCCGAAAAAAATACAGTGAAAAGAACACGAAAATCCAGAACAGAACTACAAATCCCTTCATGAGCAGAGATCGATTAACCAGTAACCCTGCCGAAAAAATAACAGCCATGAACAAAATAGCGAGAAGCGTTCCGATTCCATCTTTAGCGAAAGACATATCCTAAACTCCTGAATGCAATATTCGATTTAGCATTTCTTGATACGCCTCTTCTACCCCTCCCAAGTCCTGGCGGAAGCGATCTTTATCCAATTTTTCCCCTGTTTCCAGATCCCAGAAACGGCAGGTGTCGGGAGAGATTTCATCTCCAAGAAGAATCCGATCCTTGAATCGGCCAAACTCGAGCTTAAAATCAATCAAGCGAATTTTCCGCCGAATAAAAAACGATTTCAAAATGGCATTTATTTTTGTGGCATAGCGGGAAATCGTTTCCATTTCATCCGTCGTTGCTAATCCAAAAGCAATGGCATGGTGCTCATTAATCATCGGATCGTTTAAATCATCATTCTTCAAGTAGAATTCAAGTATAGGATAATCCAGCTCTTTACCCTCTTCCAGTGCATATCGTTTAACCAGACTTCCGGTTGCGATATTTCGCATCACCACTTCCACCGGAATAATATCGAGTTTTTTCACTATCATCTCCCGATCCGAAAGAACCTTTTCAAAATGGGTGGGAACGTGGTAGCTTTCAAGAAATTCAAAAATAAATGCTGAGATTTTATTATTAACCACACCTTTATCTTTAATGGTTCCTTTTTTCTTACCATTAAAGGCTGTAGCATCATCCTTAAATTCCTGAATTAACAAATCCGGGTTGTCGGTGGCAAAAATTTTCTTGGCTTTTCCTTCATAAAGCAATTCTTCTTTCTTCACGTTCTATCTCCCTTATTGTCCTAATCCGCCATGAGCGGAGCTCTCCGCTTTAGGCGGATTCAAACCAATTCGTCTGAAAATGTAATCAATATTTCTCAGGTTATTTTTTAAATCAAATATCATTTCAATTTCTACCGCCGATAAATACTTCCGGATTTCGGGGTCGTTTAAAATAATTTCCTTAAATTCCCTATTTTCTGCCCAGGCTTTTTGGGCACGCTGTTGAACCATTCGATAAGCCTCTTCACGCGTGAGACCCTTTTCAGCCAATTGCAGCAGAAGCGGCTGGGAAAAAATTATGCCCCGCGTTAATTTCAAATTTTTTAACATGTTATTCGGATAAACCTGTAACGTTTGGATCACATGAATCATTTGATTCAACATGTAATCCAGAGCAATTGTACTGTCCGGTAGAACAATTCGTTCCACTGATGAATGGCTAATATCTCTCTCGTGCCAGAGCGTGATATTTTCGAAGCCCGCGAGAGCATTTCCGCGCAGCACGCGCGCCATTCCGGCAATGCGCTCACACGTGATTGGGTTTCGCTTGTGAGGCATGGCAGAAGAACCTTTTTGACCCTTTGCAAAGTATTCCTCAACCTCCAGCACTTCTGTTTTCTGCAACCCCCGAACTTCCGTGGCAAACTTTTCCAGAGAGGAAGCAATAATTGCCAGGGTTGCCAAAAATTGAGCGTAACGGTCTCGTTGAATAATTTGGTTTGAAACCGGAGCAGGTTCCAGCCCAAGCTTTTTGCACACCAATTCCTCCACCCGCGGATCCAGATGGGCGAATGTACCCACAGCACCAGAAATTTTCCCCACGGAAACCGATCGAACAGCCTCTTCCAGTCGATGACTATTTCGTTTTGTTTCTTCATACCAAAGAGCCAATTTGAGCCCAAACGTAATCGGTTCAGCATGCACACCGTGGGTACGCCCGATGCAGGGGGTGTTCTTAAATTCAACGGCTCTTGCAGCCAAAACGTCCCGCAATTTTTGCAAATCCCCCAAGAGTAAGCGACCCGCTTCTTTTAGAAGAAGTCCATTTGCCGTATCCAAAACGTCGGAGGAGGTCATACCCAGATGGATAAAGCGGGAATCCGGGCCTACGTGCTCGGCCACATTTGTCAAAAACGCAATGACATCGTGATTCACTTCGCGTTCAATTTCGTCAATGCGATTCACCTCAAATCGGGCACGCTCCCGAATTGTTTTCACGGCCTCTTCAGGAATCCTCCCCAATTCCGCCTGAGCTTCGCAGGCAGCAATTTCAACATCAAGCCACTTTTGAAATTTATTTTCTTCCGTCCAAATTTGCCCCATTTCCGGGCGCGTATAGCGTGAAATCATAATGATAAATTCTTTAATTGGTATCGAAAGCTACCTGTGAATTATCATAAAAAATAACCTTTTTTTATGCCATTATCAACTTATTTTTGCGATTACAAATTTTTATTGTGGAATGGGCGTCAGCTTCAATTTGATATTTTTTTTCTGTCCCTTGCGAAAAATAGTTAATGTTAAAACATCACCCGCCTTAGCGTCCATATTTGTCAGGATTGTCCAAATGTCTTCGGTGCCCTTGACTTCCTGTCCATTAATCGCAAGAATAATATCGCCCACCTGAATCCCCGCCTTTTCAGCAGGACTGTTGGCCTTTACGCTGGTAACAATCACACCCTTTGTGGACGACAGACCAAAATATTTCGCAATTAAATAGTTGATATTGTCCACTTCAAGACCTGTCCAGAATTGGCGATTGACCTTCCCGTATTTTTTGAGATCCCTAATCACACGCTTGACGCGATTTACAGGAATCGAAAATCCCAAACCAATAGAGCCCTGACTGTACTGCCCCCCTGTGAAGATGAAGGTATTTACGCCAATCACATTTCCAAGGGCATCAACCATTGGACCGCCACTGTTTCCGGGATTAATCGAAGCGTCCGTTTGAATCATGTCCTGGTAAACCCGATCGCCTCCCTGACGGCCAAAATTTAGGTGAGTGGCACTTATTACGCCCACGGTCACCGAGGGATGACGGCTTAGCTCAAAAAGCCCAAAGGGATTACCCAAGGCAATGGCCCACTCGCCGACAATAATGTTGTCCGAGTTTCCCAATTCGCAAATGGGGAAATCTTTTCCTTTAATTTTTAGAAGCGCCAAATCCGTTGTGTAGTCGGAACCCACCAGCTTGGCCGGAAAATTTTTTCCCGCCACCATTGTTACAATGATTTTGACAGCGTTGTGAACCACGTGCTCATTGGTAACAATATAACCGTCCGGTGAAATAAGAAATCCCGAGCCCAGACTTTTGACCTCCTGGCGATACCGCATTCCCGGGAAAAAATACTGAAAAAAGGGATCATTTCCAAAAGGGGTTGCCACATATTCCTGAATCTGGGTGACATTCACACCCACCACGGCAGAAGCAACTTTTTGAACGGCTCGGGTAATGGCATTTTGCCGAACATCCTGGATGCCTGCATTGACCTTCTGCACATCTTCAGAAGAGCTCCGGCTTTGTTTGTACACCTGTACGCTGTCTTTCATGGAAGCTTGTTGACCCGTTTTTTCGCGAGCCGAACACCCGGCTGCAAAGAGCACAAAAATAAACAAAATGGCTAAAGTTCGATAAAAAAGTTTCTGCATTTCATTTCCTTTCGGTAATTCAACTCTTATTCCCCAACATCTGCGAAAAAGCGTAGAAGATGGGGGCACCGATTTAGCGACGTTAAATTTGCTCCTAACAGATCAGGCATTTACTCCGAGGGAAGCCTTGGCCTTTTCCCAATCGTCCAGAAAGCGCTTAATTCCGATATCCGTCAGGGGATGCTTCACTAATTGATTAATGACTTTAAATGGAATGGTTGCGATGTGGGCGCCCATCTGAGCTGCCTCCACCACGTGCAGTGGATTTCGAATACTTGCAACAATAATTTCCGTTTTAAAATCGTAATTGAGAAAAATTTCCACCAACTGCCGCACCAAATCCATTCCAAAGTGGCTGATATCGTCCAGCCGTCCAACAAATGGGCTGACAAAAGAGGCACCGGCTTTTGCCGCCAGCAGCGCCTGACTGGGTGAAAAAACGAGCGTTACGTTGGTGCGAATGCCTTCATCTTCCAGGGTTTTCACTGCCTTCAATCCGTCCATAATGACAGGAACTTTTACCACAATATTTTTGTGAATTTTGGAGAGTTCCCGTCCCTCTCGCACAATGCCCTCGTAATCCAAACTAACTGCCTCCGCACTAATGGGGCCGTCTACAATTTCGCAAATTTCCTCCAGAATTTGCTGAAATGTTTTTCCTTTTCCAGCCTCTCTTGCCATCAGTGAAGGATTGGTGGTTACACCGTCCAATACGCCCAAACTGGCTGCTTCTCTAATTTCATCCACATTCGCGGTGTCAATAAAAAACTTCATTGTACAAACCTCCTGTTTTAAGTAGAAATCCAATTTTTTGTAGGTAAAATAAATTTCCGAATCTGGGTCAAAAAACGATTGCTCAATTTGGTAAAACTAATTTAAAATAGCAGAAAAAGCCAAAAATAATTATTTTAGTTCAAATATAAGCTATCAGAATATAATTGTTTATTTCTCAAAAACCCACACCATATTCCCCTCCCTTTCCAAAGGGAGGGGCAGTTCTCGCTACAAATACTGCTTTTAAAATCCAATCAGGGGGTGGGTTATTTGGATCAAAAAATCTTCGTTTATTATAACCGCCCATTCAAAAAATTAGGACTTCTTAAATTCGCGGCCGCTTTTATTAGACACAAGTTTCAAAAAACATTTCAATTATATTATTCACAATTATAATCCACACGAACCAACACCAGCCCGCGGGCAGGCGCTGTAAGCCCCGCCGCTTTCCGATCCCTTGCGCGGAACATGTCCTCAAAGTCAGAAACGGTGAATCGCCCTCTGGCAACATCGAGCATGGTTCCTACTAAAATGCGCACCATATTGTGCAGAAAGCGATTGGCCGAAATGCGGTACGCAAAATTTGCTCCCTCCCGTTCCCAATGCGAATCCTCCACGGTGCACAAAAAATGTTTTGCCTCCGTACCGGCTTTCGTAAACGACTCAAAATTCTCGTTTGCTTTTACAATTTCCGCACATTCCCCGAGAATTTTTGCATCAGGAACAAAAGAAATTCTCCACACAAAATTCCGAAACAGCGCCGTGGGCTCGGTGGCTACCCGATACTCGTACGTTCGGCGGCAAGCAGAAAATCTCGCATGAAAATCCGGCGCAGCCACCTCTGCACGTTTTACCACAATATCTTTTGGAAGATTGGCGTTGAGCGCCTTTTGAAGCGTTTCGGGCTCAAACTGTTTCTCAGCCCGAACATTTACCACCTGACCCAACGCGTGCACCCCTGCATCCGTCCGACCAGCAGCAGCCAGGCAATAGCCATCAGGGAACAACCGATTTAGGGAGCGCTGCATTTCTCCTTGAATGGTTCGCTGCCGCGGTTGAATCTGGAATCCCGCGAAATCCGTTCCATCGTACTCAAGAATCAATTTGTAATTTGCCATTATTTTCTTTTACTGCCCCTTGTTTACAAGACCACACATCCGGCAGAAATAACCAGCGTTCCGGCCATCACAACATAATCGGCAAACACCAATTTTAATTCTCTAAAGCTGGTGCGTTCTTCTCCAATACGGTAACAGCGGGCTTCCATTGCCAGCGCCAGATCGTCCGCCTTACGAAACGCTGAAAGAAACAGCGGAAGAATGATCGGAATCAGGCCTTTGATTCTCTGCACAAGATTCCCCTCAATTT
>CAZMRE010000054.1:0-12047 GCA_964568545.1 uncultured Deferribacteres bacterium | reverse complement strand
AGATTGCGTCATACCGCCGGTTTGGTCCACCATGACCATGCAACTGGCTTCGTAAGTAGGAGGCGTTGTAAACGAATAATACGCTGTTGCCGCCACAACGATCAAAAAAGAAAGAATGATGATCCATTTTCCGCGATAAATAATCCGCCAATAATCACTCAACCGAACGGGCTGTTCTTCAAAGTCGTGATTATTATTTGAAAAATTAGAAATCGGTTGCAAAGGTTACTCCTTTTTAAAATGGGAATATTTCTGTGAGGCTAAATATTTCATTTTGATACAATCAAGTTAAAAATATAAAACTTCTTCCCATAAAAATCAATAATTATTTTTTAAAATCCACCGAATTGTGCTATTTTGGAACAGCTCTATTAAAATTAATTGGACGTGCTTTTGAACAAATCTGGCTCTTTGCATGAAGACGTGCCTTTTGAATATCCTTTCCGGAAACAAGAAATTAATATTGATATAATTTCTTATTCATTGAGCTCATTCCAAGACAAAAGATTGAACATTGTGGAAAGAATCATCTCAACCCTTTTTTAATATAGCAACATTCCACCCATTTGCGGAAAAAATAATTAATGATCCTTTCAATCATTTTAATTATTACAATTGTCCAAATTGGTCTCTTTACGCCTCAATCGCTGATTAGCTCCGCATATCAATTACTTGAACATTGGGCGGTATTTTGTACTGGAAAATGCCTTTCGGGATACTGCTGTTGATTTTTATTTTTCCCAACCGATAGGTGGTAATATTTTGGTTCACATCCTCGTAACGCAATTTTTTGGTCAACCAGGTCTGCTTATCAATCCAAACGGTCATTTTGGGAATAAACACATCTTCTGATTCGGAAATCAGGTTCAACACATAGCAAGGCCTCCCGCCAATCGTTTCCTCTTTGATCAGTTTAGCCCGGTAGTCTTTTTGGAATTTCAGCAATAATCGCCGGGGCAATAAATCATTGCTCGATTGATTGACAATGTCAATGAGTACCTGTTTTTTGCCTGCATCGTAGGTCCAAAGAGTTTTGCCGTCTGAAACAATAACCTGTTCGGCTGTCTGCAGTCGGAATTTATCCCCTTCACCAATGTACAATTTGCCGGAAAAGGTCTGTTTTTCATCAATCATCACCCAGTGAAAGGTTTCTTCAAAGTCAGCTTCCAGCGTCTTAATGGATTCCACCTTTTGGTGCACCTTTTCCAGAATCTGCTTAGCCGCTATCTTTTTTTTCGCAAGAACCCAATCATTGGCCGCCAGAAGAACCAGTCCAATAATCGCAGCAATGATGACGCTATTTTTTTTCATAGTGTTTTCTTTCGTTAATCCAATAACGCATTCAAATCCTCGTCGGTAATGAGCACTTCCCTCGCCTTGCTCCCATCGAAAGCTCCCACGTAGCCTGCCTGTTCCATCTGATCGATAAGGCGAGCCGCTCGGGCATAGCCGATACGCAGGCGTCGCTGCAGCAGAGAGATCGACCCCTGCTGATGCCGCACAACCAGCTTCAGTGCTTCGTTAAATAATTCGTCCCGTTCTCCGGAGCGCCCTCCGGCAGTGTATGAACTTCCAGCACCGCCGCCGGCTTTCATGGCAATCTCCCAATGAGGAAACTTAGGCTGGGTCTCGATAAATTTGAGCACGCGTTCCACTTCTTTTGCGGATACAAACGCACTATGCAATCGAATCGGATCCGATCGACCGGGAGGCAAAAACAGCATGTCGCCGCGCCCCAGCAGTTTTTCCGCACCGTTCGTATCCAGCACCACGCGTGAATCCGTTTTGGAGGCTACTTTAAAAGCGATCCGGCTGGGGAAATTTGCCTTAATCACACCCGTCAGGACATCGGTAGAAGGCCGCTGCGTAGCCAAAATCATGTGAATTCCTACCGCCCGCGCCATGTGTGCCAATCGACTGATGGGGCCCTCAATATCTTTTCCCGAAATCAGCATGAGATCTGCCAGCTCGTCCACAACAATCACAATGTACGGCATTTTGCGGCGGTACTGTTCTTCCAATTTTGTGAGAATCTCTCCTTTTTCAACCGCCTGATTAAATTCATCCAAATTGCGAACATTTGCCTTTGCCAAAATTCGATAGCGATGTTCCATTTCCAATTCCATTGCTTTCAGAATGGCCACGGCATTGTCAGCATTCGTAATCACATCTTCATTTAACTGCGGCAAGGTAATCAAATGGTGATTCACCAGTCTGGCATAGGTGGACAATTCCAGCCGCTTTGGATCAATCAAAACAAGGCGAACATCTTCCGGCGAAGCCTTAAACAATAAACTGGAAATTATGACATTCAGGCAAACGCTTTTCCCGGAACCCGTTGAACCGGCCACCAGCAAGTGCGGCATTTGAACCAAGTCAGCCACATAAACCTTTCCGGTAATGTCCACTCCAAGCCCCAGAGGTAATCGGGCTTTAGAGGATTCAAAAATATCCGATTCCATCACGCGACGTAGCGAAACAATGGCAGGTTCCCGATTGGGGATCTCAATTCCGACAACCGATTTTCCTGGAATCGGAGCCACAATTCGAATGCTACGGGCACGGAGCACCATCGCCAAATCGTCGGCAATTCCGAGGAACTTGCTTATTTTTACACCGGGATCGGGTTCCACTTCAAACTGGGTAATAATGGGTCCCGGATGAATTTGAATCACTTTTCCGCGAACCCCGTATTCCCCCAATTTTTGCTCCAGACGGCGCGCCATCTCCATCAGTTCATCTCGCCTCTCACGCGATTCTACCGGCGGGGCTTCATTCAGGAGATCAATAGAAGGCAATTCATAATCTGTTGGAACTTCAGTCACCTCTTCACGCGGCACATTAATTTGCTTTTTGGGAGGAAGGCTTCCGGATTCCGACTGAAAGGGCAATTCAATTTGTCCCGACTCTTCCTCCTCCGAAAGGTCACCCACGCGCGAACGCACATCCTCTGAAGGGACAGGCTTGGAAGCCTGAACTGAGGGTTCAGGATTCTCTTCTTCCAGTTCCTCCCCGAACAAATCTTCCTCATCCAGAATAACCTTCTGCTGGGCGCGCGATTCTTTTTCCTTCTGCTTGAGTTCTCTTCGCAGGGACCGATTGCGCTTCTGTTCTTCCAGAAATTCCTCCCACTTTTCGGTTAGATGAGAAAATCGATTGGAAAAAAACTCCGCCACCGCTCCAAATGAAAATTCCGTCGCGTACAAAACAGGCAGAATTACGAGTGTCAGAAGCACCAGCAAGCTTCCCATTGCCCCAAAATATCGGAAGAACTGCGTAGCAAAAAAATGCCCCACAAGCCCATTCCAGGCATAGTGCCCATTCCCGATGCTTTCGGGCGATATGATTTTAGGCAGTGCGATCGCAATGGAAAGGGTTGTGGCGTAAAACAGAATAAACCCTGAATTTCGGAAGAGGCCATCTGTCGGGCGGTGGGTCAAAAGTCTCCAACCAAAAATGAATATCAATAGAGGAAACACAATAATGGGATAGCCAATTGTGTAGAGGATTAGGTAATGGGCCGTCGCTGCGCCGGCCAATCCCATCCAGTTGTGCACAATCTGGCGGGAACTGCTATTCGGCCAGTCTTGTGTATGATACGAGAGGATGCTCAAAAAAATAAGCACGGCAAAAACAATCAGCAAAATGCCGATGATTTCCTGTTTCTTCCCGCTCGAGGATTTTCTTTGAATAGGTTTTCGATTCATAAACACGACTGATTGATGTCAAATGTCTAACATTTCCCCAACTGAATTTATTGGAAATGCGCTATTTTTTTTCAAAATGACAGATAAAATTGAGAGCGAATGAATTTCAGATTGTTTACCCAACCAAAATGTGTGACTTATTCCGAAAATTTGCTACAAGATTTACCCAATTTTCTTTGTTCCTTTTGCCGTTGACAGATGAATCTGAATCCCGCCGAACAATTCCAAAAAAACACCAAGCCACCAAGAATATTATATTTAAAGCAATAATGGATTCAAAATCTCTACCGTTGCGAGTTTTACTTATTTGATTGATATTAAAATAGTTACATTATACGAAAAAATTTTGCCACCCGGTCGCCGAGTGGCCGCCGAAAGCGGACGTATCGAGGCGATTCATAGCCAATATGGTCGTTTCGATACGATTCGCCAATTGGCGAATCACTCAACGACCATAAAGATAATGCTATACGCACTAAACTCGCAACGGTAGAATTCAAAATTACGTTTTTTGGAAAATCTTTAAGAGCCTTGATATTTTATTTACTATCAAAATTTTGTGCCTTTGCGTCTTCGTGGCTAAGAAGCCAAGCTAAAGGGATTCATCAGAATCCAATCGAATAATCTCATTTTGTGCCGCATTAAATACGGGAATTACATTCAGGTGATCTTTTTGGGAGCAGTATTCCAAATCGGCTTCAAATCCCTTCTTTTTCAAATAACGCCCGTGCTCGGATTGCTCAAACAATAGCTTCCTCGTATCGCTTGAAAACTGCCTTGCCAAGGCCAGGCACGCAGCAGCCCCATCGTTTTCAATCGTCGGCTCTAAAAGTTGACTTATAATATAGCCCGAACAAACCGAATCTTCAAGGGAAAAATGACCCTTGAGGCCGGAATTTGTAAAAAAAATGTGATCTGGCCGGCGCTCGCTGAGAAATTGGCTGATCGCGCTTGCATTCAGAAACGAGCCAAACAAAATCTTTGTTGCCAATTTTACCCGAAGAAAGGTTTCCGTTCCGTTGGTGGTTTTAAAAATAATGACTCGCCCCTTCACCCTTTCTGGTAAATATTCCAAAGGCGAATTCCCCAGATCGAACCCTTCAATTCTGAATCCGTTTTTCTCGCCGCCCAAAAGAATGGGGATATTTTTTAGCTGTTTGGCCCGTTCCTTGGCTTCGGAAGCCGATGCCACAGGCTGAATGCCTGCAGCCCCGTTATGCAAGGCCGCAACAATAGTGGATGTTGCACGAAGTACATCCACCACAACCACCCAACTATCCCGAAGCCTCCCCTGATCGATTTCACACGGCGATAGAAATGCGGAGACAATCATAATTCAGGGTGATAAAAGGGCGTCTCACAAACGGCTGCCGGTTCCATTTTCTTCCGGATTTCAATATCGATGGGCGTTCCCACGGCCGCCTGTTCGATGGAAACATATCCCATTCCAATTCCAATCGAGAGCATGGGCGAGACCGTTCCACTGGTAACATGCCCAATTTCATTTCCGTCTTTAAAAATTCGGTACCCGTGTCGGGGAAAGGCGCGCGTGCTCATCTTAAAGCCGATTAATTTTCGCTTAATCCCCGCCTCTTTTGCTTTAAGAAGGGCATCTCTGCCAATAAATTCCCCTTTTTGAAGCTTGGTAATCCAGCCCAAATCCGCTTCAAGGGGATTGGTGGTTTCATCGATGTCATTTCCATAAAGGCAATATTTCATTTCCAGACGAAGGGTATCGCGGGCGCCTAATCCAATGGGCTCAATATCGAATTCTTTTCCAGCTTCCATGACGGTATTCCAAACCGATATGGAATATTTTCGATCAAAATAGAGCTCAAATCCAAGTTCACCCGTGTAGCCCGTTCGGGAAATCGTCATGGGAAAACCCGCTAATTTGCCTTCTACGAAATGATAGAACTTGATTTTTGAAAGATCAACATCGGTTAATTTTTGGAGCGTTGGCAAGGATTTTTTCCCCTGCACGGCAAGCAGTGTTATGGAATCGCTAATATTTTCCATTTCCACGCCTTTCTGCCGGTTTTCCAGAATCCAGTTCCAGTCCTTTTCGGTGTTTGATGCGTTCACCACCATCATAAAATGATCCGGATAACGATACACCAACAGATCATCCACAATCCCGCCGTGATCATAGCACATGGCCGAATACTGCGCCTGGTAATCCACTAATTTTGCCACATTATTGATCGTCATACGATTAAGAAAATCCAGAGCTTTTTCTCCCCGGAAAATGAATTCCCCCATGTGAGACACATCAAACATGCCGACGGTCGTCCGCACGCGTTTGTGTTCCTGAATGATGCCCGAGTACTGGATCGGCATCAAAAATCCCCCGAATTCCACAATTTTCGCACCCAATTTTTTGTGAACATCGTACAACGCTGTCTTCTTCGGTTCCACTGTAAGCAATCCTCCTGATGTGTTAAAAATGTGTCTGAAATAATTATTCGTCCAGATCGATAAAAATATTGTAACTGCTAAAAAATTTCTCTACCATGTTTAAATTCCAATTGGCAGCTTTAAAATCATAATAGCTCTGATAAAACCATCGGGATGCTTCATCCTTTTTTGGTTCGGCCTGTCATAAATCAGTAATCCTTCCTCGAGAACGGATTCAATTAATGCATTTCCGGATATAGAAATAAAAAATTGCACCCCGCCCAAAAGGGCACCTTTTTTTGTCCGCATCTACAATTTTTTAATTGCTTCACCCATCCACAGAATGGCCTTTTGAATATTTTCCACGGAATTTGCGTACGAGAGCCGCAGATAGCCGTCGCCGTACCCGCCAAATGCCGTTCCAGAAAGGACAGCCACACCGGCTTCATTCAGAAAATAATCGGCCAACTCTTTCGTATCTTTGCCGCTTCGCTTCGCCAGCTCCGTAACATTTGGAAACACATAAAACGCTCCGCCCGGAGTCAAACAGGAAACGCCTTCCAAACTATTCAATCCTTCAACGATCACATCCCGGCGGCGCTTGAACTCAGCTACCATTTTTCGGCTGTCGTCTTGAGGCCCCTTCAGCGCGGCAATTCCGCCGTATTGGATAAAACTGTTCGGACAGGAATTGCTGTTTACCTGAAGCTGAGTAATTCGTTCAGCCAGCCATTCAGGCATTACACCAAAACCCAGCCGCCAACCTGTCATGGCATAGGTTTTCGAAAACCCGTGCAAAATGATTGTTTTCTCTTGCATCCCCGGTAGGGAGGCAATGCTTTGAAATTTATTTTCGTACAAAACGAACTCATAAATTTCATCCGATAAAACCATAATATCGCGCCCTGCAATCATTTCAGCCACCGCCTCCAAATCCGACGGAGAAAGCATTCCTCCGGTAGGATTGTGGGGAGAATTCAGAATAATCATCTTTGTCCGATGGTTAATCAACGGGCGCAGTTCATCCACATCAAATCGAAATTCTTTCTCTTCCCGCAAGGGAATCGGGACAGCTTTGGCACCGGTAAAATCGATTACGGACTCGTAAATGGGAAAGCCGGGATTCGGGTAAATCACCTCATCTCCTGCCTGCGCCAGAGCCAAAATTGAAAAAAACATAATTGGTTTGGCACCCAATGTTACCACGACCTGATCGGGGGTGACGGAAATATTTCTCGTAGCACCAATGGATTCCGCAATCGCCTCGCGCAGTTCGGGAAGGCCGGGCGCTGGCCCATAATGTGTGTGTCCCTCATCTATAGCTTTTTTTGTGGCTTCCCGAATGTGAGCCGGTGTGTCAAAATCCGGCTCCCCAATTTCCAGATGAATAACTTCCCGGCCTTTGGCTTCGAGAGCCTTTGCTTTTGCCAAAACTTCAAATGCTGTTTCTGTTCCCAGCCGATTCATTCTATCTGCTAATTTCATGAGCGCTCCTTTCTTGAAATTATTAATCCGACATCATTACTTCCGTGGGGCTATGCTTTCATTCGCTTTCCAATCCTATTGGAATTGTTTCACGGGTTCATCTCCACGCATGGCATGGGCTAAGCGCGGGGTATGTTTAATGAAAACAATCACTGCCACTGCAAATGTAATCACAAAGGTTGAATGATCATACAAATGAAAGGCGCGAATCAGTAGAATTCCAGGCGCCAATAATGTTGCCAGAGCATTCGCGTAGGCTACCTTCCGCGTAACCATGTAGATTAAGAACCACAACACCAGCCAACCCAGAACCACGTAGGGTTGAATTAGCAAGAACACACCAGCCGCAGTGGCCAATCCTCTTCCGCCATGGAATTTCAACCAGATTGGAAAATCGTGGCCAAGTATAACAAAAGAGGCGGAAACCAACAGGTTTTCAAAATCATGGCCAAACAGCACCGAAGTGAGCCAAACAGCCAGCATGCCCTTTAGTAAGTCAATAATTAAAACAAGTGCGGTTAATTTTTTTGAGTGCGTCACGCGCAGGGTATTAAGGGTTCCCACATTCCGACTGCCATTGTGGGTAATGTCTTTGTGAAATTTCCATTGAACGAAAACATAAGCCGTTGGAAAAGACCCAATAAAATAGGAAAGCATGGCAATAATCAGTAGATTCCCAGCCATGAAATATTTGCCTCTATTTTGTTAGTTTCTTGTGTCCCAACATCCATAAAAAAGTGTAGATGTTGGGGCTCCCGCTCAAAATGTTTGAGGCTTCAGGCGAAATATGCCTTTGGCAGACTAAAATACCTTAACATATTAAAATAAAAAATATTTAGGGAATAAGCAAGCCAATTTTTAGAGAATAAAAGAATTGCAGATTTTTTTTAGGTCTCAGCCATTATTAACGGCCAATTTGAAAGCGGATTTGGAAACGCAATTCAGATAGTTTCAACTCCGAATTCAAGTTGAAAGATGCTTTTTCTCGTCGGTTCTTCCCTTTCTCTCTGCAATTATCTGTGTCATTGTTTTTTCAGGTTACACAGAGTTCCACTGAGAAGAACCGAGCGCCACAGAGGTATTAAAAATCCGAGCTGGGGAAAATATCTCCCTATTCGCGTTCAGAAACAAAATCCAATTGGCTGTTTTTTCCTCAAACTCGCAGCGGTAGAGATTATGATTCCAAGTTCTCAGAATCTGCGTTTATTTTATTGTGTGAATGTTGTGAAGGTCATTGAAAATGACGAGCACAATCAATGCAAGCAAAATAAACATACCAATTTGCTGAATGACCAACTTTGTTTTGGTCGGAACCGGCCGCCCCATGATAGCTTCCATGCTAATAAAAATTAAATGGCCGCCGTCTAATCCTGGAATCGGAAAGACATTTAAAATCGCTAAATTCAGGCTGATAAAGGCCAGAAAAGCGAGCAGCGTGGAGAATCCCGATTTGGCGCTTTCACCGGCCATTTTTGCAATAATAATCGGGCCTCCAATATTTCTTAGAGATGCCTTTCCCGTGGCCAGCATCCAGGTTGAATAACCGACCAACTTGGTTAAATCCCAGGTTCGTACAAAACCGGCTTCAACTGCTTTAAAAGGCCCCACTTTTTTCATGTACAATTTAGGACTGATTCCAATTAATCCAACTTTCTTGATTTTGCCGTCGATGGGAATGTTTTGAGCGGTTGTGTGAATAACGGCCTTTTTGCGTTCTCCCTTATGAATCCATTCCACTTCAAGATCTTTGTCCGCATGGCTATGAATAATTTTCGTCATCTCATCCCAAGAAGACACCGTCTGCCCGTTTATGGCCACAATTTTATCCCCCGGTTGAAGTCCCGCCGCAGCCGCAGGCATTCCCGGGCTTACCTGCGCAATGCTGGCATCCTTCACCACTCCCACGCCCATCGAAAGTGTCAGACCCGCAAAAACAACAATGGCGATTAGATAATTCATCAAAGGCCCCGCAATAATCACGGAAAATTTCTCCCAAAAGGATTTGGATTGAAATTCCCAGGGTTCTCCCTTAATTTCCGTGTCCATGCTTTCATCCACCATGCCTGCCATTTTTACGTACCCGCCCAGTGGAATCAGAGAAACACAGTAGTCGGTTTCGCCTAATTTCTTGCCAAACAGCCGGGGCGGAAATCCGATCGAAAACCGCTCCACCCGAATACCAACCGATTTGGCAACAATGAAATGGCCAAATTCATGAAGAAACACCAGAACCCCCAAAACAAATATTGTGGCTAATGCAGTCGTCATATTTTATTCCTTCGCCTTATTGAATCCTAATTCAGTTCTTTTCCGCTTTTACGTATTAGCAATGAAATCCTTGTTTTTTTGCAAAAATTTTTTCAGCACAAAGTTCTCCAAGAGGCCACAAAGAATTCAAAAAATAACAGGAAATGGTTTTTCTTATGCGACTTTTGTACATTCTTTGTGGCCTTTTCGGTTAATTTTTTTTCCGGGTTCAGCGCGCCAGATGATCTTTCACAAATTCCCGGCTCCAGGCGTCTGCTTGCAAAATATCCTGAATAGTCGGCGATAATACCCGGTTATGAGCTGACAGAGCCTGCTCAATCAGTTGAGAAATCCGAGTAAATGAAATTCTTTTGTTCAAGAACTGCCGGACGGCCTCTTCATTGGCTCCATTCAGCACCGCCGGCAGTGTCCCTCCCTTTTGAAGCGCTTCCATCGCCAGCCGAAGATTGGGAAATGTGGCCGGATCGGGTTTAAAAAACGTAAGCTCCCGAATTTTTGTGAAATCCACCCGCCCGAAGGTGGAGGGACGCCTTTCCGGGTAAAATAGCGCGTACTGAATGGGGAGCCGCATATCGGGAATCCCCAATTGTGCCTTAACCGAACCATCCACGAAAGCCACCATAGAATGGATAATAGACTGCGGATGAATCACAACTTCAATTCTTTCGAGGGAAAGGTTAAACAGCCATTGTGCTTCAATGACCTCCAATCCCTTGTTCATGAGCGTTGCCGAGTCAATCGTAATCTTTTTCCCCATCGACCAGTTTGGGTGCGCCAGCGCTTCCTCAACCGTGACATGTTCCAATTCCATTTTGGAGCGCCCCAAAAACGGACCTCCCGAACCGGTAAGAATAATTTTTTCCACCGACTGCCGATTCTCACCGACGAGACATTGGAAAATGGCGCTATGCTCGCTGTCAATGGGCAGAATTGTCACACCTCTCTTTTGGGCTTCCCGGGTCACGATTTCCCCGGCCATTACGAGGGTTTCCTTATTGGCCAGAGCAATTTCCTTTCCCTTTTCGATGGCCTTTAATGTGGGCTTTAGCCCAACAGCCCCAACAAGCGCATTCACAACAAGATTCGAGGGGTCATCCTCGAGGCAGTGCGTGAGCGCCTCCTCGCCCGTCCAGACCTCAGCCCCCAGCGATTCAATTTCCCTTAAAATGGCGGAATTACCGTTGGGTTGCGTCACGACTACACGCGCCGGGTGGACCGCCCTTACCTGCCGCAGCAGGATATCTGCATGGGTGTGTACTGTCAAGCACGAAACTCGAAAATTATCCGGGAAACGAGCCACAACATCCAGAGTGTTCCGGCCGATAGAACCGGAGGAACCCAGAATTGAAAGTATTTTCATCGGCATTTCAGGGAATAAAAGTTTTTGATTTAACAAATAACGGAATTTTTTAAATAGTCTCTGAACGAAAACATAACACAAACCTCTGGCTTGTGAAATCTGATTTAGCTAATTCTTTGTTTCCAACAACAAATTAATGCAATCAAGATGCTTGCCTTACATTTTTCAAGTGTTTTCGTTCAGACACAAGTAAATTCTGTAGAAAAATAAAGCCTAAACCGGAAAGAGCCCGAAGAAGGCACAGAGAGCGTAAAGTAATCTCCAAAATACACAATAATTAGCGCTCTTTGTACTAAAAAAGATTCCCGCACGTTACACTATTCGATAGTCTTCTCGGATTGCTTCAATCTCGTTTAATTCATCAGATGTCAGTTTACCGGGAACCAGCTCGATTTCAAAAAGCCGGAAAAAGCTTTTCCGAAAAGCTTCTGCAAATTCAGATAATGAAATTGACACAGAATAGACATCCTTCACACAAATGGTATTTTTCAACAGCTTGCGTTTTTCCACTGCTCGCTGTTTTTCAGGAAAATTCAGGTAATCCGCCAGTTTTTGATGAGAATTCCCCAGCAAAATCGACCCGTGTTGCAAAACCCGATCCGGCCAGCGGCGCTGCGCGCTACCCACCATTTTCCTGCCTTTAATGGTTAATTCGTAACTCAGCGCCTCGGCAAAACAGACGGGCGATCCGGCATACGCACCAGACGAAGCAGCTGCCTCGAAATCATCCAGATGAATGGCAAATTGTTCAAGGGCTGCTTGTAGCACGCGTGAAACATTTGCGTAACACGCCAGCAATTGGGAATCGTACAGGCAACTGTTGCGAGAGA
>CAZMRE010000053.1:0-12088 GCA_964568545.1 uncultured Deferribacteres bacterium | reverse complement strand
ATAATAGCAAAATCCGATTTTCTGTAGATCTCTTTGGTTGCGGCTTTGCCGCCTTGCCTACTTAGATATTGTGATTCAAAATAGATTCAAGTGCCTTTACAAATTGATTGTTTTCTTCTGGTTTTCCCACCGTCACCCGAAGGGCCTTTTCTAACCGGGGGTAGTGCGTGACGTCCCGGATGAGAATGCCCCGATTTTTGAGACCCTCGAAAATGGACGCAATGGGCAGATCGGTGGTCTCGAACAAGATAAAATTGGCCCGGCTCGGGTACACGCGTATTCCGGACAATTGGCTCATTTCCTCCAAAAGCCGGGCGCGTTCCCGCCGAATCGTCTCCGTGTTTGCCTGAATGACGTCGGCGTGTTTGAATAGAACTGTGGCCGCCACCTGAGAAAATCGGTTCACGCTAAATGGCAGCTTGGCTTTCTTGAGTTCGGCGATGACCTGGGGCTGCCCCAGCATGTAGCCCAGGCGGAGTCCCGCCAGCCCGAACCCCTTGGAGAGGGTGCGCAAAATGACCAGATTGGGGTACGTGGCAATCAGGTCGCGCGCCGTTTCCTGAGAAAATTCAAAATAGGCCTCGTCCAGAACAAACAATCCCTCAAATTGCTGGAGGATTTTTTCCACGACGCCTCGGTCGAGAAAAGCGCCCGTGGGGTTGTTGGGCGAATCAATGAGAAGCATTTGCACGGATTTTTCGCGCAACGTGGCGAAAAGCGCGTCCTCGTCAAATTGGAATGTGTCGCTCAGGTAAACCTCAAAAACCTCACTGTTAAAGATTTTGGCCAGGCGCGGGTACACGGAAAATCCGGGACGAATCAGGAGAAGGCCATCTCCCGCATTCAGAGAGCCAATCATGGAAGCCTGAATGAGTTCGTTAGAGCCATTCCCGAGGAGGATGCCTTCCTTCGGATGCCCTGTGTAAGCCGCTAGGGCGTTCAGCAAATCATCCGGCTCCTCGTTGGGGTAACGGGACCATTCATCCTTCTGAAATTTTTGCCAGATTTCCTCCTTGATTTCCGCAGGAACGTCGAATGGGGACTCATTCTGATTCAGTTTGATCGGAAACCCTTCCTGAGGAACCGTGTACGCCTCCAGATCCTGAACCGAAAATTTTAAAAATGGAATCATTTCAATTTCCTTGTAATTTTAAGCCACGAATGCGTGAATGAATCATTTGCTTTCCCGTCCTTCGATTGTTGGGCAGATTTTGTACGAAATACCAAAGTACTCGCCGAACTTTTTAAGAGCAAAATCAGCTCCTGCCTTGCACTCCTCAAAAGTCCCCCTTTGAAGGGGGATTCAGGGGGATGTCTGTGTTAGTTAACGCGTTCGCTCGTTTACTCGTTCACTGACCCAATAATATTCATTCGTTCTGATGTGTTCGACTACGGCCAGGTGTTACTCGTTGGCCGGGTTGGCCAAATAAAGCGGCGAACGCATGAACGAACAAACGAAAGAACGCTCTTTGACCGAGTAGACGAGAAACCAAGCGAACGAACAATATTTTTTATTTTCTTCTAATAGCTACCGACTTCGCGTGTGCCGTCAGGCCTTCCGTTTTGGCAAAGGTTTCAATTTTCGGCGCATCTTTTTTTAATTTTTCAGGTGAATATTGAACCCAGGAACTCCGTTTCAGAAATTCCAGCACACCCAGCGGCGAAGAAAACCGCGCCGTCCCAGATGTGGGCAAGACGTGCGACGGCCCGGCCCAGTAATCGCCAAGAGCCACCGGGGAGTAGTCGCCCACAAAAATTGCACCTCCATGGGTTATTTTTTCGGCGATTTCCGGAGCATTTTTCGTCTGTACGGACACATGTTCCGGGGCGAGTTGATTGACGAGCCGAATGCCTGTTTCAATCTCGCCTTCGAACAAAATGATTCGACTGGTCTCTTTGAGTGAAACCTCCAGAATGGCCTGCCGTTCCAGTTTTTTTGTCTCGCGCTGGACAATGGCCTGCACGTTTTCCACCAATTTCTCGGAATTGGTTACCAGAATACTACGAGCGCGCTCGTCGTGTTCCGCTTGTGCCAAAATTTCCCAAGCGACGAATTCCGGATTGGAGGCTTCGTCTGCCAGTACCACTACTTCACTGGGGCCGGCGAGACTGTCAATCCCAACCTGCCCGAACACGGCCTTTTTCGCCAGTTGCACAAACACATTGCCCGGACCCACAATTTTGTCCACAGAGCGAATGATGGCTGTGCCGTATGCCAGGGCAGCAATAGCTTGGGCGCCGCCCACCCGATACGCTTCGCTAATCCCAGCAATCTTCGCGGCCGCCAGAATGGCCGGATGCACCGATTTGTCCGCCTCAGGTGGCGTGACGAGCACAATCTCCTTTACGCCAGCCACACGAGCCGGAATGGCCGTCATAAGTACGGTGGAAGGGTAGGGGGCTTTTCCGCCTGGAATGTAAATGCCCACTCGCTCCAGCGGCAGGTAGCGCTCCCCTAAAATTTCACCCCCGTTTCCTTTTTTCTGCCACGATTGAGGCAATTGGTGCCGGGCAAAGGTTTCAATGTTGCGGGCAGCTTCCGAGAGCACCTCAAATAGGGCTGATTTGACGAGCTTTTTCAGATCCAGTTTGCTCAGATCGAGCGGAATGTCTCCGAACTCAAAATCGGGACAGTCGAACTTTCGCGTCCAATGTACCAGAGCAGTATCCCCTTCGCGCCGCACCGATTTCAAAATTTCCTGCACGCTTTTAAAAATTTGAGAATCCTCTCCCGGAAGTTTCAGTCGATCCGGGACAAATTCGTCAGCCTTCAGAACGGGAATCATTTTTCAATCTCCGACAAAGAGTTTCTATCGCCTGTCGCTTCATTGCAAAACTGGCCCTGTTCACGATCAAGCGCGCCGAAATCGGTGCGATGGTTTCTAGGATGTGCAGGTTATTTTCCTCCAGCGTACGCCCGGTTTTCACAATGTCCACAATCACATCGGCCAGACCCAGAACGGCACCCAATTCCACGGAACCCGACAGTTTAATCAATTCTACTGGCAGTCCCTTCCGGTTGAAAAAATCGGTGGCGATGTTCGGGTACTTAGTGGCCACCTTTAAAAACGGCATGTTCTGGTAATCTTGAAGGGACTGTTTTCCAGCCACGACCATCTGACAGGTGCCAAATCCCAGATCCATGAGCTCGTACACATCGCCCCCCTTTTCCCAGATGTTGTCTTTTCCGCAGATGCCTACATCGGCGATGCCGTATTCTATGTAGAGCGGCACGTCCTGGTCTTTAATGAAAATAGCCTGAAATCGATTAGAGGCATCAGATGCGACCAATGCGCGGTTTTTGGGTTCGGAAAGCGCGACTCCTGCAGTCCGCAGGCGCCTGATAGCTGTTTGCAGAAGCCGTCCCTTTGCCAAAGCAATTGTAATCACAGGACAGCCTCCAATCGTTCCAAAGTGAAAGAAAAACCGACGGCCGGCAAATCGGTGCCAAATTTTTGGAGTAGTTGGTCGTAACGTCCCCCGCTGCCAATTGGGAAACCAAGTTTTTCACTGAAAATTTCAAATAAGATGCCAGTATAATAGCTCATGCCCTTCAGATTTCCCAGATCGAATGTGACAAATTGAAGTAATTCTTCCTCCAGGAGATGCTGGTAAAGTGCTTTTAGATGGTTTAAAATGGGCTCGATTTGAAAGAGGGAAGAAAGGGTTTCAATTTTTTGAAAGATTTCTTCCTTTCCCACCCAAAGCGGAAGCTGCATCAGAATCGTTTGAATTTCGGGGGCCACTTTTTGGGACGCCAGAAAATTTTCCAGCTCCGGCAAACGCTTTTCCGCCAGAAAGAAACGGATGGTTTCCTCCTCTTCAAATGAAAAATGAGCGGCTGAAAGAAGAGTGTTCACAATTCCCACGTGTCCCAGATTAATCTGAAAATCTGACAGACCGATCGCCTGAAGCGTGGCAATGGCGGTGTTCAGGATTTTAAAGTCGGTAGCCACGGTGTTGGTGCCAATGAGTTCCACGCCGGCCTGAACAAATTCGGAAAATTTACCAGCGTGAGGAGATTCCTTGCGGAAGACCGGATTAATGTAAAAAAGCTGCAGGGGCAGGGAAGAGGCGCTCAATTTGGTGGCGGTCAGACGCGCCACGGCGCAGGTGCTGTCTGCACGTAAAGCCAGCAAATCGCCATCCGGATTGAAAAAACGGTAGGATTGGTTGAGCAACTCTTTGCGCATGCCCCGCTCGAAAACGTCAAAATATTCGAAGGTAGGGGTAATGACTTCCTGAAATCCCTGGCGGCGGAACTGCTCTCTCAAGCATTGTTCAAGATTCCGGCGCTTTTCTGCGCGGTCAGAGTAGTAATCAACTACGCCGGGTGGCAATTGTGCCACCGATCGTTTTAGCATGAAAAATCTCCAATTTTTTTGCCTTAGTCTTTCACCAATCGTTTCGATTTCGCTCAACTACCGTAATATTCCAATGGCCAATTTTCAATTGTCAACTTGAACTGACGAGACAGCGAACGAATGAACGCATCCACCTATAAAAAAAGCCCACTTCCGATTAGGTAAGTGGGCTCGATTTCAAAATCCTGTACGTATATTTAGAGTTTACCCGACAATCTGCCCACATTGTTCCGATGGTGAAAATGATAGTAATGATTTTCAGGCCTTTGGGTAAACATTATTTTGACTCCAGTTTGTTCAAGAGAATTGAAATAAAGATAAACAAGTTCCACAAAAAATGCAAGACATTTTTTAGAAAAATTAGGGAGCGCCTTAAAAACGCCCCCTTTTCTATTTGTTCCCTATAATGTTTCGGGAATGCTAAATCGGCTGTAATCCATTTCCGACAATTGCTTGTAGTAGCTCCAGCGTGCTTTTGCTTCTCGCTCGGCTTCTTCAAGCAGCCTTTTAGCCCGTTCTGGGCGACTCTTGGTTAGCATCTTGAACCGTGTCTCGTTGTACGCATATTCCTCAAAGTGAATGGACGGCTCCTTGGAATCCAGTTTCAGCGGATTCTTGCCCTGTTTGGCCAGATCCGGGTTGTAGCGGTACAATACCCAAGCGCCTGATTTAACCGCCAATTCCTGCTGATGATTACCTAGCATCATATCAATGCCGTGTTCAATACAGTGGCTGTAGGCGATAATAATTGACGGGCCGTTGTAGGCTTCAGCCTCCATGAAAGCGCGAACGGTTTGAGCATCGTTGTAACCCATAGCCACCTTTGCCACGTACACGTTGCCGTAAGTCATGGCCATCAAACCCAGATCTTTTTTCGGTAGAGGTTTTCCGGCTGCTGCAAATTTGGCAACAGCGCCCAATGGTGTGGACTTAGAAGCCTGTCCGCCGGTGTTGGAATAGACCTCCGTATCTAACACAAGGACATTTACATTCCGTCCGGATGCCAGCACGTGGTCCAGACCGCCGTAGCCAATATCGTAGGCCCAGCCGTCACCGCCAATGATCCAAACACTCTTCTTCACCAGCATGTCGGCCAGGACAAGGAGATGCTTAGCCTCTTCCGAATTCATTTTTGCCAGCTTCTGTTTCAATTGAGCCACGCGTTCCCGCTGCATTCGGATGCCGATTTCATCCTTTTGATCAGCCGTGACAAGTTCTTCTGCCAGTTGCGGGCCAATTTCCTTTGCCAGTCGCTGAACCAATTCGGCAGCAAATTCGGAACGCTTATCTATGGATAGACGAAAACCATAGCCAAATTCGGCGTTGTCTTCAAATAGAGAATTCGACCAGGCAGGGCCTCGGCCATCCGGGTTGATATCCCACGGGGAGGTAGGCAGGTTTCCGCCGTAAATGGAGGAGCAGCCAGTCGCGTTCGCAATGAATGATCGGTCACCAAACAACTGTGTCACCAATTTGACATAAGGTGTCTCGCCGCAACCGGCACAGGCACCGGAAAATTCAAACAATGGCTGTAAGAACTGGGAGCCCTTAACCGTTTCGAGGCGAACCTTTGTCCGATCGACTTCCGGGAGGCTTTCGAAGAACTCGAAATTCTCGCGTTCCTGTTCCCTCAACGGCGGCTGGGGTGCCAGATCAAGGGATTTGTGTTTGGGATTGGTTTTGTCCTTAGCCGGGCATATGTACACACAGGCGCCGCAGCCAGTACAATCCTCAGGAGACACTTGAACTGTGTATTTCCAGCCTGGAAATTCCTTACCCCGGTAGTCCATGGATTTGAAGGTTGGAGGTGCATCGTCCAGATATTTGGGATCGTAAGCCTTGATCCGAATAGCTGCGTGCGGACACACAATGGCGCATTTGTTACATTGAATACAGAGGTTTTCGTCCCAAACGGGAATTTCTAATGCGATATTTCTCTTTTCCCATTTGGCCGTGCCGGTAGGAAAGGCACCATCAGGCGGCAGCATGCTGACGGGAACCTCGTCCCCTTCGCCTGCAATTAATCTGGCTGTAAACTTTTGCACGAATTCAGGCGCCTTGGGTGATACAATCGGCGGCATTTCAATGGTGCTGGTGGCTTTATCCGGAATCTCAACCTTGTGAAGGTGTGCTAGTGCCTGATCTACCGCATTGAAGTTTTTCTGGACAATTTCTTCGCCCTTCTTTCCGTAAGTTTTTTTGATCGCATTTTTGATCGCGTCAATGGCTTCATCTTTGGGAAGAATGCCTGAAATGGCGAAGAAGCAGGTTTGCATAATTGTGTTAATACGCAGGCCCATGCCGGTGTCTTTGGCGACTTTGTAGGCGTCAATGACGTAGAAGTTCAGCTTTTTGTCAATGATCTGCTGCTGGACCTTTCTCGGCAATTTATCCCATGTTTTGTCCTGACCGTAAGGGCTGTTCAAGAGAAATGTGGCACCTTCCACGGCATTTTTCAGCATGTCGAATTTTTCGATGAAGAAAAACTGGTGGCAGGCCACGAAATTTGCCGCGTTAATTAAATAAGTGGAATGAATGGGGCGAGGTCCAAAGCGCAGGTGCGAAACTGTCATGGAGCCTGCCTTTTTGGAATCGTACACAAAATAGCCTTGAGCATAATTTTTTGTGCCTTCGCCAATGATTTTGATGGAATTTTTATTGGCGCTAACCGTTCCGTCGGAACCTAGTCCAAAAAACATCGCCCGAACCACATCGTCTTTTTCCAAGCTGAATTTTGGATCCCATTCAATGCTTGTATTTGTGACGTCGTCGTGAATGCCTACGGTGAAATGATTTTTTGGTTTTTCCTTTTTCAACTCGTCAAACAGACCTTTTACCATTGAGGCTGTGAATTCTTTGGAAGATAGTCCGTAACGTCCGCCAACCACTTTTGGTGCTGTTTTAAAGGGGGCAATACCGTCGTTCATGGCTTCGGTAACGGCTGTTACCGTATCCACATAAAGCGGTTCGCCGGCACTTCCGGGTTCCTTGGTCCGATCCAACGTTGCGATCACTTTCACTGTGGAAGGAAGGGCCTGCATTAGGTGCTTAACAGAGAAGGGCCGGTACAATCGCACTTTCACAACGCCCACTTTTTCGCCTTTTTCCATAAGATATTCAACCGTTTCGTGAGCAGTTTCTACACCGGAGCCCATCAGCATAATCACGCGTTCGGCATCGGGTGCTCCCACGTAATCAAACAGGTGATATTGTCGTCCAACGATTTTGGCAAATCTGTCCATTTGCTTTTGCATGATATCCGGAGCCTTTAAGTAGAATGGGTTGGCAGCTTCGCGATTCTGAAAGAACACATCGGGATTTTGTGCCGTGCCACGCATGAAGGGATTGTCCGGATTGAGTGCCCGCTGCCGGTGGGCGCGTACTAGCTCGTCGTCAATCATGGCTCGCATATCATCTTCTGTGAGTTGTTCGATCTTTGATATTTGATGCGAACTTCTAAAGCCATCAAAAAAGTGAACCAGTGGTACGCGTGCTTCAAGCGTGGCGGCCTGTGCGATTAAGGCAAAATCCATGATTTCCTGAAGCGAGCCCGATGCTAAAAGTCCAAATCCTGTACCACGCGTCGCCATTACATCGCTGTGATCACCAAAAATGGAGAGGGCGTGGGTGGCAACCGAACGGGATGCTACGTGAAAAACAGTGGAATTCAATTCACCGGCAATTTTAAACATGTTAGGAATCATTAGCAACAGGCCCTGAGATGCAGTAAATGTAGTGGTCAAAGCACCGGCCTGCAGGGCACCATGCACGGCACCGGAAGCACCTCCCTCACTCTGTAACTCTACTACCGTGGGAATTGTACCCCAAATATTCTTTTGATTCATTGCAGACCACAGGTCTGCCCATTCTCCCATTGGAGAGGATGGAGTGATGGGATAAATGGCGCAGACCTCGTTAACTTTATGAGCAACATAAGCCGCAGCCTCATTTCCATCAATTGTGACCATCTTTCTACTCATATTCAATCCTCCAATCTATTAAGATTATGATAAGAAATATTATGCAATGTGCATAGGGATCATTTACAATACAAATACGATTTTCAAATCACCCTTAAATATAAACAAAAATTTAACAAAATACAAAATAAAATTGGGCTTGATAAAATATTTTGGATTTTTATTGTTCGATAAATAGGCTAAAATAAGTCCTATTTTATTCAAAGAATCTATTGTTTGATTGAAAAGCACAGAAATAAATTGGATTTTACTTGACTCGAATATTTTAATTATTTAAATTGATCAATTAAAGAAATTCTTTAAAAATATTAGAAATTGCAAAAGCGATTCGGCAAAAGACTTGTAAAGCGATCGAGGAGGGCTTTAGAATGCTGCATATTTCCTGGGTGGATTGGTTGGTTATTGCGCTCTATTTTGCGTTTGTGATTGGAATCGGAGTTTATCTGAAAAGATTTGCGCGCACGGGTGAGGATTTCTTCCTTGCCGGGCGACGAAACAGCTCCTGGATTGCCGGGTTGGCTTTTCTGAGCGCCAATATGGGGGCATTGGAACTTCTGGGAATGACCGGCAACACGTTTGAATACGGCATGTACGTGGCCCATTTTTATTGGATTGGTGCCATTCCTGCCATGCTTTTTCTGGCGGTCTACATGATGCCGTTTTACTACAGCAGTAAAATTCATTCGGTGCCCGGGTATTTAAAGCTCAGATTTGACGAAAAAACCCGCGTGCTTAACGCGATTGCATTTGCGTTTATGACGCTTCTGGTTTCGGGAATCAATCTCTACGCCATGGCCCTGGTACTTCGTACATTCTTGGGATGGAATTGGGATGCCTGCATGTGGGCATCAGCACTGACCGTGGCCACCTATGTAACAATGGGTGGGTTGATGTCTGCCATTTTTACGGAAATTATCCAGTTTTTTCTGATCTGGTTTGGACTAATGCTGGCATCAATTATGGGCTTGATTGAAATTGGCGGCTGGAAAGCCGTTTTTGCACGGATTCCCGACTCAATGGGGAAATTGTGGTCAACTTCTACAGATCCTTCTTTGAATGGAATGCATGTAACCTGGATGGGCATTGTTCTGGGCCTGGGATTTGTTCTCTCATTTGGGTATTGGACAACTGATTTTCTTGTGGTTCAGCGCGCTATGTCAGCTAAGGATTTGCGTTCGGCCCGAATGACGCCTGTGATTGCATCGTTCTTTAAGATGGCACTTCCTTTTATCGTCGTCGTGGGAGGGTTGGTTGCCTGGGTACTGGCCCGCGACCCTCACAGCGGTTTTAAATTGCTCACCGATGCCGGTCATGTGCGCTACGATTCGGCTTTGCCCATGCTTCTGGCACGGTACTATCCGCAAGGATTAATTGGCCTGGGAATAACGGCCCTGCTGGCGGGATTTATGGCCGGCCAGGCAGGAAATATCAGCGCTTTTAACACCGTCTGGACGTACGATATTTACAAATCGGTAATAAAAAAGGATGCCTCCGATCAGCACTATGTCTGGATGGGACGGGTTGCAACGATAGCCGGAATTCTGATCAGCATTGTAACTGCTTACTGGGCTAAATCATTTCCCAGTATTATGGATTACATGCAGGCGATTTTCTCGTGGGTAAACGCGCCGCTCTTTGCAACCATGCTCCTGGGAATGTTCGTGGTCTGGATTACGCCCAATGGTGCTTTTTGGGGACTGGCAGCGGGAATGGTTTCATCTTTTACCATGTTTATTCTGGTGAAATTTGAGCTTATTTCTCGTACGCTAATTACCCTTTCCAACAACGCCAGTCCAATGGCGGCCAATTTCTGGCGTGCTTGGTGGGCATGGCTCATTTGTTTCAGCGTTACGATCATTGTAAGCCTTTTTACAAAACCAAGACCAAAGGAGGAATTAGTGGGACTCGTGAAACGGATGACGCCCATTCCGAAGGAAGAAGGCGTTCCCTTTTATAAAAAACCGGCAAATATTGCCATTATTTCACTTATTGTCATGGTTATTTTAAATATTATGTTCTGGTAATCATCCGGATTTTGGTCTGGCAGAGGCGCCATTTCTGCTTTTGGATTAAAAACCTTTTTGGTAAATTGCCGATAATTGTTGGTTCTGAATCTGTCTTTCGCACCGAGCCCCTGCGGGCACGGATTAAAGTATTTTAGAGTAATGAGAGTCAATTGATTCTGAGGAGAACAAAAATGTCTGAAAAAAATATGCTGTCCATTTGGTTTTTTGTAGGACTTATGTTAACGGTGTTTGGATCGCTTGTTACACTGACGGGGATTATCTATATTTTCCATCCCCAAAACCAAACACCGGTGGTTCATGTTCATCAACATCTGTGGTGGGGTCTTCAAAATCCCAATTTGTGGTGGGGTGCCATTATGCTGATTGCGGGGTTGCTTTTTTTGATCCCTTCCTACGTTCATTACCGGGCAGGGCGATAAAAATCTTGTTTGTCAAGAGCGACTGAAGATTATTTGTTTGTGGAAAAAAGGTTACATTATTCCATTCAAACAACATCAAAAACAGGGCAATTATAATGTTTGTGTACGAACGGGAACGCTTTGGAAAATCCGAGAGAATCAGGCTGGTAAATCAGAAAACAGGCGAATTTGCGGCGTTTGTTCCAGGATTTGGTGGGAATGTAAATGAATTGGTTCTGAGCAAAAATGGAAAAAATTATTCGATTATCGATGGTTTTTTGTCAGATGAAGAAATGATTCGGAACAAATTCATGAAGAGCGGCCGGCTAATTCCGTTTCCAAACCGCATTTTAGACGGCACTTACGAATTCAATGGGATTCATTACCAGTTACCGATTACCGAACCCGCCCGGCATAACGCTATCCACGGATTTTTTTACAATCAAATTTTAGCGCTTGCCGGCATTAACGTTAAAGAAACCGAGATTTCCGCCGAGCTAAAATTCGACTATGCAGGTGATTATCCGGGGTACCCGTTTAAATTTTCCGTTGTGCTAACCTACACGCTTACGCAGACATGCGGATTTAAAATTCACGTTTTAGTAAAAAATGTCGATACCCAGCCGCTCCCTTTTGGAGATGGCTGGCACCCGTATTTTCGGCTAAATAAGTCCGTCGATGATTTGTTCCTGAAGCTTCCGGCTAATGAAAAACTGATTCTCACCAATCGAATGGTTCCAAACGGTCAAACAGAAATCGATAATCGCTTTGCCAGTTCTTCCCGCATTGGCACGAGTCAATTGGATACGGTATTCAAACTACCCGCGGTTGAAGGTGTGGCTGCTGCTGAGCTTACCGACCCCGAGGAAAATGTAACCATTCGGGCCTGGCAGGAAACCGGAGAGGGGAAGTACAATTTTATGGTGATTTTTATCCCGCCCGATCGGCAGTCGGTTGCGATTGAACCCATGACCTGTGCCACAAATGCGTTCAATAACAAAGACGGATTAATCATCCTGGAACCGGGTGAGATATTTGAAGCCGGACACGGGGTAAAGTTGCTCTGAGGGAGAAAACAGTGAAAATAAGCAAACAGGGAAATAGTTTTATATCGCACGAATGGCAGAACAGTTTTTCGAGTCTCTACGGCTCCTCCAGAGATATTCTTCAAAAACAGACCGCCCGCTACCAAAGAATTTTTAATGCCTACACACAACTTTTTGGAACGGAACCCACTACATTTTTCAGCGCACCCGGCCGTACGGAAATTGGTGGGAATCACACCGATCACAATCACGGCAGGGTCCTGGCTGCCAGTG
>CAZMRE010000052.1:0-12133 GCA_964568545.1 uncultured Deferribacteres bacterium | reverse complement strand
TAAGTGCACTAACACCTCCCTTTGAAGCGGCATACAAAACCGAACCCGGACCGCCGCCGGTGCGGGCCGCTACTGAGGAAATATTAATGATTCGACTTCCTGCTTTCATAAAAGGCAGCACTTTCTGGCTGCACAGAAAAACCGATTTGAAATTAATCGCCATCAGCCGATCCCAATAGTCTTCGGAGGCTTCCGCAAAAGGTGTTCTTTGAATAAGCGTTCCGGCATTATTGACCAGAATATCGATTTCTCCCTCAAAAAAATTCATCGTTTGCTCAATCAATTGCGTAATGTCCTCCGTCAGGCCCAAATCTGCCTGAAGAGCCATCGATTGTCTTCCCATTTTCTGAATAGTGTCAACGGATTCTTCCGCCTTTTCCTTGAAGCGGTAGTAATGAAGTACTACATCCGCACCGGATTCGGCAAATTTCAGGGCAATCGCCCGACCGATTCCCGTGCTGGAGCCGGTGACCAGGGCTTTTTTTCCATCGAGACGAATATCCATTTTACCATCTCCTTTCGCATGCGTTTGCACGATCAATCGTCCCCCGTAAATCAGGCATCTCCTGCTTTAGGCCGATTCCCGCTCAATTAGATGTGCCTCCAGAATGATTTTTTTGTTCAGCGGAATCTCTTTCTGTCTCACTTGTTCGAACAAAAGCTCAGTGGCGCGCCGGCCAATTTCGTAGATAGGAATGTGCACCGTTGTCAGGGGCGGAAATGTGGCCTGCGCCAGAGGCGTGTCGTCGTTCCCAACAATAGACATATCCTCCGGGATGCGCAAACCGGCTTGACGCAGGGCGTAAATGCTGCCAATGGCTACCAGATCATTAAAACAGTAAAGAGCCGTCGGACGGTCGTGCGCAGACATCTTCAAAATTTTTTCCCCGGCCTTTATTCCGTTTTCCAGATAAGAACCCGTCGGGAAAATCAGACCATCGTCAATCGGAATATTACGTCCAAGATGTGCCAGCTTGTATCCTTCGAGGCGCTGGTAAGAGTGAACGGAATAATCGGGTCCCGCCAGATAGGCAATCCGTCGATGCCCCTTTTTAATGAGATACTCAACCGCCTCTTTCCCTGCCTGCAAATTGTTGACATCCACCATATTGGTCTGGATTATTTCGAGATTATCCAATAATACAAACGGCACATTGCGCCGCTTGAGGTCAAGCAGATGCAAAAAATCGCCATTATCGCGGAGACTGGAAATAATAAGTCCGTCAACCTTCTTGGAAAGCAGCACATTCAGTGTTTCCTGTTCCTGCAAGGGCTTCAATTCCGAGCTTCCCAGCAGCACGCTGTAACCCTCCTTGTTGGCTGAATCGTACACGCCGCTGGTAACCTGTGCAAAATAGGGGTTATCGATTTCTTTGATAATCAAGCCAATGGTCTTGGTTTGCTTTCGGGCGAGGGCTCGTGCCAGCTCATTCGGGCGATAGTCCAATTTCTTCATGGCTTCCCGAACGCGGGTTTTGGTTTCGTCCTTAATGAGGGGATTGTCATTCAAAACAGCCGATACTGTCGATTTGGATACACCTGCTAATTTAGCAATATCGGTGATGGTGACTTTCATATTTTTAAACCGTTCCAATTAAATAGACGGAATTTATGACTTTATTATTATTAGTTAGTTACAAACATTATTATTAATATAATAAAATTATATTTGAACTGATTCAATATAATCATTTCTGAAGTCTGAGGCAATATTTTTTTCGATTATTTTCAAATCGCTCGTAGCCTATATTATTTAAAAAGTTATGCCACAAGGACACTAAATCACTAAGAATATTATGAGTTTGATCTAAAAAGGATATCTCCCACGAATTTCACGAATGATTACGAATTGATTTTATTAATGTTAGTGAAATTAAACTCCGTATAATTTGTATGATTAGCCGTTTTTAGAATGCACTCATATTACATATTATATTTAAGACAATAATGAATTTAAGATTAGATTTTTTAAAAGATCTTCCAGAGTTTTGTTATTTCATTTATTATCAAAAGCTTGTGTCTTTGTGTCTTGGTAGTTATGAATTGTTTGGGCCAAAAAAGCCTCAGATGCCGGAATTGTGGAATCCAAACAATTACCAAAATAAATTACAAGCGACAAATCCGAAACAAATTTGAAATCCCAATATTTTTTCCTTGCGCTTTGGAATCAATTTTATTATACTGTAAGTGAAAAATCATTCCAGTCCAATTCAACACATTGCCAAGCTTCAGATAGTGTCGTTTTAATAGAAACTTCACTTATTTTTTCAATAAATTTCGGGGAAGATTTTTTCCCGAGATTTGGGTATGTTTGTTTTTAATTCGAAGCCGCATTTCCTTTTTATATATCTTTTTTATTTAGCGCTATGAGAAAACTGGTTTACATGGAGTGTACATCCACGTATAAGAATCCTGTTACACCCAGGGTGCTGGTGGTCAGGGGCAAGCGTTTCCCTGTTGTGGAAGTTCTTCAACGAGCTAAAATGCAAACGATTCGGGCACCTTCGGCAACGCATCTTTATTTTCAACTTCGCCTGTTTGATCAGCAAATTGTGGATGTTTTGTATGATGAGAGCAAAAATGAATGGTATCTTGATGATTATGAAAACTTTCATCTGGATCAGTAATCCCATAGACGTACGTAATTTCCTTCTTGGTGTCAATTGATTGGAATGAAAAATGCTTGTAATTCAAAAAAAGCAGAGATTTTTATTCCCTTCGATGAGTATACCGGCAGAAATAATATTAAATCAACACTATTAATCATTTAATCAAAGAAAGGAGTTGGGGTTTGATAAAGAAACTTGAAGAGCCATTGACAGCGATTAAGGTTGGATGCTGCGGTTTCCCGGAAGCTCGAACCCTATATTACAGGCATTATCCGGTAGTAGAAATTCAGCAGACATTCTACCAATTGCCCCGGAGCGAGACGGCCTATAAATGGAGAAGAGATGCGCCAGAAAATTTTGAGTTTAACATGAAGGTTTGGCAAGTCATTACCCATGAGGCCACAAGTCCAACTTACAGGCGCATGAGGGCTCCTGTGGATTTTATGCACAAGAGGGACTATGGGTTTTTCAAACCGTCACGTGTGGTGTTTCGTGCATGGGAGGACACAAAAAAAATTGCACAGGCTATACAAGCAAAAACATTGGTTTTTCAATGTCCGGGAAGTTTTGTGCCTTCTGATACAAATCTTAAGAATATGCGAAAATTCTTCAAATCAATTGATCGGGGTTCGTTTAAGTTTGTTTGGGAACCCAGAGGAAATTGGGAGCCGTCGCTTATTGAAGACCTGTGCGATGAGCTGGATTTGGTTCATGGAAATGACCCGTTTCGATTTCCGCATGTTGCGGGTGAGTTTTTTTATTTCAGGCTTCACGGAAAAATGAATTATCGCTACCAATATCCCGATGAAGACCTTCAACGGTTGATGGATTGGGTTTTGGCGCTAAATAAACCCGGTTATGTCATGTTTAACAATTCAAATATGAAAAGCGACTCTGCGCGTTTCATGAAAATGTTAGCAGAAGCTGAAGAAGAAAAACCAGCATCGGCAACAGAATCAATCTAGGCATTTTGGAAGGTAGAATTCCGACACCGAAATTGTGAAAATCAGTACAGTTGGAATACTTGCTGAAAGTGCTTCCTGATGTGCCGGAAATATGTGGGAGAACCGCTGTTTATTTTTGCCGAATCGGATCGTAGATTTTTTTTGTTGCTGCGATTTCTTCTTTAATTTTTAAATCGTCCCAACCTAATTCCTTTGCCACAAGAGCCGCAATATCCTCAAGTGTTGTGTCATTCGGAAGCCCCGAGGGGCCAAGGTCTGTTCGGCGGAAAACCACGTCCCGAAGGTGCTGGGCCATTTCCTCCCGCACGCCGTGGATAACCTCGGCTTTTAGAATTTCATCGTGTCCGGGAAGAGGCTTTGCGTAAACAGTGTTTTCTTTTGCAAGTTTGAGAATCTCCTGGTGAGCCGTTCCGTAGTTGTAAACCAGGTGGCGCAGAACCTCCTTGCTGAACCCATTAGGTGAATTTTTAAGTGTTGATTGTAGATAATCCTCAAAGAATCCAATATCACCGCCGTGGATGGGTGTTCCGGCTGTGAGAGACGGCCGCTTGCCCATATCTAGTTTTTGCAGGGCAAGGTTAATCGTTTTCTCCGAAACGTCTCGTGCGGTTGTGTATTTTACAGAAACAACGGAAAGCAGTCCCTCGATGTTGTCTTCTTTTTTGTGATCAATGAGTTCATAATGCTTGGTTAGGGTCACGTTTCTGGGATCATCGTAATTATCTTCAATGGGCAGCAATCCGCCGTAATAAAAGAGTACATCGTCCATTGAGAGATTTGCCGGAGGATAGGCTTCATTAATTTCAGCCATGAAGGTTTCAATGTCATTCCGGGTAATGTGGAAATCCTCGGGGTCTCCTTCGTAAGCCAGTTGTGCTGTACCAATCAATGACAAATTTCGCCAGGGCGTGATGAAATACAGCCGCGATCCCTTGCTGATGACTGCATCCTTATCTTTATATTCGTATTTGCTGTAAACACCCACAGAATTTTCTTCCAAGAATTTTCGGGTAACAAGGTTCATCATTTTTGCAAGTGTGACCCGCTTAACCGGTTCTTGTTTTCGTAAAATGGAAAGAATCCGGTTAATCCATGGGCCTGTTGTGTTAACTACCAATTTCCCGTGAATGTCAAATGTTTGGCCGGATAATTTGTCTTCTGCCGTTACACCAACCACACGGTTGTCTTTCAGTAGAAAATTCTTCATTTCTACATAATTTGCTGCCACGGTACCGGAATCGGTAGCTGATCGCAGAATCGAGAAAATCATGCGTTCCGAATTGTAAAGCTGAGCATCGTACCAGATGGCACCGCCGGTTAGATTTTCCTCATCCACGCCGGGAATTTTCCGAAGGCATTCTTCTTTTGAAATTACTTTGCCTGCGGGCAAGTGCTTTTGAGGATCAGGCAGAGAGTTTCGATCAAATGAAATAAGGTCGTTAATTTTAAGCGCGACAAACAAGGCCTCGGGCCCCTTAATAAAATGCCCATAGGTTGGGATGACAAAAGCCAGAGGGTGGACAAGATGGGGCGCAATTTTCATTAAGATGCGGCGCTCGCGGATGGATTCCCGCATTCGCTTAATATCTGCGTGCTGAATGTACCGCAAACCGCCGTGGACAATTTTCAGACTGTTTGACGACGTAGAGCCGGCAAAATCATCCTTTTCAATCAATGCCACCCGAAGTCCGCGCAGGGAGGCATCCCACGCCGTCATTACGCCGTAAATCCCGCCGCCCACAATGATAATGTCAAATTCATTATTTGCCAATTCGTTAAGATCGCGTTTCATAAATTCCCTTTGTTTGATAATGTAAATTCTTAGTTATTTAGTGTCTTTGTGGCCATGAATTGTTCAAGTTAATAAAAAATTTTATTCCGCCCTATTTTAGAGAGTTTGTTCAATTGAGTTGTTCTGTTTTGAAACAGTGACTCCATTCGAGCGTTCAAAAACTGGACATTTGCTTTATTGCAAGGTAATTCGCAATTTGGGAGCAAATCTCAAATCATTAAAAGATAATTCGTTGCAGTTTTTGCGAAATCCAGAAAAAAAAGACTCCGACATGAATTTCTTTTTTTTGGGCTAAATCTGCAAGAATTGTGCAAAGGCAGCCATCTCTCTAACAGCGATTAAGCAGGGATCTAACTTTTCGCCAAATTTTGAAGCAGGCTTAAGATTTTGCGTCGAATTTCCGGATCGTTACTGGAGTAATAAATCCCCTTTAAATAATCGACCATAATTTGCGTTTTGTTGAGCCGGTGCGAAAGCGCAACAGAGAGATTTGCTACAAAAGGCGGCGCGCCGGGTTTGACAACCGATTCTTTCAGATAAGAAAGAGCCACTTCAGATTTCCCAAAATAAAAAAGATTCACAAATGCCAGATAATACGGGAATTGCCACATATTCGGATTGTTTTGGTATCCCAATGTGAGCAGGTGCAGGGCTTCCTTCAATTGGCCGGTGTCCATCATCACGTAAAGTCCGCCAAAAATGTAAGGTTCGGCAAAATGAGGATCGAGAATGACCACGCGTTCGAGCAAAGGATAAATAAAAGGCGCCATTCCCCGACTCTTAAAATTGAAGAAAATTGTTCGTAGTTTTGGGTCTTTGCTTAAATCAAATTTAATAGAAGCGGAGTCTGTTTCTCTGACTGATTCGGAATCGGCGAAAGCAATGGAATGATCGTCTTCAGAGAGCCCGTATTTTTTCTTGATGATTTCATAAAACGGATTGTCTTCGTCCACCGTGTGCCTCCCGAAATAAAGCACGCTCTTAATCCACAAGTAATCGGCTAGAACGCTTGAGAAACCCAGAGATGCCCAGCGAAGAACCTGTCCGTCCGGAAGATAAATCATGTCTTGCAAAGCTTTTTCGGGGGTTCGGTACACATCCAAACGGCATTGGGTCGTGTAAATGACTTCTCCCAAGAGTACCAGAACGAGTAACAATCCCGCGATGCTGTAAAATTTTCGCATCATTTGAAATTTCGCTTTTCCAGAATAATAGATGTAAAAATTAAGAGAATTCCGGTGTAAGCAATTCCGTACAAAAGTGCGTTGGGAACGGTTAATTCCGGCAGATACAAATGTTCTACCACGGCTGTTTTAATATTAAAGTTTTCCAGATTCGGCAAAATGGCGTACAAAAACAGCAGGATCTTATTGGAAGCATTTCCGGGATGAAGTTGAGTGAAGAGTTTCAATGCCGGACTCAAATGACCGGCAACGTAGATCAGCACGGTTAGCACGGCGCTTAGCATCGGTGACGTAAAGGATGAAAAAAGGAAAGCCCAGGCAATGACCAGCAAAATTTCGAAGTAAATAAGCAAAATCCCTGCCAGTAATCCCCAATCCAATTGATGTTCGATAAGAAAATCAACAATGTACAAGCTGATCGTCATCACGACAAGATTGGCCAGAACCGTCAGCGCCAGGCCGGTATACTTGCCCGCGACAATTTGCCAGCGGCGAATAGGCTTTGAAACGAGCATGTAAATGGTTTTCCGCTCCATGTCCTGGTAAAGCAATCGGATGCCCACAAAAATAGCGATCAGAAGCCCGAAAAGGGACATCGCGGCCAGCCCGAAATCCTTTACCAGCTTCACTTGCTGATTCAGCGACCAGTTGCTGATGATCAGGGAAATAGCAATGATGAAGATAGCAAAAAATAAAATATTGTACATCACGCGGTCGCGGATGGTTTCTTGAAAGGTGTTTTTCGCAATAACCCAGGCCGCTCTCAATTTTTCAATTCCTCCATAAAAATATCTTCCAGGTCTCTTCGATGAGGAATGACCGATACAATTTGTCCCTTGTTTTTAAGTACCCACTGAATGGCTTCCTCGGCCGCTTCTTCATTTTTTGTGATTAGTACGCTCTGATGGTCGTGATCCATTTTGACCCAGGGCATTTTTGCCTGCTTTTTTGGAGGCGCCTTCTTCCAGCGGCAGGTAATGTCCACGGAATCGACCCTTATGTCGAATAGTTCTGACAAAAGTGCCTGTCGCACAAGTCGCCCCGCGTTTAATATTCCAATGCGATCACTGATAATTTCCGCGTCAGACAAAATGTGCGAACTGAAAAAGATGGTCTTCCCCTTTTCTTTTAGCGACAAAATAATGTCTCGAAATTGCTTTCGCCCCACCGGATCCAGCCCTGTCATGGGCTCGTCCAGAACAAGCAAATCCGGGTCGTGGATGAGAGCCTGCGCCAAACCCAGACGTTGCAACATTCCGCGAGAGAATTTACGCAACTGAAGTCTTTCTTTTTCTTTAAGTCCGACCGAATTTAGTAATTCGGGGATTCGATCTTTGTAATCCGAGCGGGGTAAATTGTAAAGCTGTGCCGTGAAAGCAAGATATTCTCTCGCAGTCAAATAATCGTAAAAATAGGGCTGGTCGGGAAGATAGCCGATTTTCCGGCGCGAATTCTTGTGGCTGTGTGAAATACCGTCAATCAGAATCTCACCAGAATCGGGGAAAATAATGTTCAAAATCAGCTTGATGGTTGTGGTTTTTCCTGCGCCATTTGGTCCGAGAAAAGCAAAAACTTCACCCTTCCTGATTTCCAGATTTAAATCCTGAATGGCCGGAATTTTTTTTGGGAAAAGCCCTGTAGAATAGAATTTGTTTACGTGTTTTAGTTGCAGCATCTGATGCTCCATTTTAATCCATTTCCAACTTATTTTATCGGCAGAAATACGCTAAAAATAAGAAAATAATATCCCACCGTTGCGAGTTTTGCAATGAATTGGTCACAGCCACCAAGCCACGAAAACACAAAGGGGCTACCATAATTTGTGTGGTTGATTATTCCCGTGTTGCAAATTGTGGGTGAACCAGACAAAATAAGGCGACTTGGGGTTAAGCTGTTTTTTCGGACTGCTGTTTTTCAGCGAGTTAGCATTCAGGAGCGCTTACCATTGGTATGGCTTTTTTTAACGGAATGCTGGGGATCTAACAGGTTTATCCTTTCTTCGTCCTCGCGCGTACCGATTTGTAGGATTAATTCCATTGTTGAAAGGGTTACATTTTTTCCGGGCTCTTCGGCTCTATATTCAAAATTAAAGAAGCCATCTTGCCAATTGGCCATCTCAAAGACGGCGGCTGAACCCTCCAGGCTGTTTAATTTGGCGTAGATAAGATTTCCCTGCCTGAAAAATAGGAGACCCCTTTCAAATTCCCGGGTGAGCCACAATGCCCCTGTTTTTTGATTCATGTAAAAAAGCTGGATCAAATCAATTAAACGAATGCTTCGTAGAATGCCGTAAAGGCTGTTGGAGTTTTTTGAGAAATAGGTTTGTATCTTTTTGATGCGGATCAACAAAGCCTCAATGCGAATAAGAAAATTGCGAAAAGAAATCGGAGTGGTAAGAAAAATATCTACTCCTGCCCGGTAGGCATTCAATTCAATTTCTTTGTCTGTTACGTTTGACAGAATGACAAAAGGGATCAGGGATTGTTTGGATATGTTACGAATGTACCAACAAAGATCAATGGCATTTTCGGAGGCGAGCTGCAACTGGGAAACGATCAGATCGAAGGAATGCGATTCAATCATGCGAAGAACTCCAGAAATGTGCGACGCCCTCAAAACCTCGTAGCCTGCCCGTGTTAAGTCGGATTGAAGCTCTTCCAGCTCCACAGGAGAACGAGCGACCAGTAAGAGCCTTTTTGTTGATTCCATTTGGTTTCCTTAGGATTCAAATAAGTCGCACGGCTGCTGAACGACAACCACACGCAGGCCTGTTGACGAAAGTCCTTCCTGGAAAGCTGTTTGCAAGGCATCGGAATCATCCGGATTCACGATACGAAAATAGTCGGCTTTTACGGCAAACAAAAGATCATCCTTTTCGATCTTTTTTATTTCGTTCCCCCTGGCATCCTGACCCGAGCCGGGATTGGGTTGAAACCCTGTCTGTGCCGCAACCGAATTATCCATGACAAGCACAAACAAATTCGGCCCGCCAAATGAGACATTGATGAGCTGCTGAATTCCCGAGTGGTAAAAGCTGGTGTCGCCTGTAATCGCAATGACGGTTTTATCCTTTTGAGCGGTTGCCATTCCGGCTGCAATCCCAATGGCGGAACCTGAGGAAATGGTAGCACTTACAAATTCAGGGAATTGCAAAACGGCTTTTAACACACAGCCAGAGTCCGCCACAACAATCGGATTTTGATTGCGTAATGTGACTTGAATAGCTTCCCGAAAATTCTTGAAAACCTCCGGAAAGGTACAGCCCTTGCAAAATCCCTCTCTTGAAAGCTGATTTTGCTGTTCCTGATATGGAAAGAAGAATTCCTCCGTTTCGAATTCAGGTTCCCAATTGGTAAGCAATTCCTCAATTTCCCATTTGAAGATTTCCCCCTCGCTGGGAACCCTCTGATTGGTTTTCCCAAAGAATTGCCCCCTCCAATCCTGTGTAGCCATGCAGGCCAGAACCTGATTTTCAACCAGCGGCTCGCCTTCCTCCAAAACCATAACTTCAGTCACCGATTGGAGAAATTCCCCGATAGCCGTTTCAGGAACGGGATAGACGGAAGAAATGGAAAGCAGAGAAAAATAGGGATCAAGTTTACCGGATGTAACTTCAAGAATTTTAGAAAAAAGATACCCACTGGTGATAATCCCCTTTTTCCCCTGTCCGAATTTTTTGGCGAGATGTTCCAATTCCACGGCATCTTTTAAGTTTTGCAGGCGCTTCCGCCAGAGGGTTTGGTTTTCCAGCACATTTTGCGGAAGTGAAAGAACAGGACCCTGGAAATGGGCTTTGGATTTTCGGGGATGCCGTACAATTTCTATCTCATCCTGCCAAAATTCATCTTCCTGCAAATTCAAAGCCGAGGTGTAGCGGAGGACGATTGGAAGTTCAAAGGATTCCGACCATTCAAAAGCCTTTCGAATGAGGGGAAAGCTGTCTCGCGCTTGCTCCAATTCCAGTACAGGTAGATTTGAAGCGGCGGCGAGCTGACGGGAATCCACATTGTTGTGAGACACCCATGCTGCCGGATCATCCCCAACCACCACCACCAGAGCGCCGTGTGTGCGAACCAGACTGAGCGTTTGAAGCGTGTCCAGCGTGGCTGCAAAATCCGACCCGCGCAGCACAACCGCCACCCACCAGCCAGAAAGCACCATTCCCGCTGCGGTATCAACGGCTGTTCGGCTGTTCAGGCTCCACTGAACAAAATGCTTTTTGCCCAGTTTGGTTTTTTGGATGAGATAGTCCATTAAATCCCGCCCAGGCAGGCCCGGAACGGAAAGAACGTAGGATACCCCTGATCGGTCGATGGCTTCTGCCAAAAACTGTTCGCCCACAAGTTGAAGCGGAGGGGGTTTTTTCTTTGATTTCTTTCTGCGAGCCATTCAGAAAATTCTCGAAATAAAATGGTTTCATTTGCTTGCTGCGGGTCTCAGGAACGTGCATGATTTAGGCGATTATAGAATCTCACCCCGCAATAGTTGCGAAAAAACGTAGAAAATGGGAGCAGAAATTGAATCGTTCAAATCCGCTTCCGGCGGATTAAATAAGATAGAAATTGCTTTTTCTCAACATTTCAATATAAAAAAGGGATTTGAAAAAGTCAATTCTTTTAAAAAAAAATCCCCGGCGCGTTTGCAGGTACCGGGGATTTAATGGATTTAAAAGCGTTTATTCTACCGGATATCCGGCTTTTTCCCAGGCCAGCCATCCCCCGTCCATATTGGTTACGTTCTTATAGCCCATTTTTTTAAGAACCTGGCCCGCAAGAGCGCCGCGCCCTCCGGTTTTGCAATACACTAAAACGGGCGTGGCTTTGTCTGGAATCTTTGCCGTAACCTTGAATTCCAGCAAGCCTCTTGGAATGTTCATCGCACCCGGAATGTGCCCCTTACGAAATTCTTTCGGTTCCCGCACATCCAGAATTACTTTGTACGCGCCCTTGTCGATATTTGCCTTGGCCTGAGTAACGGTCACTTCCGGGACAACGGCTTTTGCCGCTGCAACCAATTGCTTGGCTGTCATCGGGCCGGTGGCAACGACTTTGTGTCCGGTCGTTGCGCATCCCGCAAAGACGAGTATGGCAACAACCATGACGGAATTTAACAACCAACGACGATTCTTCATATGTCAATCCTCCTTCTTTTAATGTGAACCGCTGAAGACCGGGCAAATGAAATGCCCTGGCATCCTAATTCCCGCCTATCGTTTGGGCGGGATTTCACTTTCTTTAACAATCACAGATTCGTTCGCCTTTAATTCACCGGGCGGAACAGCTTCTTTCGTTAAGAAAAGTTTCTTGTTGCCATGACACGCATTGCAAGAAGCTGTTTGGGGCGTCTTGCGCTGAATGTTGTGTGGTGTCGCATATTTGAAGGTTGGCAATTTGTCGAAATTTGGAAACGCATCTTTTACGTAGTAATCGAATAAATGCGGATTGGTTGGCACATGCCGCAAAAGAACAAAATCGTACGGGCGATCCTTTGATTTAAGTGGATTCTTGCCGATTTTGAAGTCCATGGTCGTGCTGTCAACCTGGTAATAGGGAAGACCCTGCTTGTCTTTGCCCACATGACAGC
>CAZMRE010000051.1:0-12376 GCA_964568545.1 uncultured Deferribacteres bacterium | reverse complement strand
ATTCAAATCGAACGGCATTGGCCAAATTGCTGCAAGATCTAAAGTTGATTGCTTAACCTGAATCATTTGTAGCCATAAAGACACAAAAATACAAAAGTCTTTGTGATTTGGTGTCTTTGTGGCTTACGCTTATAATTTATACACATTAAAGAGAAAGAAATGGAATGAAACGATTGGCTCAAGAAATTGAGAAGCTGTACAATCAAAAGGAAAAGTCCCCACAGGAGGTTTTTCAACCGATTTTTCAGGAATTTATTGACGGATTGAATCGGGGTATTTTCCGTGCGGCCGAGCCTAAAAACGGCGGCTGGAAGGTGAACCTCTGGGTCAAACAAGGCATTTTGCTGGGATTCCGCTACGGGAAAATTCGGAAATTTAACACGGATACCGGATTTTATTTTTCGGACAAACATACGTTTCCAACCCGTCCGATGACTGCATCCCCTTCGGTGCGTGTGGTGCCGGGTGGAACGACCATTCGGACAGGCAGTTACATTGGCAAAAATGTCATCCTCATGCCCCCGGCCTATGTGAACACCGGCGCTTACGTCGGCGATAATACGCTCATCGATTCGCATGCACTGGTGGGCTCCTGCGCCCAGATTGGCGCCAATGTTCATCTCAGCGCAGGCGCACAAATTGGCGGCGTCCTGGAACCTGTAGGTGCGCTTCCTGTAATTATTGAGGACAATGTTTTGGTGGGCGGAAACTGCGGCATTTATGAAGGAACAATCGTAAAACAGGGCGCCGTTTTGGGAGCCGGTACAATTTTGACGTCTTCCATTCCTGTGTACGATCTTGTTCAGGAAAGGATTATTCGCGCCTCAAAACAGAAACCGCTCGTCATTCCAGAAAATGCGGTGGTTGTTCCCGGCAGCCGCCCGATTGATGGAAATAAATTCGCCAGAGCCAACCGGCTGCATGTGTCCTGCGGAATAATTATCAAATACAAAGATGAGCGCACGCAATCCGCAGTCACACTGGAGGATTTATTGCGATAGCAGGGGGAGGGCCATTGGCGAGGGTTTCTGTTCCCCCCGCCGACGTCTTACTTTGTTAAGAAATGCATCGTTGGTCGACGAGCCTCGTCGACCTACATGCTCCCTTCGGCCCCGCTCAGGGAGCGGTGCAAAGTGGAAAAACCGGTCATTGAGCGGGGTCGAAATGACCGGAAGGGCCTTTTGTTATTCGCCTATTCGCGGCTTAAAAAACAGCGGCCGCCCCTTTTAGATAACTGCGTGGTTTTTAAAAGATCCAACCAATCGAAAATAAAAGGCAATAGAGAAAAATCAATATCCCGGTATGAGCCAGAACGCGATTGTAAATTCGACCGGGTTTCTCTCTAAAAACAATCCGGATATCACCTATCGCGAATGCAACAGAGGCACTTGCTGTTAGAGCAAATCCGTGAGAATGTGTTTGAATAACCAACCGTATCGGCACAAGGGCGGCCAGAAAAAGGCTTCCTGCATATTCCATCTGCCCGAAGAGGCGTCCGAAACGCACGGGAAGGGTCTTTTTCCCGGCTTTCCGATCGCTTTCCAGATCGCGGAGATTATTCACACAAAGAAGAGCCGTAGAAAGCAATCCCGGACCCACAGCCGCCAAAAGTACCGTTGAATTGATCGAAAGCGTCTGGACGTAATAGGTTCCGCCCACGGCCACCAGTCCGAAAAACAGGAAGACGAAAATATCGCCAAGTCCGTTGTAACCCAGCGGATAGGGTCCGGCCGTGTAAAGAATGCCAAAAAGAATTGAGAAAATACCGATTATAAGAATCGGCCAACCTCCCCGATAAATCAAGTAAATTCCGGCCAGCGCCGCCAGGCCAAATGCCGCAAAAATGGCTCGCTTCATTTCACCGGGCGACACCAGACCTGTCTGTGTGACTCTCATGGGACCCAGGCGTTCTCCGGTGTCAGCCCCCAGAACAAAGTCAAAATAATCGTTAGAAAGATTGGTTCCGATCTGAATAAAAACGGCCGCAAAAAGGGCAAGCAATGCAGCCAAACCGCAGGCCCGGCCATCGGCGTACGCCATGGCTGTTCCCACCAGCACCGGCCCAACGGCCGCCCACAGGGTTTTGGGTCGACTGGCTAAAATCCAGATTTTCAATTTGGACATACTATTTCTCCAGAATAAATGGTTGCAATGCCGAATGTCAGCGGAACAAACTTTAGTTTTTGAAATCCCGCTTCATCAAGCAGCTTTAGGAAATCTTTCCCGTAGGGAAAAGTTTCCACCGTTTGATTCAGGTAGCGGTATGCCTTTCCATTTCGGGAAAAAAGGGCTCCGATTCTGGGAAGAACATTGCGAAAATAGGTCAGGTAAAGCGCGCGAAAAAGAGGCTCTTCAGGCAGCGAAAATTCCAAGACCAGCACGCGTCCCCCAGGGCGCAGAACCCGGTGCATCTCGCGCAGCGCCAGGGGCACATCGGCCACATTTCGAACACCAAATGAAATGGTTACGGCGTCAAAAACACCGTCCGCAAAGGGAAGCCAGGCGGCTTCACCGGGGAAAAGCGTAACCACGGCGTCCAATCCGTTGCGGGCTATTTTTTTCCGGCCGATGGTCAGCATTTTTCTGGCAGGGTCAATTCCAATAACCTTCTCAATTAGAGGCAATTTTTTCAGCAAAAACAGCGGTACATCCGCCGTTCCCGTTGCCACATCTAGAATCCTCAGCGGCTGGTCCTGTGGAAGAAACTCCGCCAGCTTTTTCCGCCAGCGTACATCCTGCCGAAACGAAAGCAGTCGATTCAGTCCATCGTACCAGGGGGAGATGCGGTTAAACATCTGCCAGACGCGAATACGAGGAGGATTTTTTAGAGAAGATTCCAAATTGCATCCAAATATAAATTATAAATTCAATTATCCACTTCAGAATAATTTTTGCACTTCATATTATTTCAGCGATTGGCAAAAAATGTCATAAAGAACATTGCTTCTGCCGTTCCATCAAGTGTCGGCTCATTTGTCGAATAATCTCCGGTATCATCGTGATACACAACAAGCTTTGATTGGAATGCCGCAAATTTATCCTTGTTAAATAATCTAATTCCCTTAAGATTATCAAAGATGGAAGCATAAACAGGTCCGTCAACAAGCCCGCCGGTAATTTGCCGACCGGTTTTGAAGGCAATGACCGAATGCGGATGCCGGGGCGTAACGCCGCCGGATGCAGGAATACCCACAAATTGACTGACTCCCCAGGGATTTCGGCCCAGAAGCCAATCGCGATGGGCCAGCATGAGATTATGATATTTTCGATCGCCCGTCATTTTCTCATAAAGCAGGCATTGCGTCACGAATGCCGCCACCAGATTATTTGAGCACCAGATAAATGGAACGGCAATATGATACGGATTTTTCAAGGCCCGCCGGTTCATTTTCTCAATTCCGGAACGATAGTAACTGGCCAGCGTATCCTGAAATGCGCGATTCACAAACGGGTAGAGGGCATAATGCCCAATGTTTACAAAAGGGTAATACTCATAATGCCGGGCCGTATCCGCTCCCATCCACGACGTAGAATTGATTCTTCGGGCAAATCGTTTGGCCTGGCTGAGATAAGTTGAATCGTGAGTTACCCGAAACAACTCCGCAGCGCCCCATTCCATATCATCGGCCCAGGTTTTTTCGTAATAGCGATACGGTTGGTTGTGGGGTGTACCTTCCTGGCACCCGGGTTGTTTTAATCCCATATTGTATACTTCAATCCCTGCTTTTAGACATTTTGCTGCGTAAATCGGGTCATTCAGATCATTTTTCCAGATATCACTGGCCATAGCCATGGCGGCTGCATACCGTCCGGCAAGATTGGCTATGCCGGTTGAGGTATTCTTATATTTTCCAAGACCCTGTGGTTTTCCATTCGCGTAATACGCAACCCTATAGCTACCCGGTCCCCAACCATAATCAGCCGTGTCCTGGTCAGGCAAAACCCAGCCAACATGATCTCTGTCATCACCGACCTGATGAAAGAGTTGATCGGATTCAGGGTGCATCTTGAACATCCAATCCAATCCCCATTTTGCCTCATCCAGAATATCCGGGATACCGTTTGCCCAGGGATGTCCCAACTCATCCACGCTGTCCTGAAAAGTCCCTTTGAATTCGCGATAGGCAAAAAGCAAGCGGCAAACGCTGTTGCCGGAAGTTAAAAGATATTTGAGATAATCTCCAGCATCATGCCAGCCTCCGCTCACATCCACATAGGTACTGTCGGGCATGGGCCCGTACGCCGTTCGCCCGTCCTTCCGATGACAAACCTGATCCAGAAACGGATTGTACCCGCAACGCTGCTGACGCATGTATTTGAGCAGATACTCGTTGTAGTTCCTGTAGGATTTTTTACCAACGCTAAAGGGCAGGGAGGTGCGGTTTGTGCCAACGATGCGCAATTTGTACCGTCCCGTACGTCTGACAAAACTAAAATCCCCACGATAATAAAAATTGAACTTGCCGTACGGGCCCACATTCGCCCCCAGAGAAACGGGTGATCCGATCCTTTTCCCGCTCAACACATCAATAACCTCGAGCTTTCTCCCTTTCAAAGCATCATTGGAAAAAACAATGGCAATTTTTACATCGTCTGGAAGATAACCCACCTGATTTACCCGGATAAATATTTTGCCGGAATTTCCGGAAGCCATGACATAGCCTGCGCCAAAAATGAACAAGAGCAGTAACCAGTGTATCCCGGATTTAAAACATACCAATCGTTTCATTTGTCCCTTAAACCTTGTTTCTTGAAAACGAATGAGTATCGTCTAAAAAGCATATCTCCCACTAATTTCACGAATACTTACCGATTATCATAGAACTCCGATTTTTCTTCTCTTCACATAGTGACCACTGCCCGGATGGGCCTTGATCTGTCCATTTTCAACGGCAATCCGGCCATTGGCTACAACCAGTTCCGGCTGACCTTTGATTTTGAAGCCCTCGTAAATACTGGTGTCACAATTCTGGATCTGCGTTCGTGCGGAAATGACGCCTTCTTTTTCGGGATTCCAGATCACCAAATCAGCATCCGAACCCACAGCAATGGTCCCCTTTTGTGGATAAAGTCCAAAAATTTTGGCGGGATTGGTTGCCGTGACCGCCACAAATTGGTTCAGTGACATTTTCCCTGCCCGAACGCCATAAGAGTAAAGCAGCTCCAAACGATGTTCAACGCCTGCGACCCCATTTGGAATTTTGGTAAAATCAGACAAATCCCGATCCTTTTGTCCCTTAAGATTAAATGGACAATGGTCGGTTCCCACCGTTTGCAGCGTCCCTTTACTTAAAGCCTGCCACAGAGCCTCTTTATGCCCGGATGGCCGCAACGGGGGACTCATGATGTACACCGCCGCTTCCCGGGCCGGGCGATTGTACACAGTTTCGTCCAGCAGCAAATAATGGGGGCAGGTTTCGCCAAACGCCCTTTGGCCGCGTATTCGGGCCGCCGCAATTTCTTCCGCTGCTTCTTTTGTGGAAACATGTACCACGTACAGTGCTGCGCCGGTGACGTTTGCCAGAGTCAATGCCCGCACTATTGCTTCCCGCTCTACTTCAGGCGGACGCGAGGCCGCGTGGAATCTGGGTTCGGTTTTTCCTTCGGCGAGCAACTTTTTCCGCAAATAAGAAATCGCATCGCCGTGCTCGCAGTGGGCGGTAATAAGCACTCCCAACTGCGCCGCTGCATCCATCGCCAGTAGTAAATCCCGATCCTCCAGACCAACGGTTTCTTTGTAAGCGAGATACACTTTAAAAGAGGAAATCCCTTCCTCCTCCACGCACTGCTGCACTTCCTTTTTAATCGAATCGCTCCAAGAGGTAATACTCATGTGCAATCCATAATCGCAAAGGGACTTTTGGGCCAGTTTCTGCCTCTCACGCAAAGCTTCAATTAGCGACTGGTTCCGCTCGGGAGTCACAAAATCGATAATGGTCGTGCTGCCTCCCGCCAGAGCAGCAGCCGTTCCGGAGGCAAAATCGTCCGATGAAACCGTGCCTCCAACCGGCAGTTCCATATGCACGTGAGGATCAATGCCTCCCGGGAAGATCTGCAAACCCGAGGCATCAAGAATCTGAGTTTGTGCATTCAATTTTTCCAGCTTTTGGCCAATTGCATGGATTTTGCCATCGGCAATTAAAATATCGCCGGAAAAAATCTCAGAATCCGTAACAATCTTACCGTTTTTAATGAGAAGAGAATCCATGATAAACACCCTAACTCCATTTGGATTATTTGTTTTGATCGTTGCGAATGAACCTATTATAAAAAGAAATCGCCCACGAATTTCGCGAATTATCACGAATTGATTTTATTAAAGTTGATGGAATTGAACCCCGCATAGTTCATGCAATTAGTCGTTTTTAGAATGCATCGTAATTAATATACGAATTTTTTTGATTCATACCCACCCAAATCAAAAGAAATGGCTTATTTTGGGGGCAATTTCCAATTAAGCTGAATTACCAAAGGCCACGAAAACCCAAAAATACAAAGGTTTGATCATAAATGAAATAAGAAAATTTTTTAAACCACTCAATTTTGAATTTCTTATTGTTTTAATTTCTATGTTTTTAATGAGCTAGGACCTTTGTGGCATGAATTTATGGATAATGCAGGTTAAAATTAAATTTGCAATTATTGCTTGACTTTTTATCTCTTTGATATTTATATTAAAAACAAATTTTTATTCCGATTTAGGAATTTTTTTCAATCCATCTCCGGCGGTTTTAGCACCGCTTAATTGGGGACTCTCATATTCTACATTTTTCGCAAATGTTGGTGAGTAAGATACCAAACTACGTTTCATTACAAATTCCTGGGAGGACAGTATGAAATCCATTTTTTTGAAAGCTTTATTGGCTGTTTTTCTTCTGTTTCCTTCTTCATTATTCCCCCAAACATTCGGCCAAAACAAGGTCCGGCACCACCTGAACTGGAAGGTTCTTGAAACCCCTCACTTCAGAATTCACTTTTACGGAAAGGCCAATTTCCTCACCGATTTTGTTGCCGATGTTGCCGAATCGTCGTACGCATCGCTTACACGGGATCTGGATTATGAAATTGCAACACCCATTCCCATTGTTTTTTACAAATCACACGCCGATTTCGAGGAAACAACCGTCTCGCCCCAAATCCAGCCGGAATCCACGGGCGGTTTCACTGAAATGCTTCGTGATCGCGTGGTCATCCCTTACGAAGGCTCGTGGGAGCAACTTCGGCACGTAATTCACCACGAACTCACCCATGCCGTTACCCGTCAGTTCTTTTACGGCGGTGGAGTTGGGGCCGCGTTTTCTGGAATGTCAAAATTGCAACAGCCTCTCTGGTTTGCGGAAGGCCTTGCCGAATACGAATCTCTCGGCTGGAACACAGAAGCCGCCATGTACGTCAGAGATGCCATTATTTTCAATTATTTAGCTCCTATCCCCGCTCTAAATGGATATATGGTTTACAAAGGGGGGCAGTCTATTTACAACTTTCTTGAAGATCGTTACGGTCGGGAAAAAATTAAGCAAATTTTGTGGAAAGTCAATTCCACCCGAAACGTTCAAAAGGGATTTGAAAAAGCCCTAAATCAGCCTCTGCAAAAATTAAGTGACCAATGGCACGCCTACGAAGAAACACTCTGGTGGCCAGAAATCAAAAGGCGAGTCCAAACACCGAATTACGCCCAAAAACTGAGCAACCATCTTCAATGGCAAAATGCGATTAACAATAGTCCGGCTCTCTCCCCCGACGGGGAACAGATTGCCTTCCTTTCCAATAAAGGCTATTATTTTGATATTTTTCTGATGTCCGCCACGGACGGAAAAATTATTAAAAAATTGGTCAGCGGCCAGCGGAATAAAGCGCTGGAAGAAATGCATTTTCTGAAGCCAGGCATTACCTGGTCACCCGACGGGAAAAAAATCGCCTTTGCGGCGAAAGGGAATTACAGGGATTTGCTCTACATTCTCAACGTCAAAAGAAGCAAAATCATAAAAAAATACGATTTTCATTTGGATGGGCTGTTTTCTCCTTCCTGGTCACCAGACGGGAAAAAAATCGCTTTCTCGGGATTTAAAAACGGCCAGTGCGATATTTTCGTTCTTAATTTAGCTTCAGGGAAAATACATAAAGCGACAGATGACGTCTTCAGCGATACGTCTCCCGTGTGGGGGCCGGACAGTCAAACAATCGCCTTTGTCTCTGATCGGCAGTCCATCACAGACCCCCACTTCCGGCCTGACAATCAGTTTAAAATCCAAAACTTCAACTATCGCTTTACCAATATTTACACCGTTTCGGCAGACGGCTCCTCTATGAAACAAATCACTCACACACCCTATTCAAATGATAAATCCCCTGCATGGTCTGGTGATGGAAAATGTATTGCTTACGTCTCCGATCAAAATGGTATTTTTAATATTTACCTGAAGAACATTGAGAACGATTCCACATGGATTATGTCCAATCTGCTAACGGGTGCCGATCAACTTAGCTGGATTCCCAAATTGCACCGACTGGCATTTACCTCGTACTTCCACGGGGGATATGATATTTATCTAAAACGGGATTTTTGGGCAGAAAAAGGCAGATACACGCATTTAACGCCGATTCCAACCAACGAAAAAATTCATCGAAAATTATCCCCAGAGACTATTAATAAACCGCTCTCCTTTAAAATTTCTAATGTGCGAAACCTTTCCAATGCTTTTCGATCTTTCGTGTTTGATGATAATTTCAAAAGCGGAAATGTGCCCCGCTGGCATGCCCTTAAATCAACCCCGTTAAAGGGTCCCATCAAAAAAATCATTAAGCCCTATCGCATTAAATTTCTACCTAATCTTGTCACGGCTAATGCGGGTTACAGCCAGTGGTACGGCCTTCAGGGGCTTACACAGTTATCTTTTTCCGATCTTTTGGGTGGACACCAGATCAATATTCAGGCAGATATGCTTTACTCGCTCAGCAACAGTAATTTCGCTTTCTCCTACACCTACCTGCCACGGCGCATTCAAGCATCCATCGGATTGTACCACTACCCCTATTTCATCTGGACAGGCTATGGACTATTCCGTTTTCGAAATTACGGGATTTCAGCCAATTTTATGTACCCCTTCAGCCGATATGAACGCATCGAGTTGGGAACCAATTTTATAAACACCAGTCTTGAAAATTTGGATTACCCTCAATTCTTCAAGTATCCAACCAAGAGAAATATTATTTTCCAACTATCTCACGTAACAGACAATTCAGCATGGGGCTTTGTCGGGCCAATTGCCGGAAGTCGAACCAACATAAGTCTTTTGGCCGCACCCAAAATCTCAAAATACAGCCTGGATTCCTACGCAGTGATGGGCGATCTGCGAAAATACTTTCTGCTGGGAGCGAATCATTCCTTTGCCACCCGACTGTCTTTTGGTGAAAGTTGGGGACAAAACAAGCAGCACTTTTTCATGGGCGGAGTTTCAAATTGGATTAATGGCAATTTTTATCAGAATATTCCGCTCACGTCTATTGCTGACTATTATTTCACACATTTTGTAACCCCTTTGCGGGGTTACAATTATTACCAACGCACCGGTACGGGTTTTGCACTTTTGAATCTGGAGTACCGTTTCCCACTCATTCACTACCTTGTATTTGGATTTCCATCCGTCTGGGGATTGTCTGAAATTCGAGGGGTTTCTTTCCTGGATGTGGGAGGTGCCTGGAATCGAATGAAGGACTTCCGCGGAATGATCACCGATTCCTCCGGGAAAAATCACCTGCACGATATTGCAATGGGATATGGCGTCGGTGCCCGGTTCTATTTTTCTTATTTTCTGATTCGTTTTGATGTTGCCTGGAATACCGATCTTGCCCGCCAGCATGGGCCAAAATATTACTGGTCATTGGGTACAAATTTTTAGCCAATCAATCACCGGTGCAAAATTATGCACCTGAACAAGTCAACTATTTCTTTAACTTGTTTTTATGGGAGGTTCCATGATTGTAAGAAGATTTTCACTTTTTCACATAGCGTTGATACTGGCGATTTTGTTAACTGCCGTATCAGTCCATTCCCAGTTTCGATTTTCTCAGAAAAATCGCGTGGAATTTGATTATTGTTTCTATGATCTTCCAGGAAAAACACTAGACCAAAACAAATTGCTGGTTATTTTCCGGGTTCCCTACGAGAACCTTCTTTTTGAAAAACAAAAGGATTCCTTTTTTGCATCTGCCCTGTGGACGCTTACCATCCAGAAAAAAGATAAATCCACTGCTTTTACAAAGGATTACAGAGATACATTGCGTCTGCCCGAATTTAAGGAAACAATTTCAAAAATCAACTTTATCCGGCACGTGCAAATCCTTTATTTAAAACCGGGTGAATACACCCTTCTTATTCGATTAAATGACCAGATTTCTCACGCCTCTTCCATCCGGCGTGGGCAATTTGAGGCCAGGAATTTTGCCGATAAAAAAATCACTTTGGGCGATCCCGTTATTTTGAAATCCGCTCCTGCCGATTCACTTGAAATTGAAAAGATCATTCCCCCATTCGTCCCCATTCAGCAGGATTCATTCGGTGTTTATGTGGATATTGTGTTGCCTGCTCCGCAAACCAGCCTTCAACTTTCGCTAGATTTACAGCAATTGAACGGCAAATCTGTTTTAAAAAAAGACGGCTTTGTCACCTTCACCTCTAGAAAATCCCAATTTTACACTACCCTCAGCACGGCCAATTTGGCGGATCAACATTACAAACTGAAAATCTCGGCGATTCATGCCAAATCCCGGCCGGTGTATCAATATCTCTGGCTAAAGAAAAAAATTAAATCCATTCTGAAGGGAAATATTTTGGCAATTATCGGTCCGCTTCAATATGTCATGAATTATTCGGATTGGATTCGCCTGAAACATGCCCCACCCGAACAGCAAAGAAATCTATTCAAGAAATTCTGGGACAAGCGCAATCCGCTTCCGGGAAGCGAAACCAATCCCCTCCTGGAGGAGTTTTACCGCCGTGTTCAATTTGCCAATGAGAATTTTTCTCCTTCCGGTGTGGCGGGTTGGAAAACGGATCGGGGCAGAATCTACATTATTTACGGACCACCCGATGACATCTACAGAAATGACGCGAATCTTTTCAGCAGCGAACCGCCCTACATCATCTGGACGTACAACAACCTCCGGCTTCGCTTTGTTTTTGTAGATGAACTTAATATTGGAGATTACCGGTTGGTCTCAAAGGAAACATTTTAGGACGTGAGGTAAGATTAAATCAAAAAAAGGCTTCCGATTTTTTCGGAAGCCTTTTTCATTTAATAAACACGAATGTATCTTATGCCGGTTCCAATCAATTTATTGCCCAGCTCCCCACACTGCTGATTGCAAAAATCAGGGCCGCCACAAGTAAAAGAATCCCTGTATTTTTTATGGTTCCACCCTCTTTCATGTTAAAAAATTTTTTTCTCAGTGGCTCTCTTTTTCCTCTCTCTGCGGTTCTCCGTGTTATCGTTTTTTTCACAGTTATTCAGAGAAACGAAAAAAGCAATCAAAAATTCACACTATTTTATTTTTTTAACCGAATGTTTTTAAACAGGGCAAGCAATCAGAAGGCCTTATCCGGTTTCCATTCTTCCCAGATCTTGCCGGCTTTGGCAATTCCCGGTTTAAGCGTCGGTTTGCCGGGAACCCATCCCGACGGTGTGACTTCACCGGTACTCCGAACAAGCTGAAAGGCCTTTAATTGACGAATCAATTCGCTCACATTTCGGCCAACTGGCGGCGTCAGTACCTCCATTGCCTGAATAACACCATCCGGGTCAATAATGAAACGGCCTCGAATATTGACGCCATCGTCTTCACTGTAAACGCCGAATTCGCGCCCTATTTTTCCATTGGGATCAGATAACATGGGGTAAGGAATTTCCGGCACCATCTTACTTAATTCAGTTTCGTGCCAGACCTTGTGGGAAAAAACACTATCAACACTGACAGAAAGGACTTCCGCATCTAGAGCAGAAATTTCATCGTACTTGGCGGCAACTGCCGACAATTCCGTGGGTCAGACAAATGTAAAATCGCCGGGATAAAAACACAGAATGACCCATTTGCCTCGATAATCCGACAACCGAACTTCTTTCGTCGCACCTTTGTAAAAAGCGTTGGCGGTGAAGTCCGGTGCCTCTTTTCCAACTTGTACAGCCATAATGACCTCCTTTTGCTTGATTTACAAACCACAATTCTTTTTAAGAATCGCTATTATTATTAATTATAATATTTAATTAGGAAATTGTCAAGTAAAATTTTTCTATTTTCTTCCCGCACTCTTTTTCGCCACGAAAATACAAAAGCACGAAGATGTTACAAGAATTTCTCAGGGTCTTTGTGGCAAATTTTT
>CAZMRE010000050.1:3802-12738 GCA_964568545.1 uncultured Deferribacteres bacterium | reverse complement strand
AGATGCCCGCCAGTCCATAGCGGTAAATCACGCCCGTTACCCACATGGGCGTATCGGTTGCTGTGTGAGTGGCATACACGGAGGCCGCTGGTAACCACCAGGGAAGACCCCGGCCCGCCAGAAAGAAATCGGCCTCGGAGCGCTTTCCAAGCCTGTAAAACAAAATCCCACAACCAACCATCAAAACAATAAACGAAAATAACCACACCCAGTCAATTACTGCGAACCTGACCATAGAATCCTCCTTAGTACTAAGTCAATTATTTTTTGGAATTTCGATAGTTTATGGTATTACTCGTGAAATCTTTGTTCTTTTTTCAAAAGAATTAGCCGCCTATAAAAAATTGCCCAAATTCGCGTCTAAAATAATTTTGCCCCAAGCTTTTCCTCCAGATTCCCGATTCGCTTCCGAATGATCGGCGCATCTTTGGCACCAATGGCAGATTCCAGGTAAAGCTTGTAATTCTTAATGGCACGTGGATAATCTTTCTGACTTTCGTAAAGCCGGCCCAGTAGTTTGTACAGCATAGGCGTTCCGGGCTCCAATTTGAGCGCCGCTTCCAATTCCCCAATGGCCTTCCGCGATTGACCGACCTTCCAATACGCCAGACCCAAATTGTAATGTGCGTTGCTGTACTCCGGATCAATTTTCACCGCCTTCTCCCACGCCGAGATCGCCTCCGGATAGGATTTGTCCCTCTGCAAATAGGCAAATCCCAGATTGTACTGCGCTTCCACGAGCGTCGGATCCATTTTGAGAGCCTTCGTTAACTCCCCGATAGCCGCATCCCATTTTTTCTGGTACAAGTAAGCCAGACCCAAATTTGCGTGGGCTTCCGGGCTTTTAGGATTCAATTGAAGGGCTACCTTCAACCGTTGTTCCGCCTCGGCCAATCTGCCTTCACCCAGAAGCTGAACACCCATTCGCACCTGATTCTCCCAATCCTTTGGCGCCTGTTCCAGGTGCATTTTGAGGGCTTTCTCCTGAATACGATCATCTTTAATTAAAAAGGCAGCATCCTTGTCATCCGGGTTGATGGCCAGCGCCTTCAGATAATTCACGCGGGCACGCAGGTGTTCCCCGTGAAGGGACTGAATTTGTCCCTTCCAGATGTAGGATGAGGCCAGATAAAATCGATCCAAAATCTTGCGCACAGAATCAGGATTGTCGCCCGAAGCCGCAATATTTTTCACACACGGAACCACCGGCGTGCGATACGCCAGAGCTGCTTCCAGATTTTTCGCCCAAACGGCTTCATCCGATCCTTCCACGCGCGGAGCATCGAATTCCAGAATGGGGTGATCGTCCGTATGAACGGGAACATCCTTTGTAAATGCAGCGATCGCCTTTTCGTCCAGAACAAAGGCATCTAAAATCGAAAAAACATCTCCCATGTGAATGTAATCGAGACTGGCTTTGATCTCCGGGTCGGCCAGTTTTTTCTTCATCAGGGCATAATCAATGGATAAAGGGGCATCTTTCTTCCAGCCAACCAAAAGTGCGTGCCGATTGCGGCAATTGTTCGCAATCCAGACTGAGCAGTGGGGGAAAACCGTTTGAAAGGATTTGATAATGATTTTGAAATCGCGCAGCGGCAGTCCAAAAAGCGGAAACCAACTGGACATGATTCCATCTTCCGCCAATTTCGAGCGACAGTACCGAAAATAATCTACCGTGTACAGACTGGCATTGTTGCTCACGTTGGGATGAATCGAATCGTTCATGATGATGTCGTAAACCCTCTGCGTCAGCATGGCGTAATTTCGCCCGTCCATAATGACCTTGTGGAAAATCGGATTCTGGAAAATTCCGCCATTAATGGATTCAAAATAAATGGCCGCCCGAATCACCTCGGGACTAATTTCCACGCCTTCAATCGCCTGAACCGGATAAAGGCTGACGATATGCCCGGTTTCACCCGTTCCGAATCCCACTTGCATCACGCGTTTGGGATGGGGATGCAGCAGCAGCGGAATATGCCCCTGCAGAATTTGCGTGGTGCGCATATCAAAATCCGTTCCCGCAACCTGCACATTGTTTGTGTAGATGCTGCGTTTTCCGCCGGAATATTCATGAACCGTGACGGTGCTGGTTATTCCTTCATCGTAATAAATGATTTTACTGCTTTTATGGGAAATGTTGAACACGCTCAGGAAAAGATTTTTCGGAATCCAGAGCAGAGCCCCCACGTAAAGAGCGACTGCAAAACTCAGAAAAGCCCAGCGAAGAGTACGAGCCTCCCGCAGGGGCTGAAATACAACAAAAAGCGCAATCCCAAAATTGACAGCAGCAATTAGCATCAGGCTGTTCTGCGTTCCCAGAGCGGGAACCAGAATAAATCCTGCCAGAATGGATCCGAAAACGCCCCCAAGCGTGTTGGCACTGTAAATAATTCCCACATCTTCACCCACGGAATTCATTTTGCGAGTAAAAATACGCACAGCCAAAGGAAATGTGGCGCCCATGAGCGTGGTAGGAATAAGCATCACCACCAGCGCCACAAAAAGCTGAACCAAATTCCAACGCCACCAGAGCAAAACCCCCACGGAGTGCACGGCCCAATCGAAAATGCCCACCGATTTGCCCAAAATAATCATTGAGAAAAATCCGAAAATGCCCAGTGCCCCTTCCAATCCGCCAAACCACAAGAGCGGGTTTTTCAGCCGATCCACAACCTTTGCCATAAGCCAGCTCCCAAATGCAATCCCGACAAGAAAGCTAAGAAGCATAATGGTGAAGGCGTAAGTGGAAGCCGTCAGTAGAAACACCAGAAGTCGATTCCAGAGTACCTCATACGCAAGTGCCGCCATTCCCGAGAAAAATATTCCGATTACGATGATCGATTGAAAATTGGGGGCCGACGCGGGTTTTTTCTTCGGAGGAGAAACTGCTTCCTCTTTAACAAGAGTGTTCTCTTCTGGGGTCTGTGTGGACTGGATCCAAAAAATGGCCATCGCGATGAGCAAATTAATGGCGCCTGCGGCATAAATGGTTTCTTTAACACCCAATTTTTCAATCAGAAAAAAACCGGCTGCAAACGTTCCCGTAACCGCTCCGAACGTGTTAACGGAATAAAGATTTCCGATTGAACGCCCCAGGTTTTTCGGCTGGCGCGCAAAAAATCTGGAAAGAACGGGCAGCGTGCCTCCCATCAATGTGGTGGGAACAATTAAAATCAGAGTGGCAAAAATAAACCGCACCAGTGTAAAAATAATCATGCTTTCAGGGAAAAGCTTAAATGCTTCAATGTAAACAGAATTTAGCATGTGCAAAAGTGTGGGAATAAGGAAGGCAAATAGACCAATACCTGCTTCCAGATTGGCGTAGAGACGCAGCAGATTTTCCTGACGATCCGCCAGACGACCCAGGTAGTAGCTGCCAAGCGCCAGCCCTCCCATGAAAACAGCCAGAACGGTACTGGTCGCAAAAACAGTGTTCCCGAATACCAATCCGAACATTCGCGTCCAGACCACCTCGTAGATCAGACTCACAGCGCCAGAGAAAAAGAACAGAAAAAGAATAATTCCTTTGGTTCGATTCCATCCGGAAACCGGGTTTGACTGCTCCGGCTTTAAACCGGATTTTTTAAGATTTTGCACCAATTCGCAAACTCCTGTTTACCCTTTCTGAAAGGATTGAATTAATCGTACTTTTGGCGATGCGCCTAGTGAATTATCATTCATTTTTCATTTGGGCATTTGCGGCTATTTATATCAACCCAAAATTAAAAACATAAAAGCATTCCTTTTAAATTCGTGAATCCGTGGCATTTTTCTAAGCCGATAATTTACGAGAAAAATTATTTAACTTTTAAAAATGATCCTTTTGCCGCCGATACTGATCTGCAAAAACGGCCGCGATAATAATGCTTCCCATGAGAACCTGCTGCCAGAAGGCCGACACATCCAGAAGGTTGCTGCCATTTCGAATTACGCCCATAATGAGAGCGCCAACCATCGCGCCCAAAATCTGACCCTCGCCGCCGCTCAAACTGGCACCGCCCACTACGCACGCGGTAATTACATCCAGCTCGTAACCGGTTCCGGCTGTCGGCTGACCGGTGCTCAACCGGGATGCCAGAATAATGCCCGCAATCCCGTACAAAAATCCGGCAAGCGTGTAAATCCAGATTAAATAACGTCCCACGGGAATACCGGACAGACGGGCCGCTTCGGTGTTTCCGCCGATGGCGTAGGTGTAGCGGCCAAATCGCGTATCAGCCAGCAAAATGTGTCCCAAAACGGCCAGAACTGTTAAAACAACCAGCGGAACCGGAATGACGCGGAAAACATGTCCGCCGCCCCAAAACTCAAAGGATTTGGGAAGACCAAAAACGGGCACGCCGTTGGTAAAAATCAGTGCCAGCCCCCGCGCAATTCCCATCGTGCCCAAAGTGGCAATAAACGGGGGCAAATGCCCTTTGGCAATCAGCACACCATTCACCCAGCCGCCAATGCCGCCGATGAGAATTCCCAGCAGAATGGCCGGATACATCCCAATTTGATGGGTCATGGCCTGCGTAGCAACAATCCCCGAAAGGGCCATGACGCTTCCCACGGAAAGATCAATGCCTGCGGTGATGATGATCATCATTTCCCCAATGGCCATAATGGCCACAACCGCCATTTGCAGCCCAATGGCAAATAGGTTGTCCACCGTTAAAAAATAGGGCGATAAAACAGCCAGTCCCAGTGATAAAACTAAAAGACTTAACGCCGGAATTAATTTACGAAGCAGATTGTTATTCATAAAATCATGCGTAATTCCTGATGCGCGATGCGAACGAAAAATTTAGCCGTGTTAACACACAAGAGTATACTCAAATGAACAATTGCGAAAACGATTGTTATATATTATTTTTATAATACAAAAATCTATTTTGAATTGCAAGAAATAAATTCATAAACAAAAATTGGTTCTCCCTCACTGAACTTTGCGGTTCTTTTTTTTGCGGCTTGTCCGAAACAGGAATTCACTAAAACGCTCCAAATCTTCTTCCACAGAAAGAAGATTCCCGCAATTCCTTCTTTGTTTCAAGGAAAGCTTTGCACCATTCCCATCGCCAATGCCATTACTTTTTCCTGCGTCGCTTCATTTCGAGTGAGTTCACCCATTATCTCGCCTTCGTGCATCACCAAAATCCGATCGCTCATCCCCAGAATTTCCGGAAGCTCGGAGGAAATCATTAAAATCCCCATGCCGGATTTTACCAGCGCGTTCATTAAATGATAGATTTCCTGCTTGGCTCCCACATCAATGCCACGGGTGGGCTCATCAAAAATAAGAATTTTGGACTCAGTTAGGAGCCCTTTGGCCAGAACAACCTTTTGCTGATTGCCTCCGCTCAGGAACTGTACAGGCTGGTCGATGGAAGGCGTTTTAATCCGCAGGTCGCCTACCATTTTTCGAACCGACTTCATTTCCTTTTTTGAAAGAATAAAACCGGAGCGACTGAATTTACGAAGGCTGGCCAGTGTTACATTTTCTCTGACGGATGCCTTCATTACCAAACCCTGCGCCTTTCGATCCTCCGGAATCAGTGCAATACCTGCCCTAATGGCTTCCATTGGAGAGCGAATGGTCATCGGTTTACCCTCCAGCTCAATCGTTCCGGAGGTTTTGGGTTCCAATCCCAGAATAGCCCCTGCCAATTCCGTTCGCCCAGAACCAACTAAACCCGCCAGGCCCACCACCTCTCCCGCACGTATTTCAAATGAGACCCTCTTAATTCGATTTGCAGACGATAAATCCCTGACCCGCAGTAAAACCCTGCCGGGGCTGACCAGTACTTTGGGGAACTCCTGGCCAATTTCCCGGCCAACCATCAGTCGCACAATTTCTTCCCGATTCATTTGTGAAACGGGCTGCGTAGTGATCCATTCTCCGTCACGCAAAATGGTCACCCGATCGCAAATCTCAAAGATTTCCTCCAGGCGGTGTGAGATGTAAATAACCGCAATTCCCGCCAGGGACAGGTCTTTAATCAACCGAAATAAATGGGCGAGTTCATGCTTCGTCAGTGTGGCAGAGGGTTCGTCCATGGCAATCAGCCGGGCTTTGTGGGAAAGCGCCTTTGCAATTTCAACCATTTGCTGTTCAGCAATGCTGAGCGCCGAAACCGGCAGCCGCACATTGATGTGAGCCTCCAGACGGTCCAGTAACTGTGCCGCCTGCGTTCGCATTGTCTTCCAATCAATAATGCCCAATTTGGATTTTACCGGCTCGCGCCCGAGAAAGATGTTTTCGGCAACGCTCATCTCGGGAACAAGATTGAACTCCTGATAAATCATACTGATTCCGAGCTTTTGGGCTTCCAGCGGACCGGCAAGGTGAATCTCCTCCCCATTCCACAGGATCTGCCCGGAATCCATGCTTTCCGCACCCGCCAAAATTTTCATCAGCGTAGATTTCCCCGCACCATTCTCGCCAACAAGTGCGTGGACTTCCCCGGCGCTTACCGTCAGATTGACACCTTTCAGCGCCTGAACACCAGGGTACGATTTGATAATATTTTTCATTTCCAAAAGTGACATTGGCATATTCTTCTTATTAATCAAGAAAATTCTGACGCAGTGATTAAGGTGTAATTCATTAAAAATAACCTAATGCCTCAATCTGCATTTAAAAAATATTAACGCCGCGAATTCACGAATTTTATTCGAATAAAAAATGTGATTCACTCATTCGCGGCTCATTCTTTTACAACGTCAAATTTGACTTTGGATTTGGCCAACGGCGGCGTCTCAGGTTTTTTGCGCCATTTTTATTTTTACTTTCCCGGATTTTCCACTTATTTGATAAACCTTTCCCGCAATTCGCAAATTCTTTAGATTGAAAGAGCGAAGCCCGAATTTCAGTGGAGCCAGTGACACGTTTCCCGAATCATTCACCTGCACACCGGCTACATATTTAATAATCAAATCCACAATCCACGAGTGCTGGTAATCGTCCACGCCGCGGTAAACGGAGGGCTTTCCGGTAAAGGGATTGTAGTGCTCGAAGCAATTGGGCCGGTTCACATCCTGATCGAAAAACAGGAGCCGAATGAATTTTCGGATGAATTCCACGGCCGCAGCCCCCAGTTCCTTGTCGCCGAACCGCAGGGCGTTTTGCGCCAGCACTTCCGCAATGTGACTGTTTGTCATCGGCCACACGCGCCCGTTCCAGGGACAGTTGTGCCGCTTGCCCTTCCACTCGGCTTCCGCGTTAAAGAGCGGGTCGTCTGCGCTCGTGGACGGCACCGGCCAGGGCGTCCAAAATTCACGGGGATTCAAGAGGTGGCGTTTGAGCCCCGGCAGGTGACTTTCGTTCACCAGATCCGTCATGTAGGGGTAAAAACAGACGGCTGCCTTTACGCCGGTGGGTTTCATGGTTTGGGGATTCACATCGAAAAACATCTCCTCCGAGGAATCCCACATGAGTGAAAGAATCGCCGTTTTGATTTTCTCAGCCCCGGTTTGCCAATCCGCAGCGTCATCCTTCAAACCCAAACGATGTGCCATTTTGGCAAGTGCTTTTTTGAGTTCGTAGATGTAAACCGTGGCATCCACGCCTTTTAGTCGAATATTGTTAACCCAATCGTAAGTGTCCGCCTGCGGATCCACTGCCGGATAGCGGCTCATATATTCCTGGCCGGTTTCAAATTGATCCACCACATCGTAGAGACCGGAATCTTCTTTGTCACGGCTGCGGTCAAAATAATCGGCGTACTTTGAAAGAGCAAAATAGGTGCGTTCCAGGAACTGGCGATCCGGATGAATTTTGTTTACCTCCAGGGTCGTCCAGCCCCAATTGGCGTGGTAAAATCCGCTGGTCTGTTTGCCATTCGGGTAGATGTGTCCTGTAAACGAACCGTCGTCATTTTGGTGGTGGATGAAATTCAGCAGCGAGCCCTGCGCCACGTCCGGTTTTGGCAGCCACCGTGTTTCCAGCATGTGGCACTGAGCGCTGTACGTAATGGGTACCCGAAAATACGCAAGCCCCTCGCAAACAGCCGGGTAAGGATAATTTTCATCCCCGCCGTGAATCATGAACAAACGCAAGCCATACCAGCGGTACCAGTAATAGCGAGTCAAATACGCATCAGAGCTTTCAAAATAGGGAACACTCTCAAAAAAATCCCGCCAATTCTTTTCGCTTCGGGCGATGGGTTTCCCGCTTTTCAGCGTTTGTTGAAGATGAGTAAATGCCTCCTCGTCCGCCTCCGCAAGGGCCGCAGCCGCAAAAATGGACGCCTGCCCTCCGGGATTCACCGTTACCTCTTTGTGCAACGCCATGTAGATAAGACCGGATTGATTGATTCCCGATAATTTGATTTCATTGGGAAGTCGCTGGTCCCGGAATTTTTCGTAGAAGGGTGTCAGCATCCAGCGGGGGTGATTGGCCGTTCGTTCAGAAAATTGAATCGCGAAAGAATCCGGTTCGTCCGAAAGTCCCATTGCGGTGTGGATGCTGTGCATGGGCAACTCCTGCAGGCGAATGAATTTTGTGAATCCAATTTTGTTGTCCATTACATCCACGTTGTCAACAAAAAGCCGGCTTTCGTAGGGATTGCTGTCCTGAGCCGTCCAGAAAATGATGTGCAGGGTTTGTTTTTCGCGCCCGTTATTTTTAAAAGAAAGAGCCGAAACCAGGGAGTCCTCCGGCAGCACGGCCTTTTCTTCAATCATCAGAAGCTTGTGGGGCAGGTTGTAAATTTGTCTGAGGCGGGCAGGATTCCAATCACGCCGTAGAAATTTAGGTCTGAGTTCTTTGCCGTTTTCGTCCAGAATAGTAACAGCGAAAACCGGCTCAAAATCAAAGTTGAAATAACTGGCCTTATCCCAGAAGCCGGGTTCATCCAGCCACACCGGAAACGGCGGCGTCCACACCACGCGATTCCCGCCCCCCAGGAAATGCTTGTCCGTTCGCGAAAGAAGGGAAAGAATGTCCATGG
>CAZMRE010000050.1:2310-3702 GCA_964568545.1 uncultured Deferribacteres bacterium | reverse complement strand
CTACTGTTTCATTCCGCTTAGGGCAATGCCTTTCACAAAATAGCGCTGGGTAAAGAAGAAAATGAGCACAATCGGGATCATAACCACCACAGCGGCGGCCATCTGGTAGGGCCAGTTGGTGGAATAGATGCTGTGGAAAAGAGCGATTCCAACTTCAACCGGGCGCATGTCCATCCGATTAGTAACCACAAGCGGCCAGAGGAATTCTTTCCACATGCCCATGAAGGAAAAAATTCCCAATGTGGCGAGGGCAGGCTTAGAAAGGGGTAAAATAATGCGCCAGTAAATCGTCCAGGTGCCGGCGCCGTCAATGCGGGCGGCATCTTCCAGCTCCCTGGGAAGGGTCAGAAAAAACTGGCGCAGCAGGAAAATTCCCCAAACACTGGTCAGAAATGGGACAATCAGCGCCCAGTAGGTGTTCAGCCAGTGGAAAGAGTCGACAATTAAATAAGCGGGAATCAGGGTTACAATACCGGGAATCATCATTGTGGAAAGATAAAGGGTGAAAATTTTGTCCCGCCCGCTGTACTGCAATCTGGAAAATGAAAACGCCGCCATTGAGCAGATTAAGAGCTGTCCCGCCACAACTGCCACGCTGATGATCAGTGTATTCAGAAAAAACCGGCCAAAAGGGAGCATGGTCAGTGCTTCTTTGTAATTACTCCAGAGAAAATGTTCCGGCAAAAATTTTGGCGTGGCGCTGTACACCTCCAACTCGTTCATAAAAGATGTCATCAGCATCCAGAGGAAGGGAAGGAGCATGCTTATCGCAAGAGCGAAAAGCAAAGCATAGATTCCCGATTTTGCCGCTAATTTTCTAACTCTCCTGGTTCGCTGGTTCATTTGTTGACTCGTTCGTTTGTTCCTTTTCTATCAATGTCTTTGGATAAATATTTGATGAAGTTTCGAACATGTCTGGCTGTTTTGTCCGCTTGCTCATAGGCCTGATTGAATTTTTGACGGTCAATGTAATGCTGATCGAGAGCTACATAAAGCTGGGATTGTACCTCGGCTGCAGAGCGTAAAGAAATAAATAAGAAACGCTTAAATTCCTTTTTAGTGCTGGCCAAAAACCCTTCAGCAATATTGGACATGATTGAAACAGCCGCACGTCGAATTTGATCTGTAAGACCAAAATCTTTGCGGAATTCCCCAATTTTAGAAAGGTCATAAATCATGTTCGTTAGATTTCGAGCCTCCTGCCAGGCTTTAATCTCTTCAAATTTAATGATTGTCATTTTAGCCTCCAAAATTAAACCAAAGAACGAGCAAACAAATCAACGAGTGAACAGAAACCGAGTAACCTTAGCTTTATAATTGTCATTTCACCCTCTAAAATTAGACCCATGAACCAAGGAACGCTCGAACGAACAAACGAGCAAACGCATGAAC
>CAZMRE010000050.1:0-2210 GCA_964568545.1 uncultured Deferribacteres bacterium | reverse complement strand
ACTGAGTAACCGAGTAACTTCTTTCTAATAACCCACCTCTTTGCCAACCAATTTGAATTGCAACGCTGTCGCAATCAAAATTACAAGGAACAGCACCCAGCTCATGGCGGAGGCGTAGCCCATGCGAAGGTATTCCCAGGCGTTCTGGTAGATATGATAAACCACCACATCGGTAGCTCGGTTGGGGCCGCCCTGCGTCATCACGTAAACCGAGGTAAAAACCTGAAACGAACCAATGACAGATGTAATAAGCACAAAAAATGTGGTGGGCTTGAGAAGGGGCAGCGTAACGGATCGAAACCGCTGCCAGGGGGATGCCCCGTCAATAATGGCTGCTTCGTACAAATAACCCGGAATTCCCTGCAGGCCCGCCAGAAAAATCACCATTTGGTAGCCAATGCCCATCCAGACGGTCATAATCATGATTGAAAGAAGGGCTGTCTTCGGACTCGATAGCCAGGGGACCGGCCCGAGTCCAATTTGTTTTAGAATGAAATTGACCAATCCGTACTGAGGCTGGTACAGCCACTGCCAGACCAGCGCCACCGCCACAAAAGAAGACACACTGGGCAGAAAGAAAATGGTTCGAAAGAAATGAATTCCTTTCAAGCGCTGATTCATTAGAATGGCCACAAAAAGGGCAACCGCCATTCCCACTGGAACCTGAAGTGTGAAAATGCCAGTGTTTTTCATAGCCTTCCAGAAAATAGCATCATGAAAAAGGGCAGTAAAATTTGCCCAACCCACAAAAGGCTTCTCCGGAGAAATGACATTCCATTGGTGAAAACTCAAATAAAGCGAAAACACAAGGGGCACGGCAACAAAAACGAGTAAAAGAATCAAAGACGGCGACAGAAAAATATAGCCCTGCAAAAGACGGCGGCGTTCCGGCGCGTGTACCAGAAGAATGTGCCCCAGAATGAGAAGAAAAATTGCAAAAAGAGCGATCCACAAAAAGGTCCGTACAGTGGCGTAACCGGATTTTTCCGGTTTGGATGATTGAAGCCTTTTGGATCGGGCAAGAGTCCGATCCATTTTTTGAGCGGCTCTTGTAAAAGCAGGCTGCATAAGCCCGTGACCAATCATCACCTGATCGACAGCATCCCTTGCAATTGTCTCAATCTGACTAAACGATTCGACCCGGCTTCCCCAGGGCATCCGCGCGTATTTGACATCATCAAAAAAGACCTGCTCGATTCCGTAAGGATCCGATTCAGCCTGTTCCCGGGCTACGCTGATGATTGCCGGAATGGCGATTCCACTCTCCGCACGAATGCGGGCAGCCTGTTCGCCGGCCAGAAACAGTGCTAATTGAACAGCCCTTTCCCGCTGCCTCGAGGCTTTTGGTACGCACCAACCGGATTCGTACATGACCGTGACATGTTTTCCCCCCTCCGGCGTTGGAAGCGGCGCCACACCGATTGAAAGTTTTCCGGTATTCAGATATTTTTTCAGCGTCGGGATCCACCAGTGTCCGCTCTCCATCATCCCGATCTTCCCGGTGTAGAAAAGAGCACCTGTTCCTCCAACCGCTGAAAGGTAGGGGCCAAAGGGCGCCACCCGGTATTTTGTTCGAAGATCAATTAAAAATTGAAGCGCCTGTTCAGTTTCGGGAGAATTAAAATAGCCTGCGGCTCGTGTGCCATCGGGACTCAGCACATCGCCGCCGTTGCTCCACACCCAGGGAATCCAGAGGTAGAGGCGGTCGGAAACCACTGTGCCAAATTGATCAATTTGCCCGTCGCCATTTAAATCCTTTGTAAGCTTTTGCGAAAGCGTCAAATAATCCTGCCAGCTCCAGCCCTCAGCCGGATAGGGAAGCCCTTCGGCATCGAACAGGCGTTTATTGTAGTACATGACCATGGGGGTGAAATCTTTTGGCAAGGCAAACAGGGAAGTCTCCCGTTCGGCAATTCGCAGCACGTTTGGGAAATAAACGGACAAATCAACCCCGTATTTTTTAGCGTACGGCATCAAATCGACCAACACATTCTGACTTAAAAAGGCGGGGATGATGGTCGCATCCAGAAGAAAGACGTCCGGAGGATTCCCCGACGCAATTCCCGTGAGGATTTTTTCTTTGTATCCGGAGGGAATCGTTTCAACCGACACCCTGATGTCAGGATGGCGCTTCTCAAACGCCGCGGCGATTCGGCGTTCCAGTTTGAGTTCCCTTGCACCTGCCCAATTGGCCACACGAAGCGTGATTT
>CAZMRE010000049.1:1533-12988 GCA_964568545.1 uncultured Deferribacteres bacterium | reverse complement strand
GAGAGGTTCCCATTTCTTGAAAAGTGGCTCGACGCGCTCCAGACTGGAGTTGGTGATTTTACACCAGGCAAGGCGTACAATTTATTTGATCTTCCAGGAACATATCTTCAAAAAAGGGGTATTAGTCATACAAAGTCGGGGCTGTCATTTGCAGGAGTGGTATGCTACGAATCCATTTTTCAGGATGAGGTTCGGAAATTTGTGAAATTGGGGGCAAGATTTTTGGTAATTGTAACCAATGATGCCTGGTTTGGAAAATCTGAGGCTCCGTACCATCATGCGCAAATTGCAGTTTTTCGTGCAATTGAGAACCGCGTGAGCGTGGCAAGATGTGCCAATACCGGTGTTTCCATGATCATTGATCCCTACGGACGCGTATTAACAAAAACAAAATTGTTTAAGCAAGAAATAGCAAAAGGGCCAATAATTGTCCTTCGATCAAAAAAAACATTTTTTACCAAATATGGCGATATATTTACGTATGTGGCAGCGAGTGTTGCTTGTGTGGAAATCATTTGGGTACTTATTAAAGCAAAATTTGGGAAGAGAGAAGCGGCTGCTTAAGTGGCCGGTATTGGCGCTTTTTATCCTGATTTTTCTATCTCCGGTTTATGCTCAGGAAAATTATTTTGCCACATTGGATGTGAGCCGAATCGTTCCTATCTCAATGGGTGGAGCGTATGTAGCTGTGGAGAATGGAATTGGCTCAGTTGCCTACAATCCGGCCTCAGTGAAATTCTGTAATCTAAAGAGGGGATTGCACTTCTCAATAATTGCAAATCCGGTAGCGTCCACTGGACTCTTCATGTATTACAAAGATAATCAAAAAGTGCCTCTGAACAAGGGTCAATGGTGGAGTGTGGCACGAACACTGATCAAAGGTATTGTGCTTAGCGTTTCCCCGTTTCAAATGGGGGTTACGCTGTATGAAGAGCCCTTGCAGCGGTACCAAAGGCTTTCTAAAAAAAATATGTTTTCGGCAAAGCATTTTCTGAGCAATCATTTTGAAACAGCCTTTATGCGGATAAATTTAGCGGACAGATTCTCATTGGGTGGAACATTGGGTTATTACACCTTTGAAGATAGTGGAAAGGTGAAGAGAGAGCTTGGGGCGAATTACGGCATGCTAATCAAACCGGCAAAGAATTTGAATGTGGGAATTATGTTTTACGATGTTCCCGATGTGATTCAAAATATCCGGATGCCTCTCGAACGGATGGTAGATGAAACGGTAAACGTGGGGCTATCTTATATGCCTTTTCACGGGACAACGGCGAGCCTGGATGTTCGGAATATTTCGGAAGAGACGAAACCGGCCTCGCGGGAAGTCCATTTTGGAATGGAACAAAAAATCGGAAGCGTTATGGGAATTCGGGGAGGCTATTTTCAGGAGAATAAAACGCATAAAAAGTATTTTTCCGCGGGAATCGGACTGTTAAGCACAAATCTTTTTCGTCCGGATAACGCAAAGTACAACGATGCCGATTACGTTTTTAATTATTCCTATGTTATTGAGAGAAGTGATTTAAAATGGAGAGATCAGTGGCATCTCTTTTCATTCTTAGTCTATTTTTGATTTTGTGGGTTGGGTATCGGGCAAAATTTCCAGAGCTTCTCCAATTTTTTTTTCTGATTGCGGCGCTGATACCCCTTTTGGGGGGAACGGTATCGGGGCAAACGAATGAAAAATTGGCAGAAGGATTGGTAGAAAATAACTGGCAGCGGATTGAAAAACGTGTTAAAATGGACAAAAATGATTCGCTCATACTTTTTCAAGCCGGAGAGCCCTCGCCGATGGCAAGATATTTTTTTTCATCCTTGAATTCTATTTTGCTGAGGGACGGTTTTAAAAACATTTTTTTTGAGAATAAAAAGATCACTAATGGTTTTCGGATTGAAATATATCTTAAAAAATTTTCGATACATTATTTTCCGATCAAAACACGATTATTTAGGCGGAAAAAGTTTCGGAGAATGGTTGAATTGGTGCAAAATATTCAAGTGATCGCTATCGGAAACGGGAAAGTACTCTGGAGCGGGGATTTGACTTCAACAGCAGAGGATACACTGAGGCAAAAAGCGGTTTTAGAATGTCAGAAAAATCAACTTCCTTTTTTGCGTGGGAAAGTGGAACGAACCAAAGAGGCGTTTTACACGTATTTAAAGATGAGTTTTTTGGCAGGTATCTCAATCGGTGTTATGGTTTTGTTTTTTTTGATCCGATCAACATAATACAGATGGAGAAAGAAATTTAGGAAACAGCAAGATTTAACTTGTATTTATGAATGGAAAAATGATCTATAGGGAAGGAATTGCGGATGCAGTTTGACAATTGGAAAAAATTGCTGATTACCAGCAGTCTCATTTTAATTTTATCGATCATATTTGCGTCATGTTCTTCTACAAAGCAAAAACCTGTGATGACGCCGGAAGCACGCTTAAAGCACGCCATTGAGCTGTTTAACAAGAAGCATTATCTGGATGCCAAAACGGAATTGACCATCATTGTATTAAATTATCCCGGTAGCAGCATCGTGGATAAGGCACAATATTATTTGGCCGAATCTCATTTCAAACTAAAGGAGTATATTTTAGCTGCTGCCGAGTACCAAAAACTCTTGCGAAATTATCCGGATAGTCAATATGCAGATGATGCCCGCTACAAAATCGGTTTGTGCTACTACGAACTTTCACCGCATTATGGCTTGGATCAGGAGTACACATACAAGGCTATTGATGAGTTTCAACGATTTTTGGAGGATTATCCAAATAGTCCGCTCAAAAAGGATGTTCAGATGAAACTGACCGAATGCCGGGATAAATTGGCTAAAAAGGATTACAAGGATGCGGAACTGTATCGCAAAATGGATGAATGGAAAGCGGCAGAAATCTACTATGGCTTTGTGATTAACAAATATTATGATACACCCTTTGGCGAGAAGGCTCTGTTCTGGAAGGGGGAGGCGCAATATCACCAGGGAAAATATGAGGAAGCACGCAACACATTGGCCCAATATCTTCGAAAGTTTCCCGATGGCAGCTATCATTCAAAGGCCAAAAGGCGATTGAAGGCTATTCGAAAAATTCTCAAGAAAAGCGAAACCAGTCAAACGGCTCAGCAATCACAAAAGAGCGAGTAAGGGGAATGCGAATCGGTTTGTATGGAGGTAGTTTTAATCCCATTCACACGGGACATTTGTTGATTGCCGAATTCTTAAAGGATGAGTTTTGTCTGGATGAAGTACATTTCATCCCATCGGCAACACCGCCTCACAAAAAGGGGGATAAAATGCTGTCTGCCGATATTCGATATAAACTTGTTTCTCTAGCTATTCAGGGAAACCCAATTTTTAGGGTTTCTGATCTGGAAATTCGCAGGGGCGGCATTTCTTACACCGCGGATACCCTTCGGCAAATCGTTGAAGGACACCAGCCGAAAGATGAGTTATTCTGGTTTATCGGGTTGGACAATCTCATTGACTTTCCCAATTGGCGCGAGCCCGAGAAAATTCTGGAATTGTGCAGGCTTGTTGCCGTTCAGCGAAAGGGCTTTTCCGTGGATCAGGTAGAATCCTCTTTGAGGAAGCACGTCCTTTTTAGTGCCGCGCCTCTCATCGAGATTTCTTCCAGTTCAATTCGTCAAAGGATTAAAAAACGCCAGTCCATTCGCTATTTTGTGCCCGATTCCGTTCGGGAATTTATTGAAATTCATCATCTTTACCAATCCGATTCCTAAAAGTGTCCGGTGACAGGTACAATATTTTGCAGGCATGTTCCTCTCAATCCTGGGGAGGAATGGAAATGCATGTGCCGGAATTAGCTCGCGCATTGGTTGCAAGGGGACATAATGTAATTGTTGCTGGCTTCCCGGAAAGTCCGTTAATGAACGAAGCGGAGGCTTTGGGGTTGCCAACGTATTCTCTTCTTTTGAAATCCTACTGGCATCCCATTCAGCAAAGGAAACTGCGCAACTTCATTCAAAAAAACGCCATTCAAATTGTCCATTCGCATTATTCTAAGGATCTGTGGACGTTTGTTCCTGCCATCGGAAAGATGGACTCCATTTCCTTATTTTTAACAAAACATATTGGCACTCAGCGTGCTAAAACTGATTTTCTTCATCGTAAAATTTACAGCCGTGTCGACAAGATTCTTGCAAATTCACAAGTTATTTACGAAAATATTTTAAAAACGCATCCGGTACGAGAGAATCAAGTAGAATTATTTCATCTTGGAATTGACACTGCACGTTTTAAACCGGACACCGATAACCGGCGTAGGATACGACACGAGTTTCTCATTCCGCAGAATGCCCTGGTTATCGGAATTGCGGGACGTTTGCAACGGGCAAAAGGCTATCTGGAGTTTCTTGAAATGGCAGCTCGCCTGTCCTCCAAATATGCCGATGTTTATTTTCTGCTTATCGGCGGCGCTTCCATTGGCGAGGATGACGAAGAGCAGCTTATTCGGAAAAGGGCACAGGAATTACGATTAGGAAATCGCCTTATTTTTACAGGATTCCGCAAAAACATTGAAAATATGCTTCAGGCCCTGGATATTTTTGTTTTTCCGTCATATGCTGAAGCCTACGGCTTGGTAGTACTGGAAGCCATGTCAGTTGGTCTGCCCGTTGTTTCTTCCAATTGTGACGGAATTCTGGATATTGTTATTGAAGGAGAGACGGGCGAACTGGTTCCTCCAAAAGATGTTGCGAAATTGGTTGATCGAGTGGAAGGACTAATTCAGTCGCCTGAAAAGCGAAATCGATACGGCGAACGAGGAAGAAGGCGCGTTCTGGAAAGGTTCAGTTTTGACAAAATGGTGGATCGCCTTGAAAATCTTTATGAAACAGTTTTATTCAAAAGAAAAAAGTGGGCCGGGATAAAATGAAATAGCCGCAGTGACCCCTGTGCAAAAATTAATCTTGTAAAATTAAGTATTTTTTATTAAATTTGAAAACTAAATTCTAACTTCACTCCAAAAAGTACCAAATGAATTTGCTGCATGCCGAAAAACCGTTTTGGCAGTGGGTATGAATTGGGCTCAATGAAAATAGATTTGAATGCACGTTCATAGGAGCTTTTTCTAATGCTTAAACGATGGCTGGTAACATTTTTTTTGTGGAAAAACACTAAACAAATGAACTTCACATATGGGAAATCAACGGAAAAAAATCTCTACATTTTTATGGCCGGAATGATTTTAAATGCTGCGGGCTATGCCTACGATTGGGCTCACGGTGATTAGGTAATTGAAAAAGAACGCACGCTCGTTCATCTTCATCTGGCTGAAATTTACGAATCTGCATTTCAACGTCCTAAGCTGGCTGTGCAGGAATATGTGGAATTCATAAATCACAGCAATGACGACGCTTTGGTTGCGGACGCCTATTATCGAATGGCTAAAATTTACGAGAAGGATTTTGACAATCAAACGGTAGCAATTGTTTTGTATGAAAAAATCCTGCATCGCTACCCGAATTCGAAAATCGCTCCAAAGGCGAGTCGAGATTTGAAATATCTGTTAAAGCAATGACAAAAAATCCTGGAAGAAAATGAAGACATTCCTGAAAACGATTGTTCCAGTTGGTCTGTTAGTTTTGTTCAGCCATTTTTTGATGGCTCAGGAGGAGTACGATCCGCCCAGTCCCAGAATTGCCAATTACGTGATGACCGTTTCGCTGAATCCCATAAAGAAGCTTATCTCGGGATCAGAAGTTTTGACGTGGAAAAATACATCCTCAGATTTTGTTTCGGATATTTACCTTCATCTTTACATGAATGCCTTCAGCAGCGAAAAATCCACGTTTATGATGGAATCCGGGGGGCGGCTCCGCGGGCAGAAATATGAGAGGGACAAAAAAGGGTCTGTTCACGTAAAAAGTTTAAAGCTATCCGATGGAACCAGTTTAATGGACTCCCTTTCGTTTGTTTCTCCCGATGATGGCAATCCATTTGATCGAACGGTTGCCAAGGTTCGACTGCCTGTTTCCATTCCGCCGGGGGAACAACTCAAGCTCTCGATCGAATTTGAGACAAAGCTGCCCCGTGTTTTTGCGAGAGCGGGCTATTACAAAAACTTTTTTATGGTAGCCCAATGGTTTCCGAAGATTGGGGTTTATTGGCATGGCAAGTGGAATTGTCACCAGTATCATGCTACATCGGAATTTTTTTCCAATTTTGGTGTCTATGATGTGAGAATATTTGTGCCGAAAAATTACGAAGTGGGTGCAACAGGCGATTTGCTGGAAAAGACAACAATTGATTCACTTTCGATGTTCCGTTTTTTGGCGGAAGATGTACATGATTTTGCCTGGGCGGCTTCGCCGGATTTTCACATCGCGAGAGACAGCTTTCTCAAAAAGCTTCCCGGCAAAAATGAAGAGCGGGTTCAAATCAATCTTTTTTACCAGCCCTTTCACAAACGGCATGTTCGGCGTTATCTTCAGGCTGTGAAAAATGCAATGACCTATTTTTATGAACATGTCGGGTGGTACCCCTATTCAAACTTGACCATGATTGATCCTCCCACGGCCGCAGCGGGGGCAGGGGGAATGGAATATCCCACACTTATTACATTGGGAACCCACTGGCTGATTCCAAAGGGGATCCGTTTGCCCGAGACCGTAACCGTTCACGAATTTGGCCATCAATATTGGTATGGAATGGTGGCGAATAACGAATTTGAAGAGGCATGGCTGGATGAGGGGATTAACACCTATTACGAAACAAGAATAATGGATTACTACTACGGTGATAATGAATCCTCGTTTGACCTGTTCGGCATCAAAATAAGTGATTCCAACTTACAGTGGCTGGAATATCTGAACGGCGCGGCTCTCGATCCTATTAAACGGAATGCGTGGGATTTTTACAGCGCCGCCAGCTATTCGTCAAACTCCTATTCCAAACCAACCATGATGTTGCGCACGCTTGAAAGCTACGTGGGGATTGTGAAAATGGATCAGATTATGCAAACCTACTTTACACGCTGGAAATTTAAACACCCCACCAGCCGGGATTTTGTGCAGACTGTGAACGATGTAACAGGCGAGAATTGGGATTGGTATTTTGATCAGTTTTTGTACGAGAGTGGTCATCTCGACTATGCTATTGGAGAGGCGCGCAGTGATCGAATTGACCCGGCCCAGAACACATTAAAAAAGAATTTGCCAGCGAGCAAGCAGGATTCCCTCAGGAAGAAATCAACTGCCGATTCCACATTTTATAAATCAACGGTTAAAATCCGTCGCAAGGGGAATTTTCATGTACCCATTCAAATAAAAATCGAATTTGAAAACGATTCATCCGTCGTAAAAACCTGGGATGGCATTTCGCCTTGGAAAAAATGGACATTTAGAACACACCAAAAATTGGCCTATGTGGACATCGACCCGCTTCACAAAATATGGCTGGATGAGAATGTCGTGAACAATTCATGGGAAGCAAAAGGGCAGAAACAAGCGGTTAATCGCCTCAGCCTGAGAGTACTTTTCTGGATTCAAAATATTCTGCAGTTATTTGTCTTTTAAGGAAATCGGAGTTTCTCTTAATGAAAGCCATGAATTCATTTCAAGATGGGCTTAAGTTGGTTATAAGCCATTTAAAATATTGGATTGTGTTTTATGCCTTTAATCTTGTATTTGCCGCTATTATTGCCTATCCCGCACACGTATTGATTAGCCGCTATTTCGGTCACTCGCTGCGTGCAGAAAATTTTCTGAATCAATTCGATTTCATGGCTACGGTTAACTTCCTTCGGGATAATGCATCGGGTTTATCGGCTATCGCAGCAACCCTATTGATTTTGGGCTTGTTTTATTTACTTCTGCAATATTTTTTAATGGGCGGCATTTATTCCATTTATATTCAGGAGGAACCCCCATCTGATTTGCCGAATTTCTGGAAATTATGCGCAGAGTATTTCGGCAGATTTTTCAGAATTCTTCTCATTTGGCTTTTGCTTCTGATGATTGTTGTTTTTGTCTATTTTCTTTTAATCGGTGTTTTGAATTCCATAAAATCCCATATTTTTGATGAGATTTTATCCTCACTGATGAGGGGAAGTGTTCTTTTTGTTGTTGCAATGCTTTTTCTGTTTTTTGATATGCTCATCGATTACACAAAAACATTTCTGGTCTTGGACAATCACAGGTCGGTGCTTCTTTCATTCGGAAAGGCGATAAATTTTGCATTTCGCCATTTGGGATCGGTTACACTCCTGTATTTCTTGCTAATTCTAAGTGCTGTATTTTTAATAGCGGCCTATTTGTTCGGCAGCCATTTTTTTGATGGAAGAAGCTGGCTCTTTATTGCCATTCTTTTTGCGCTTCAACAGGTGTTTATTTTCTTAAGAGTTGGATTACGTCTTCAATTTTTTGCATCACAGATTGTTTTGGTCAAACGAACACGTTGGCCATTCAGCTATTTTTAGATATTCTCCCGGTTTTTTCAAAAATAAGGCAGAAGCAGTTATGGTTGAATTCACAAAGATATCCGCCACGGGAAATGATTTTATTCTCATTGATAACCGGAAATTGGGTCTTTTGCCCGAGAAGGATTTCATTCAAAGAATTTGTACCAGACGAACAGGCGTAGGAGCCGATGGCGTGCTGCTATTGGAGAAATCGGAATCGCTGGATTTCTCCATGCGCTATTTTAATGCCGACGGCTCAGAGGGAGAGCTCTGCGGAAACGGTGCCCGGGCGATTGCCCTGTTTGCCCATTTGAAGGGACTGGGTACCAACACTTTGAAATTCGGTACAAAAAGCGGCTCACTTGAAGCCCATTTGAAAGAAAACAGCATCCGGGTGCAGATGCCGGCTCCCCGGGAAATAGATCTGAGACTCCCATTGGCAGAGGAATTTGGGCTGGACAGCGAGGGATTTGCTTGGGTTGGTGTTCCGCATTTTGTGGCAAGGACAAAAAATCTGGATTCTGTGGATGTTGAAAAAATCGGCCGGGCACTTCGCTATCATCCTCATTTTCGCCAGGGGACAAATGTCAATTTTATTGATTACCAGGACAAACACACCCTTTACATCAGAACTTACGAGAGGGGCGTGGAGGCAGAAACACTGGCCTGCGGAACGGGATCTACGGCTGCAGCAATCATTGGATTTTTAAAGGGAAAATTAGAATCTCCCGTTAGTGTAAAGGCTCCGGGGGGAATTTTGACCATTCAATTTGACCCGGAGTTACGAAACATTTTTCTCGAGGGAAAAGTGGACATGATTTATTTCGGTGAGCTCCTTACAAAAACAGACGAACTCCAATGAAAATTGAAACGATTCGAAGCGAATTCCCGCATACGAAAAAAATGATTTACCTGGAACACGCCGCTGTTTCCCCGCTTCCCAAACAAAGCGTTCAAGCGATGCAGGAGTTTTTACGAAAGCGGCATTTTCCTCCCGTAAAATTTGACGAGGAAAATATTGAAAATCTGGCCATTTTGCGCCGAAAATTGGCCCAATTGATTCAGTCCGAATCCGATCAACAGATTGCGCTCGTGCAAAATACTTCCACGGGGCTCAATATTTTTGCGCAGGGATTTCCTTTTCAGCCGGGGGATCACATTCTCATTCCCTCCATTGAATTTCCATCCAATGTGTACCCGTATTTAAATCTGCAAAAAAAGGAGGTGATTGTGGATTTTCTGCCTGTTTCCGGGCGTGAGATTTCCATCAAAGAGATTGAAGATCACTTTACCTCCCGTACCCGGGTGTTAGCCTTCTCCTTTGTTCAATTTACAAACGGATTTCGCGCGGACTTAAAGGGGCTGGCCGATGTTTGTCATGCCCACGGCGCTTTGCTGGTAGTGGATGGCATTCAAGGGGTTGGTGCTCTGCAAATGAAGGTCCGGGATTGGGGGGTAGATTTCCTGAGTGTGGGCGGTCACAAATGGATGCTGTCGCCCATGGGGACGGGTTTTATGTACATTTCTCCCCAACTGCTGGAACAGCTTTCGCCCGTTTTTGCAAGTTGGCTCAGTGTAAAGAACCCCTGGGATCTGCTCAATTTTAAGCTTGATTTCCTGGATTCTGCACAACGGTTTGAAATGGCTACAACGAACTTTCTGGGATTTAGAGGGATGCTGGCTTCAGTTGAGCTTTTTCTTGAAGTGGGGCCTCAAGCGATCGAAGAGCGGGTGCTTCAATTGAGCGCGTTTCTCATTGAGCAATTGCACGAATTAGGAGCCAAAATCCTTTCTCCCACGGAAAAAGAAAAGCGCTCGGGAATCGTTACATTTTCTCTTTTGCCCGATGATTTGCCCCTCCATCAGGCGCTTTTGAAAAAACAGATTTATCTATCCTACCGACTGAAAAATCTCCGGGCCGCTCCCCATTTTTACAACACGGAAGAGGAACTGAAAACCGTGGTTTGTGAACTCAAAAGCTTGGTGAATTAGCCGTGTCGCGCTATTTCCGGCCAATTAATCCGGGAAAGATCGATTGCCTGCTCATTTCCCGACTCCGTTTTATGGGGGATGTGATTTTGACTACGCCGCTCATTCGGGCTCTCAAAAAAGGAATGCCGGAGACGCGCCTACTTTACATGGCGGAGCCGCCTTTCACGGAGCTTCTGGAAAATAATCCCTATCTGGATGGCATTATTCCCTTTGATCGGGATTATTTTAACGGCCTTCCGATTGGGCTGAGTTTTCTGCAGCAGATTCGATTTTTCAAGGGAGTACGGCGGGAAAAATGTTCTGTTTCCGTGGATTTGCTCGGTTTGCCGCGAACGGCCTTTCAGCTCTATTTGTCCGGTGCACCCATTCGCATCGGGGGAGATTACCGCTACCGGAAACATTTGTACACGCACCTTTTTCCGGTTTCCCGGAATGCCTGGCGTACGGCAATTGATTTCAATTTAAATATTTTAAAATTTTTCGGACTTCCTTCAGATGGCACGCGGACGGAAGTCTTTTTGCGGGAGAGCGAGAAAGCGTGGGCAGTGGATTATTTGAAATTGCATGGTTTTGATTTGGATCGCCCCATCGTGGGACTTCACCCCGGGGGAACCTGGCCGGCCAAACTCTGGCCCTGGGAACGGTTTGCCGAATTGGCCAGGAAAATCTACTGGGAACTAAATGCTCAGGTTTTTCTCACAGGCGGCCCCGGGGATCAAAAAATCTTGGAGAAGGTGGTGGAAAAAGTCGGCACATCCGTTTTTCGCGGGCCGATTCTCACGCTGCGACAGTTGGCCTCTGTCCTAAACCATTTTTCGGTGTTTGTGTCCAACGATTGTGGCCCGATGCACCTGGCTCCGGCCGTGGGAACCCCAACTATTGGCATTTTCGGTCCGGGCGAGCCGGATATCTGGTTTCCGTATACCGAAAACGAGGGGCATCGAGTAATCTACAAACAGGTGGCCTGTTCGCCCTGTCATCATGATTTTTGCCCGATCGACCACATTTGCATGACTTCCATTTCTGTGGAAGAGGTTTTTGAGGCTGT
>CAZMRE010000049.1:0-1433 GCA_964568545.1 uncultured Deferribacteres bacterium | reverse complement strand
CAAGGTTAATCTCAACGTGAGGAGGACATTCCAATGAAAAAATGGGTTGTTTTATTTCTGTGGTTGGGTTTGGGAATCGCGCCGGTATTAGCGCAAAAAATGCCTTACAATCCGGCGCATTCGCTGGGAATTGCTTTTCGCAGCGCTGAAAATCCTTACTACTGGAAAAACCGCCCGCCGTACCCGAGCTACTGGCAGCAAGACGTGGATTACAAAATGGAGGCTCGCCTGGACGTGAAGAAGCGCACCATTTTTGCCCACGAGCGGCTCATTTATTACAACAATTCCCCGGACACGCTGACCTTCGTTTTCTTTCATCTCTTCCAGAATGCCTACCGCAAAGGGAGTTACCTGGACAAGCTGCGCCGCAGCCACGGCGACTACAGCATTGCCCACCTGAAAAAATCTCAGGAAGGAGGGACGGACATCGAGACGCTGGTGGACGGTTCCGGGGAAAGTCTAAAATATGTCATCGACAATACGATCATGCGGGTTTATTTAAATCAACCCCTGGCACCGGGTGATTCGACCATTTTCCAGATCGATTTTGCCACAAAATTCAGTACCCTGCGGCATCGAATGAAGTACAATCCCAGCCACGGTTTTGATCAATTTACGGCCACGCAGTGGTATCCTAAAATCTGCGTGTACGACCGGCGATTCGGCTGGACCACCGACCAGCATCTGGGCCACGAATTCTACGGTGATTTCGGCACATTCGACGTCAAAATTACGCTGCCGCAGGAATTCATTGTGGGAGCTACGGGCTACCTTCTCAATCGAAGCGAAGTCCTTCCCCCGGAGCTCATGAAAAAGTTGCGAATCGAGAATTTCAAGAATAAGCCCTTTGGCGAGAAGCCATCTGTGATCATTCCTCACGTAGACGGAAAAACCAAAACCTGGCACTATCATGCTGTGAATGTGCACGATTTTGCCTGGACGGCCGACCCGAGCTACCGGATTGGGGAAGTCACATTGAAAAATGGGGTCAAGGTGTACGCCCTGGCGCGGGAGTGGAAGGCAGCCAAATGGCAGGATGCCGCGCAATTCGCTGCTGACGTGGTGCGCATTTATTCGCGGGACATCGGGCCCTTCGGCTACCACAAAATGATTGTGGCCGACGCGGACGACGGCATGGAATACCCGATGATTACAATGGACGGCGGTACGAGCCCCGGCTACTACGGTCTGTTTGCCCACGAAGAAGGCCACAACTGGTTCTACGGAATGATTGGCAACAACGAAACCTACCGGGCCTTGCTGGATGAAGGGTTTACGCAATTTCTGACATCCTGGAGCATGGAGCGCCTGGTTGGTCGGGCGGAGGATCACAAGACCAAAAAATTTCCGTACAAGGGTACGAGTTGGGACCGGTATCGGAATTTCCGCGCCTATTTGCAAACCGGTCGCATGGGCTACGACGCGCCTATTAC
>CAZMRE010000048.1:0-13101 GCA_964568545.1 uncultured Deferribacteres bacterium | reverse complement strand
TTCGTTTGATTCAGGAATTCACGGAAAAACCAACCGTTGCCATCATTAAACACACAAATCCCTGTGGTGTAGGTACCGGAGACAGCCTGTTGGAGGCTTACCAGCGGGCAAAGGCAACGGATCCGATTTCCTCTTTTGGAAGCATTATTTGCACCAATCAAACGATAGACATGCCTCTGGCTGAAAAGTTGCGCACGCATTTTGTAGAAGTGCTGTTGGCACCGGATTTTGCCCCTGAGGCGCTGGCACTTCTTCGGCAAAAAAAGAAGTTGAGAATTCTGAAATTTCAGCCGAAATTAATGAAAGGAGTGTCTACAACTCTCAAATCGGCTTTAAATGGGGTGCTCTTGCAGGAAGTCGATTCTATGGATCTGGATGAGTCAGCTCTAAAAGTTGTTACCAAACGGGAACCCACCGAAGAGGAATGGAAAGCACTTCGATTTGCCTGGAAAGTGGCCAAGCATGTGAAGTCAAATGCCATTGTTTTTACAAATGATTCTATGACGCTTGCCGTTGGTGCCGGGCAAATGTCGCGCGTGGATTCCGTTGAATTGGCTGTGAAAAAGGCCAGACAAGCCCAATTAGATTTGAATGGATCGGTTGCTGCCTCCGATGCCTTTTTCCCATTCCGCGATGGTCTGGACGCGGCCGCTTCAGCCGGGGCAACAGCCGTCATTCAGCCCGGGGGTTCCATTCGGGACGAAGAGGTCATTCAGGCCGCAAACGAGCAAAATGTGGCCATGGTTTTTACAGGGATTCGCCATTTTCGACATTGATCGTTAGATTTTGAAATTTAAATAAATTCAATTGAACTCTGAAAGGATTGCCGATGAAACTATCTCTCTTGAGTTTTGTTTCGAATGACATCGCCATTGATCTGGGAACGGCCAACACATTGGTTTTTGTTCGCGGCAAGGGGATTCAGGTAAACGAGCCGTCGCTGGTAGCCGTGCGTCGTTTAGATCAGAAGATTGTTGCATTTGGTTCGGAAGCCAGAGAAATGCTGGGTCGAACACCAGGAGAGATTACAACCATTCGTCCGCTGCGCGATGGGGTTATTGCCGATTTTGAATTGGCGGAAGAGATGATTCGATATTTTATCCGTAGGGTGCAGGCGAATAGGTTTTTGCGCCCCACGGTCGTCATTGGAATTCCATCCGGAATTACGGAGGTAGAAAAACGCGCCGTACGGGATTCTGCCGAACACGCCGGTGCCAGGGAGGTTTTTTTGGTAGAAGAACCCATGGCTGCTGCCATCGGGGTGGGACTGCCGGTGCATGATCCCGTTGGAAGCATGGTCGTGGATGTTGGTGGAGGAACAACGGAAATTGCCGTTATTTCACTCTCTGGAATTGTCACAAGTATTTCAATTCGTATTGCCGGCGACGAGATGAACGACGCTATCGTTCAGTATTTAAAGCGAAAATACAATTTGCTGATCGGCGAAAAAACGGCTGAAATCATTAAAATGGAAATCGGCTCCGTTCCGCCGTACAAAGAGAAATCGAGCATGAAAGTGAAGGGCAGGGATCTGGTAAAAGGCATTCCAAGAACAATTGATATTAATTCTGTCGAGATACAGGATGCGCTTGAGGAACCGGTGAGTTCAATTGTGGAGGCTGTCCGCCTCACATTGGAACGGACTCCGCCGGAATTGTCCGCAGATATTCTGGATCGTGGAATTATTTTGACTGGGGGAGGTGCATTGCTCAAGGGACTCGATGCCCAATTGAGGGAAGTCACTAATTTGCCGGTCAATGTGGCTGATGACCCCCTAACCTGTGTCGTTCGGGGGACTGGCAAAATCGTGGAAGATATTAACAACTACCAGAAGGTCCTTAATCGATCTAAACTTTATTAAGTTTGTCTGGAAGATTTATGCTTCGCATGGAAACGCATTTACATCAATTCAGAGATTATGTTCTTCTGTTTTTTCTCTTAAGCATCTCTCTAATCGTGATGAATTCCAATTCGAATTCGCAAATGCACTGGCTTCATGGGTTCTCTATTAATATGATTGGAGGCCTTCAGCGCAGTTTGCATTTTTGGGGGAAAAATCGGCGCATCGAAAAAGAGAACGAAATGCTCCGCGCCCAAATGGCCAAGCTGGCATTTGAAAATAGCATGATGAAAGAAGCCTACCTTTCTAACATCCGCCTGAAAAAGCTTTTAAAATATAAACAATCCAGTTCTTACAAATTGGTTACGGCCGTCGTTACCGGCCAGAATTTTGAAGGATTTTCCCACGCCCTCATTATCAGTGGAGGCAGGAAAGAAAACCTCAGGGAAAAACTTCCGGTGGTAACGGCTGAGGGATTGGTTGGGAAAATTGCCCTTCTGGGGTCAAACTACGCCGTTGTTCAGCCTCTGGACGATGTAAATTTTCGGGTCAGTGCAATGGTACAAAGAAGCCGGGTGGTTGGAATTTTTTCTCCCGGAACGAAGGGCAGGTACGTGTTGAAGGATGTACCCAGCCAGGCGGATGTGAAAAGGGGCGATGTAATTATTACGTCTGGATACAGCGATATTTTCCCAAAGGGTCTTAAAATCGGCGTGGTAAGTCGGGTGGAGTCCCGAAAGGGGGCTCTTTTCAAAACGGTGGAAGTGATTCCCGCTGTTCATACAGGAAATGTGGAAGATGTTTTTGTGATCCTAAAAAAAGCGCAATAAATGACAAATTCTGGCTTTTTAGTTTTTTTTATCATATCATTTCTTTTGCAGATTGGCCTCGTTCCTTTTCTTGAAATAGAGGGTGTAAAACCTGATTTATTGTTGATCTTTGTAATTATTTTTGCCTTACAGCGGGAACGTTTCTGGGGAACGCTCACGGGTTTTTTTGTGGGGCTGATTCAGGATTTTTTCTCTATGGGTTTCCTGGGCGTATTTGCGCTTTCGAAAACGTTCTCGGCCTTTCTGGTTCGGACAATTTCAGAGGGATCATTTGAAAAGGGCGGTGCCTATTTCGGTGTTCTTGTTTTTACGATTAGTCTAATTCACGATTTTTTAGTTAATTGGATTTCTGTTTGGGGAACCGGGACATCATTAATTAGTGTAATCATTCGTTCTGTAATTCCGGGAGCTGTGTACACAACGTTATTAGCAGTAATTGTGTATGAACTTCTTCCGAAGAGCTTTTTTAGACAGCATGATTTCTGATCAAAATGAAAATAGGCTGTTTTCCATTCCCAAAAAATATATTTATTTTGGACTAACAGCCGGTTTGTTTTTGCTTTTGATTTGGCGGCTTTTTTACCTCCAGATTTACGCCACTCAAAAATACTACCTCCAATCTCAAAAGAATCACATTCGGGAAATTACGCTTGAACCCCTGCGTGGTTTAATTTACGATCGGGAAGGAAGAGTTTTAGTGGAAAATCACCCGGCTTACTCAGTCTATGTGACGCCCTATGAATTGTCTCACACGCCTCATTTGCTGGATCGATTAAGTGGAATTCTGGGACTTTCTCCCGGGCAAATCAAGGCAAATGTAAAGCGGAGGCAGAATGGCCTCTTTAAGCCGGTGCGCCTCAAACGTCAGGTGAATTTTAGGGAAGTTTCTCTTCTGGAAGAAAACAAACTGTCGCTTCCGGGGGTTGGTTTGTGGGTAGAACCCAAACGCTTTTACCCCTCTTCGGCACACGCCACACACGTGCTTGGTTACATTGGTGAAATTTCCACAGGGGAACTGAAAAAGCTGGCTCAAAAGGGCTATAAAAGGGGGGACATCATTGGCAAACGCGGCTTGGAAGCAGAGTACGATGAAGATTTGCGGGGTAAGGAAGGACTGGAATATGTGGAAGTGGACGCGCAGGGAAGGCAGCTTCGAAAACTGGAATCGGAAAAATCGATTCCGCCAACTCCAGGCAAAAACTTAATCCTTGGGTTGGATGCCGATTTACAATCGCTTGCGGAAAATCGACTGGAAGGGAAACGCGGAAGCGTGGTTTTGCTAAATGCCAGAGATGGATCTGTTCTGGCGCTTGCCAGTATGCCCGATTATAGTTTAAAGGAATTTTCAGGCGTAATTACGAACAAAATCTGGAAAAAATATTTTTTAAATCCTGAAAATCCAATGTACAATCGGGCCGTGCAGAGCTCCTATCCACCCGGTTCCACCTACAAACCCATTGCAGCTGTGGCAGGGCTGGATTCAAAGATCATTACAAAACATTTTACTGTGACCTGCCGGGGATATCTTCGGTTTGGCCGTCGGAATTATTACTGCTGGTACAAAAAAGGCCATGGCACTCTTGATTTGATTCACGGAATTGAAAATTCCTGTAATGTTTATTTTTACACGCTTGGTGCAAAAATTGGCGTGGATGTTTGGGCGGATTACTCGCGTAGGCTTCATTTTGGGCAGAAAACCGGGATCGATTTGCCATCTGAAAACTCGGGGCTGGTTCCCGATCGCAAATACTTGGACAGAAAATTTGGGAAGAATAAATGGTCAAAAGGGCTCATGCTCAATATGGCAATTGGTCAGGGTGACCTGCTTGTGACGCCTCTTCAAATGGCGCAACTGGCAATGATCTTGGCAAATGATGGACTGGGCTACAGGCCTCATTTAGTAATTGGTATTCAAGATCCGCTCACACTAACAATAGATCCGGTAAAAATAGATTCTTTCCGTGTAAATGTGGATCCCCAAAATATCGAAATCGTTAAAGAAGGGATGCGTCTGGTGGTAAATGGGCCAACCGGAACGGGACACCGGGCAAGGCTTTCGAATGTTGTGGTTGCAGGGAAAACAGGCACAACACAAAATCCCCATGGTAAAGACCACGCCTGGTTTATTGGATTTGCTCCATTCGATCATCCCGAAGTGGCAATTGCCGTGATGATTGAAAATGGCGGGTACGGAGGCAGTGTTGCTGCACCAATTGCCCACGACCTGTTTCAACTGTATTTTCAAAAACACCCGAGACAGCCGATTCTACCAGGAAAGATAGCCATGAAAAATAAACCTTTGGACTATGTGCCGTAATGGAAATCATTTCCACAAAAGCAGTTAAGCAATTTGATTGGGTTTTGCTTTTTGGGATGCTGGCTTTGTTAGCAATTGGAGTGTTGGCAATTTACAGTGCCACGTATAACTCCGGCTCGTCTTACCTCAGGCAAAATTACGAGCGCCAGCTCATTTGGGCGGCCATTGGGGGAATCCTTTTCTTGGTGATGGCATTCCTTCATTTTAGATATTATCAGGCATTTGCCTATGTTTTTTATGGATTTGCAATTGTTCTTCTAGTCGTTGTGCTGGCTGTTGGAAAAATAGGGGGCGGGGCTGTCCGATGGATTTCAATTGCGGGGCTAAAATTTCAGCCCTCAGAATGGGCCAAATTGTTTACCATATTTGCGCTTGCCAGATATTTATCGGATAACAAAAATCAGGTTAGAAGCACCCGGGTTCTTATCACTGCTTTTGCGATCGGCCTTTTGCCGATGATTTTAATTTTTGAGGAACCTGATCTTGGTACCTCGCTGGTTTTTGCGGCGATTATTCCCTCCATTTTATTTTGGGCAGATGTCTCGCCCCTGGCCCTATTCCTGATTGGGGCGCCGTTTTTAACCATGCTGGCATCATTTAATTTTTATACTTTTTTTGCTGATATGGTGCTGCTTGTGGGCGTTCTCTATTTTGTAAAGCGCCCCCTGGTGTTCAGCGTGGGCAATGTACTGCTAAACCTTTTTGTTGGAATTATGACTCCCTTTCTCTGGAATTCGCTTCACACCTACCAGCAGAAACGGATCCTTACATTTTTGGGCTTTGTTTCCGATCCAAAAGGGATAAGTTATCAGATTATCCAATCCAAAGTTGCTATTGGCTCCGGAGGGTTGTGGGGGAAAGGATTTCTTCACGGAACGCAAACTCAGCTTCGGTTTTTGCCCGCTCAGCACACAGATTTTATTTTTTCGGTGATCGGGGAAGAATTTGGGTTTATAGGCGCCATGGTTGTTCTGTTTCTATTTGCACTTGTTTTATATCGCGGGTTTAAGATTTCATCCGTCTCTAAAAACAATTTTGCCGGATTGATGGGGATTGGAATTACAACCATGTTTCTGTATCACGCCGTTGTAAATATTGGAATGGCTACAGGTATCATGCCTGTGACGGGGCTTCCGCTTCCATTTGTTAGCTACGGTGGTTCTTTTTTACTGGTGAGCATGGCTTCAATGGGAGTTCTGGCAAATATTTCCATGCGGAGATACGAGTATTGAGCTAATTTTAAATTCGATGATTAACAAATCACATAAAATTGGGAAAAGAAAATGCATCCGATATTAGTGAAAATTGGCTGGTTTGAAGTGCATAGCTATGGCGTAATGCTTGCACTAGCATTTGTATTTGGTATTTGGATTTCAGTTGTGCGGGCAAAAAAGATGGGCCTGGATCCAAACAAAATAATGGATTTGTCAGTTTTAATTATCTTGGCAGGAATTATCGGTGCCAGAATAGCCTATGTTTTGCCTCACATGGATGAGTTCCGCGGGCACTGGCTGGACACCATTAATCCCGTCCAAAGCAATGGACAAATCGGCATTGCCGGATTGACGATTCTGGGCGGCGTCTTGTTGGCAATTGTTGTGACTTTGTTGTACTTGTGGTGGAAAAAACTACCTGTTTGGAAAATCGCCGATGCTTTTTCGCCCGCGGTTGCTCTTGGAATTTTTATCGGGCGCATTGGATGTTTTTTGAACGGGTGCTGTTTTGGCATACCCACAAATTCCCCAATTGGAATGGTTTTTCCCGAAAACAGTCCGGCGGGGTCCGTATTTCCACACCAGGCCATCTACCCGACGGAATTGTTTTCGTCGTTTTACGGGCTTCTCATTTTTCTGATTCTCATCTGGGCGGAAAAGAAATACAAAACGTTTGACGGATTTACCTTCTTTCTTTTATGGGCGCTTTACGGCGTTGCCCGATTTACGGTTGATTTTTTTCGATATTACGAAAATAGCATGGTTTTGGCTAAGATTCATGGGGTTGCGATTTCGATGAATCAAGGTATCAGCTTGCTGCTGGTGCTGGTTTCCGTGTTTCTTTTATTCTATTTTAAAAAACATGCTCAGAGAGAATTAAAAAAGGCTTGACTTTTTGGGCTAAGTTTCATAAATTCAATATATAAGATTTCATTCAAAAAAATGATCCAAAATGCCAATTTTAGGTATGGCTTAGTACTTTGCGACAGCAAGCCGTACAATAGGTTTTTTTTGATTTTAAGTGGCTCAAAATGAGTGCCTGTCTTTAAACCCTGCCAAAATGTTTAAATGATATGTAATGATCAAACAACCGGATTGAGGGAGGATATGATGAAAAAAATATTATTGTTGAGTGTAGCTGTTTTAGTTGGAATTTATTTTGTTAGCTGTGCTGGAACAAAACCGAAACCTTCTGAGAAAGCGAAAAAAGGCGGCGTAAATGAAGTAATGGAAATGCAATCCAAAGGTAAAAAAACCGAAGCAAAAGCAGCCCCCGAAGAAGATGAGGTGCTAAAGCTTCTGGGCATTACCCCTGAAGAAAAAAAGAAAGCCGAAGCGGCTAATAAGACATCAAATGTGCCTGAGCAGGAAAAACAGTTGAAAGAAAAAATTGCTCAGTTGCAACAGGAATTGAATCAAAAAGATTCCGAAGTCAATCAATTGCAATCTTCCGTTAAAGAAAAAGAAAAAAAGCTCAAAGAACTGGAAGAGATGCTTACAACGCTCAAATCAAATCAAGCGGCTGCGCCGTCATCTTCCAGATACTCTCCGGGAGCACGTACCAATCTTGCTTCATTCAAGGTTAAATACGAGGAGGCGTTTCAAACCTATAACAACCGGCACTACAAAGAAGCCATCCAGAAATTCAGGGAATTACTTCAAGAAAATCCAAATACATCTTTGTCGGACAACTGCCAATACTGGATTGGTGAGTGCTATTATTCCCTTGGGAAATATGATCAGGCAATCATTGAATTTGAAAAGGTCTTCACTTTTCCACATTCAAACAAGGAAGACGATGCCCAGCTAAAAATTGGCATGACCTACATGAAGCTCGGGAATAAGCAGCGAGCAAAAGATGCCTTTAAGACATTGATTGAAAAATACCCGAAAAGCGAATATGTGTCGCTTGCCAAGCGTTTTTTGAGTCAACTCCAGTAACAAAGGAAAAAATACGTTATGCCTGAACTGCGCAAGGATCCGATTATCGGACGGTGGGTTATTATTTCAACGGAAAGGGGGAAACGCCCATCTGATTTTGTCATTGAGCCGGAAAAGAAAAAAGGCGGATTTTGTCCATTTTGTGAAGGGAACGAAGACAAAACTCCCCCGGAGGTTCTTGCCTATCGGAAGCCGGGAACCAGGCCCAATGGGCCGGGATGGTGGGTGCGGGTGGTTTCAAACAAATACCCGGCACTAAAAGTTGAGGGCGAATTATTTCGTCGGGGGGAGGGTATTTTTGATATTATGAATGGAATTGGTGCCCATGAGGTTGTGATTGAAACGCCTGAGCACGATAAGGATCTGTTTGATCTGAGTATAGAGCGCATCGAAGATGTTCTTTGGGCCTTTCACGATCGTATTATTGACCTAAAAAATGATTCCCGATTGAAATACATTCTTATTTTCAAGAATCACGGATCTGCGGCGGGTGCTTCTTTGGAACATACCCATTCCCAGCTCATTGCCACGCCAATTATTCCAAAGCGGGTAGCGGAAGAAATTGAAGGCGCCAGACGCTATTATCAGTATAAGGAACGCTGCATTTATTGTGATATTATTCGTCAGGAAAGAGAAGCCAACAAGCGTCTTGTTGTCGAGAACGAGGCTTACATTGCCTGGGAGCCTTTTGCCCCTCGTTTTCCGTTTGAAACCTGGATTTTGCCGAAGAGGCATGCGCTCCATTTTGAAGAACCGAAGAAAGATGAATATTTTTACTTTGCCAAAATTTTAAAAGAAACATTTCAGCGCTTAAACAAAGCTTTGTCAAATCCCCCCTACAATTTTATTATTCATAATTCTCCGATTCAGGATGATGAACAGGGAGAGCTTCACTGGCACATGGAAATTATTCCAAAATTAACAAAAGTGGCTGGTTTCGAATGGGGATCCGGTTTTTATATCAATCCTACCCCCCCTGAAGATGCGGCTAAATTCTTGCGAGAGATAGACATTTCTAACATGTAATGGTGTTGGAAGAAAGGGATAAAAAAATGTCCTCGAAATTCAATGTTCTGTTTGTAGCATCAGAAGTTGCTCCATTTGCGAAAACAGGGGGCCTGGCTGATGTGGCAAATTCCCTCCCCAAGGCACTCAAAAGCCTAAAACACGATGTTCGAATTTTTATGCCAAGATATCGCCAAATCACCGATCGAAAGTTTGTGCTAAGAGATGTCATTCGCCTGCAGGATATAAAATTGACCGTTGGGGATAAGGAAATTTCCTTTGACATCAAATCTGCCTTTTTGCCAGGCACAAAGATTCAAGCTTATTTTTTGGATTACAAACCCTATTTCGATCGCGACGGACTGTATGTCGATCCCGAAACCGGGAAGGATTATCCTGACAATGACGAGCGCTTTATTCTTTTCAACAAGGCTGCCATTGAAATTTTGAAAATTTTGCACTGGCAGGCAGATGTCATTCACTGCAATGATTGGCAATCGGCTCTCATTCCGGCTTATATCAAAACCGTCTATTCAAACGATCCATTTTTCAAGAAAATGCACACCTTGCTAACCATTCACAATATTGGGTATCAGGGAAATTTCCCACCGGAGTCATTTGTCAAAACCGGCCTGCCGCAGGAATTGTTTTACCCTGCGGGACCCGTTGAATTTTACGGAAATTTCAGCTTTTTGAAATCGGGTATTTATTATGCAGATAAAATCAATACTGTGAGTCCAACGTATGCCAAGGAAATTCAACAATCCTCTCAATTCGGATTTGGAATGGAAGGGCTGCTTCGGGAACGATCGAAGGATGTTCATGGCATTTTGAATGGTGTCGATTATTCCGATTGGGATCCTTCGGTTGATGAACACATCGCCGTGAATTACGATATTAAAACCCTCGAGCAAAAGGCTGAAAATAAAAAGGCTCTGCTCGAAGAATTGAACCTGCCATTTAATAAAAACATTCCTTTGATTGGTACAGTTTCCCGTCTAGCGGATCAGAAGGGGTTTGATATCCTGGCAGAAGCGATGGATGAATTGATGAAATTGGATTTGGAATATGTTCTGCTTGGCACGGGTGATCCTCAATATCATAAATTATTTGAAGCTCTTCAGAAAAAATATCCCCAAAAAATGAGTGCACAGTTGAAATTTGATAACCGATTGGCCCATTTAATTGAGGCTGGAAGCGATATGTTTTTAATGCCTTCCAGGTATGAACCCTGCGGGCTGAATCAAATGTACAGCCTTCGATACGGAACGATTCCAATTGTACGAAAAACGGGTGGATTGGCGGATACAGTGGTCAATTTTAATCCAGAATCACATTCTGGTACGGGGTTTGTTTTTGAAGAATATTCTTCTGCGGCGCTTGTTTACGCCGTTAAGCGAGCCGTGGAAATCTTTCAGAGTGGAAAAACGTGGTTGCAGCTTCAAAAGCAAGCGATGAAACAGGATTTTTCGTGGGGTGTTTCAGCAAAAGAATACTTAAAATTATATGCCCAATTACGAGACCCCAAATAAATGTCATTTTTTCTCAGAGTGATTGTTCCGCATCGATACAATGTTTCAGCCAACAACGACAGTAACTGATATTGTCCCTGGCCAATTAGGTAAATCTTGTTTTCGGTTTCAATTTGATAAGAAATAATTGCTCACCCCCATGGCATATATATTGCAGTGAAAAGGCGAGATTATTAATCAATAAATTTCCTGAAACCAAAGGAATTTTAATGGAAGGTATTCGAATAGTTGATCGGTATGTGGGATTGTATGAAGATATTGTGTACCTTCAAATTATTGGCTATATCGATACAACAACATCTTTGGAATTAGTGCAGCATTTTAAAGAGCTGATGGGAAAAGAGAATTATCAGTTTGTTGTTGATATGAGCGGGGTCAATTATGTGAGCAGTGCCGGTTGGGGTGTTTTTGTTGGTGAGATTAAGGATATTCGGGATAATGGCGGAGATATTAAGCTCGTTCACATGACCCCAGAAGTCTATGATGTATTTGAAATGTTGGAGTTTAATCGTATTTTAAGGGTTTATGATTCTGTGCCTGAGGCGATCAATGAATTCGATTTTATACGGGGGTTCGATCTTACTCAAACGCCTGTAAAAGAGGTACCCCCGGAGGAAAAAGCGGCTCATTTAGAGAAGGTAGCGGTCGCTGCTAGCGAGCCCTTACCGGATGTGGCCATTATGCATTCGGGGGCTCAAGAACGGAAATGGGGCACGCAGCCGCTAACACCCAAATACCTTCCATTGGCGGAAAAAATTAAAAATATAATTATAGAAAACCCGCTAGCTGGTTTTTGGCAGATAAAGAAACAATTGAAGTCGGAAAAATACGGGAAAGTCAAAATTGGTTTTTGGAAGTTGCACAACATGTTGAAAGAATTGAATTTGGATTCAAAAGAGCACCGGATGCGATTTTACCGTTCACGTTAAATCGGGAGGGAAAGATGAGGAAGCGATCTCTTTATTTATTTGTAATCTCCATGGCTGCCTTTGTTTTTTTTGCAAATCTTCATGCTCAGGAATTTAAGGAGGAGCAACTTGCTGCTGGTGATGCCATACAGATTCAAATCTGGCAGTTGAGCGATCGTTCCCAAAATCTAATCAAAAGTCTAAATGGCGAGTACACAATTGATGGATACGGTTATATTACATTACCCATGGTGGGACCTCTTAAGGTGGAGGGGAAGACCCCTCCCGAAATTGCACAGGATTTAAAGAAAGAGTATGCAGATTATCTTGAAGATCCATTTATCATTATTCGACCCCTTATCCGTGTCGTATTGCTTGGGGAGTTTATTCGACCGGGGGCTTATAGAATTGACCCAAAAGAATCACTTTGGCGACTGATTGAAATGTCAGGAGGCCCTACAAGCAAATGTGATCTCAATAAACTTACCGTAATTAGAGGTGGCAACCCCGTAATTAAAAATCTCTTAAAATCATTTGAAAAGGGATATTCATTGAAAGAAATAGGGGTGCAATCTGGTGATCAGATTTTGGGACCGATACGAAAGAATTTTAATTATCGTACAATCATTGAATATGCAAACTTTGTGGTTTCATTTGCTTTGCTTTACATTCGATTGAAAGAAAGATGGTATTAGAGTTTTAAAAGATTATTGGGAGATTCAATGGATATAGATAAATTCTTTATGGAAGAGGAATCAGAGGAAAATATTAATTTTGATTTTCAAAGATATATAAAAGGTATTTATAAAAGAAAATGGCTAATATTGTCGATCTTTTTGGTTGTTTTGCTTCCATGGCTATATTCTGTCAAGAAACAGCCCCCTACCTATGAGGCTTATTCTTTAATACGTTTTAAAAATTTTGATCCAGACCGGCTGGAAACGTTAAAAGATGGCTGGTACACCGAATTAAGTAGCCGCACATTTGCAGAACGTGTTGTTTCGCAATTAGGATTATCGTTAGAATTAATTCAGGATAAAAAAGGTTCAAAGCCATTATATAGAACGGATGTTTTTTCGGAATTTTATACAAACAAGCATCCTAAAGCAGGTATATATGTCCTGAAATTTGGCAATGGTCACTATAGTTTATATGAGAAAACAGGTGAAAAAAAATTAAGTCTTGTTTCTCAAGGCCTCTTGAGTGATATTTTGCAACAGAGTAAAACCATCAATGGAATTACATTTAGGCTTAATCCGAAAATTCTGGAGCAAAAGAAAGAAATAAAATTTGCAATTAATAATTTTAAAAGTTCTGTAAAAAGTTTTAGGAGAAGAATACAGGTAAATTTTAACCGTTCAGGATCACTGATGAGATTGAGTATGGTTGACAAAAGTCCCGATCTGGTTGCACCAATGGTTAATCAATTGGCTCAATTATTTGTAAATGAAAGTGTCTCATCTGGAAAACAGCGTCAGAAAAACTACACAAGTATTTTGGAAAAGCGTCTTAAA
>CAZMRE010000047.1:0-13192 GCA_964568545.1 uncultured Deferribacteres bacterium | reverse complement strand
ATCCACGAGCTAAAGCTCGTGGCAAGTCAAATTAAGCTGTGCAATTCCTATTATCCGTGAAAAAATAAGGAATGAACGTATTTTTACTGAATTTCTTTCAATTAATCTTGTAAAACTTTCAACGGCAGAGAGTGATTTGTTGTCTTTGTAACATAACTATCTAACTAAAATAGGCTTGCTGTCTTAAATCAGCTTAAAAGGCGCATTAATGAATTCTGTTCAAAATCTGCTCAAAAATATCCCTTCTATCGATGCTTTGTTACAAGAAAAAAAAGTACTGGATTGGCTGAATACATACGATAGGCCATTTATTACCAATATATTACGAAAATCAGTTCATGACCTTCGTGAGGAACTGCAGGATGCCAGATCACCGTCAATGGAAGTAAATCGCTTGGCTGATCATATTCTTGAGAGGGCAGAATCCCATTTACGGTTATTTTTTGATTCAAAGCTCAAGCGTGTCATAAATGGAACGGGTGTTATCCTGCACACGAACCTGGGCAGAGCTCCTTTGGCACCGGAAGTACGAAAGAAATTGGACCAACTTGCTGAAAATTATTGCAGTGTTGAATTTGATTTAGAAACAGGCAAAAGAGGAGAGCGAACATCCGTTGTTGAGCATTTGATTACGGAATTGTCCGGCTCAGAATCTGCAGCCGTTGTGAACAATAACGCAGCGGCTGTTCTTCTTGCGCTTAGTTCAATAGCTGCAGGAAAAGAAGTTATTATCTCAAGGGGGCAGCTCATTGAAATCGGGGGTGCTTTTCGAATCCCTGAGGTTATGGCTCAAAGCGGTGCCACAATGGTTGAAATTGGGACCACCAATAAAACCCACTTGGGCGATTATGAAAATGCGATTACCGAGCGAACGGGAGCAATCATGGTAGCTCATCCATCTAATTATCGCGTGCTTGGCTTTACCCAGGAAGTACGCATGGAAAAGCTGGTATCGCTGGCCAAATCACACAAGATTCCTATTATTTACGATCTCGGAGGCGGTGTATTTATCGATCTGGAAAAATACGGGCTGCCGCACGAACCGGTCGTCTCCAGGAATGTTGCTCTTGGCGTGGATGTGATTACCTTTAGCGGAGACAAGATTCTCGGCGGCCCCCAGGCAGGAATCATTGTGGGTAAAAATATCTATCTTCAAAAAATTCGAAAGAATCACCTCCTACGGGCGCTCCGCCTGGACAAACTTATTTTGGCCGCCCTTGAGGAAACCCTTAAATTGTATTTTCAAAAGGATTTTGTTCAAAAAGTACCTTCCCTTCGCATGCTTACGGAGGACATGTCTGCTCAAAAGAAGCGGGCAGAAAGCCTTCTCAGCAGTCTTTCAAAAGAGGTGTTTGAAGCAGGTTCATTTGAAATTGTTGTTGGCAGTTCCCAGGTAGGAAGCGGAGCTATTCCTCTGGAGGAACTTAAAAGTTATGTCTTGCGTTTGTCTCATTATTCATTAACAGCCAATGAATTGGCCCATTCTTTTCGATGCAATTCTCCGCCAATCATTGGCTATATCAGAGATGAGAAATTTTATTTAAATATGCGCACCATTAGGGATTCCGAATGCCCTGTTTTGAAAGAGGCGATTGAATCCATTTTTCTGAGGCGAAAATGACCAATCGACACATCATTATTGGCACGGCCGGTCACATTGATCACGGAAAGAGCACGCTTGTAAAGGCGCTTACAGGAATGGATCCAGACCGGCTTGCTGAAGAAAAAGAACGCGGGCTAACAATCGATATCGGCTTTGCCTTTTATGGAGAAAAGGCGGCATTTATTGATGTTCCCGGACACGAGAAATTCATCAAAAACATGGTCGCAGGCGTTACAACGATTGATATGGCCATTTTATTAGTTGCGGCAGACGATGGCGTGATGCCCCAGACCCGTGAACATCTGGATATTCTCAATATTCTGGGCGTACCCCGGGGTTTTGTCGTCATCACAAAAACAGATCTTGTTGACGTTGATTGGATTGAGCTGGTTGAAAAAGAGGTCAGAAATCTCATAAAGGGAACATTTCTGGAAGGAGCTCCAATACTGAGATTCTCTGCCGTTACGAATGAGGGACTGGCAGACGTAAAAAAAACTCTTGATGAATTTTTGACAATCCCTCCTTCAAAAAGGGATCGTGGATATTTTTGGATGCCAATCGATCGTTCCTTCACTATTCGCGGGTTTGGAACGGTTGTAACAGGCTCTGTTCTTTCGGGAAGGTTAAGGGTAGGAGAAACCGTGGAGATTCTTCCGCAGAGACGCCTATTAAAAGTCCGGGGACTTCAAAAACATGAGCACCCTGCCGAAGGGGTGGAAATGGGCGACCGGGCAGCAATTAATCTGGCTGGAATTGCCAAAGATGAAATCGAGCGCGGAAATGTTTTGGCTTCCCCTCATTATGGCACGCCTACCAAAAGAATCGATGCCAAATTTCAGCTCTTGAAAAATGCTCCCAAAGAATTAGCCAACCAGACACGAATTCGCTTCCATGTGGGCACAAGTAAGATATTTGCGCGCATTCGCCTTTTAAATTCGGAAATTTTATTGCCCGGGCAATCGGATTATTGCCAGATATTTTTTGAGCAGGAAATTGTTTTAAATCGCTCGGATCGGTTCGTGGTACGCCAATACTCCCCTCAGGTGACCATCGGCGGCGGCATCGTTCTGGATAATCATCCCCTGCATCGGTACAAGCGTTTCTCTGATGCTATTTTGACACACCTTCGGAAATTAGAATCCGATGATCCAAAAGAAGTCCTAATGGAATTCATTCATATATATCGTTTTCCGAGAATCCTTGAGGAAATCGCTTACAGTGTCGGGATGACTTTTTTAGAAACAGAGCGACTGATAAATCTATTGGAAAAAGAAAATAAAATTCAGAAGATTTATGTGGGTGAAAAGACTTACATTCTTTCAAAAGAAATGGTCAATCATTACTCGAAACGAATTCTGGAACTGACTGATGAGTACCATAAAATCCATCCTCTTTTACCCGGTATTCCCAAAGCGGAATTGCACCACAAATTTAATGAGTCGCTTGAGGATTCTGTGTTTCAAACGATTCTTTCGCATTTGGAGCAAGAGGGAGCGATTACAGTTGAAAACGACCGGGTCCGATTAAGCAATTTTGTGTGGGGATTAGACCCACAATTATCAGAAAAATATGACGCCTTTTTGCAAAGGCTAAATAAAGATGCCTTTCAGACGCTGCGACCCGAACAATATGCACAACTCTTATCCATTCAAGCGAATACCATGACTAATCTCATACAATTTGGAAAGCAAAAGGGCCATCTTATTGTTTTGCAAGAAGGCATATTATTCTCTTCAAAGAGTGTCGAGGATGCAAAAGCAATTCTGATTGACTATTTTGAAAGCCACTCTGAAATCAGGCTTTCGGATTTCAGAAATCTATTGAATACCACTAGAAAATATGCATTGCCATTAATGGAATATTTTGATTCTCAGGAAATTACAGAAAGAAGCGGAGATACTCGTTTACCTGGAATAAATCTACACAAGTGAGGCCTATTATGTTAGATACGGGATTAGCAGGGAAAACCGCTATTGTAACCGGTGCTAGTAGTGGAATTGGGCGAGCAACAAGTTTGGCATTTGCCCGGGAGGGGGCTCGCGTGGCACTGGTTTCAAGAAAAAAGGCACGATTGTTGGAAGTGGCCGGAAAAATAAAGGAAGGCGGGGGAGAGGCATTTGTGGCTCCTGTAGATATTACCGACACGGAGGCACTAAAAAAATCATTTGAAGCGATTATGAATCACTTTGCATGCCAATTGGATATTTTGGTCAATTCTGCAGGAATCATTGCCAGCGGTACAATTGAAAGCACAACATTGACTGACTGGGATAAGATGTTTGCTATTAATGTTCGCTCGGTTTTTTATCTAAGCCAATTGGCGGTACCCTTTCTCAAAAAAACGAAGGGAACCATTGTAAATGTGTCGAGTGTTACGGGCTTGCGTGCGTTTCCAAATGTGTTGGCCTATGCGACAAGCAAAGCAGCCGTCGATCAGTTGACGCGTTCAGCGGCTTTGGAATTGGCTTCAGCAGGAATTCGTGTGAACGCTGTAAACCCCGGTGTGGTTCTGACAGAGCTTCACAAGCGGGGAGGTATGAACGAAGAATCTTATCAACAATTTTTGGAGCACTCAAAATCAACCCACCCGCTGGGTCGCGTAGGTAAACCGGAAGAAGTGGCTGATCTTATTCTCTTTCTGGCATCGTCACATGCGGGTTGGATCACCGGGGTTACATACAGCATCGACGGCGGCCGGGCACAGACATGCTTTCGATAAAAAAAGAATGCCAACGCAAGCAAGATGCTTGCGTCACATTTTTCAGATGTTTTCGTTTGGAGACTGAATAGTAACCGAATGAAAACCGGTTTAAAGTTTTGAATTGAAAAATAAAATAGCGTACTTATTAATTTAGGAGGATGCCATGAGAAAGACAGCAATAGGTCTGGTGATGTTAACGGATGAGCGGGAGAATGTTTATGTGCAAACTGATGCGCAAAATATGGCGATTGTTAAAAATTGGGCGAAAATTATCCAAGAAAAAAGCCAGCCGCTTGATGGTGAACATTATGAAGTAGTAATTGGGAAGAAAATCGTCAATGATGTTCGAACCGGCCAAGAAGTTGGCAAACAATTTTCCCAGGCCGATGTAAAACAAATTATTTTCGTCTACAATGTTTGGAATTTCCCATTTTTGGTGTGGCCTGTTTTGAATAGCCTGGGAAGGGGCGTTCCGATTCTCAGCCTTTCGAATAACAACGGAAAATATCCCGGAAATGTGGGACTTCTGGCGACGGATGGTGCGCTGAGGCAGGCAGGCATTCGCACCCATCGGATTGTGGGCGACGCGGATGATCCGAAAACCCAGAAAAAAGTGGTGGATTGGATTCGCGCCAGCCAGGCCGCTACCACAATTAGAAATGAAGTTTTTGGTGTTTACGGCGGTCATTCCATGGGAATGGAAACCGGGTTTCCGCACCTTACGCCGACGCTAAAGGCTTTCGGAACAACCATTCGTCAGATCGATCAGTTGTGGCTCCTCAAGCAGATGGAAACCGTGGATGAAAATGAAGTTGAAAAAGGGCTGAAATGGTTTGAAAATCTCCTCGGTGATCGCCTAAAATACGATGGTAAAATGTTGACGCCTGAAACCTTGAAAACACAAATTCGGCTTTATTTGGCCATGGAAAAAGTAAATCGGGAAAAGGGATTCGATTTTTGCGGTCTAAAGGGACAGCGTGAATTGACCGAATATGTGTGTCTCGGCGATGTGGCCGAAATGCTCATGAATGACCCCTACGATTGGCGGGGACCCAAAGAGCCGACCGTATGCGCAACAGAAGCCGACACGTATGCCGCCATGACGATGCAAATTCTCAAATATGTGAGCGGGGGATACCCAACGCTCTTCATGGATGTGCGGTTGTACCATCCCGATCGCGACCTGTGGGATTTTTGCAATTCCGGAAATCATTCAAGCTACTACGCCAAAAGAAGCTGGAAGGCTGAGGAAAACTTTCAAAAAATCACGTTCCATCCGGCTCTGGAATTCTATTTTAAAGCAGGCGGGGCTTCGGTTGAATTTGACGCCAATCCCGGTCAATTAACATTTGCCCGCCTGGGATTGTGGAATGAAAAGCCTTTTATGGTGATTGTGGATGGCGCCGTCGAGAATCTGGATGCGGAAACGCGCAAAATGCTGAATGCGCAGACCGATCCGACCTGGCCGCATGTTCATGCAAAGCTGAATTGCAGTTTTGAGGAATTTATCAAGATTTTCCCGTGCAATCACATTTTAGCCGTTGAAGGGGATCATGTGGATGCTCTTGTCAATTTCTGCGAAATCACCGGAATTACACCGGTTGTAATGGGTGGTCGGGCAAAGGATCGGATTCCACCCATCTGGGAACAGGTAAAGTAGCTTCAATTCAAAAAACAGACAGGATTAACAGGATAATTCTATTTCAAAAATCCTGTTGATCCTGTCGGCCTAAATCAGTTTTCGCGCACTTCCGGATTTCTGCCTGAAAATAAATGATGTCGTATTTTGTTTCCATGAAATAAAAATTTTTTATTGTTTTACTCAATAAAAAATATTATATTTAGTAAAATTTAGTTGATGGTATTGTTGCGCCAGTGGCTCAATTGGATAGAGCGTCGGCCTCCGGAGCCGAAGGTTGGGGGTTCGATTCCCTCCTGGCGCACTTTTTTTATCTTCTCATTTTATCTATTGACTTGGAACGGAAAGGGAACATGCGATTATCGAAAGCGTTTATTCCAACACTTAAGGAAACTCCTTCAGAAGCAACCATTAAAAGCCATCAGCTCATGTTACGCGCCGGACTCATACGGATGCTTTCTGCCGGCATTTACTCCTATTTGCCCCTGGGCTGGAAAATCATGAAAAAGGCAATGGAAATTGTTCGGGAAGAAATGGATGCCATTGGCGGGCAGGAATTCTATCTTCCAGCACTTAATCCCGTAGAAATATGGCAGGAAACCGGCCGTGCAAGCGACTTTGGCGATGAGATGTTTCATCTTAAGGATCGAAAAAGCCATGAAATGGTTTTGGCGCCCACCCACGAAGAAATCATCTGCGCTAATGCGCGCGGTGAGATTCGTTCTTACAAAGAATTGCCACAGATCTGGTACCAACTGCAAAACAAGTTTCGGGACGAACCTCGACCGCGATCAGGCGTGCTGCGAGCGCGTCAATTCATTATGAAGGATTCCTACAGCCTCGATTACAATCAGGAAGGTCTTGATAAAAGTTATGAGCTGCACAAAGAGGCTTACAAAAAGATCTTTTCTCGAGCAGGAATTAAATTCTTCATTGTGGGTGCTTCCAGCGGACTAATGGGAGGCTCGGGTTCCCAGGAATTCATGGCTGAATCGGAAGTTGGCGAAGATACCATTGTCCTGTGCGATTCTTGCGGATACGCCGCCAATTTGGAAGTGGCTCAATCAGAATTAGATGCTTTTGTTGATGAACCGGCAAAAAATGTTGAGGAAATTCTTACCCCAAATGTTCGTACAATCGACGAGGTGTCAAAATTTCTTGGCGTGCCGAATTATCACCTGATAAAATCGCTTCTTTATGTCGTAAAAAGTCAGCCAATCCTTATTTTAATTCGCGGTGACCACGAGTTAAATGAAAGCAAAATGCAAGCGGAATTTGGCACAACGTTTAGACCCGCAACCGAGGAAGAAGTTGAAACTATTACAGGCGGAGCCCATGTTGGATTTATTGGGCCGGTTGGATTAAAGGGGATCGATATTTATGTCGATAAAACAATTGTAAATCAAAAAGGATTTATTTCAGGCGCCAACAAGGACAATTATCACGTTAAAGGAATTGATCCGGAACGAGATTTTAAAACGACGAGAATCGTCGATGTTGCAACAGTTAAGGCAGGGGAGAAGTGTCCGGTTTGTGGCCATCCCTTGCGAATTGTAAATGCTATTGAAATAGGGCATATTTTCAAGTTGGGAACAAAATACTCGAAAGCGATGGGGGCAACGATTTTAGATCCATCGGGTAAGGAAATCCCAATTATTATGGGAAGTTACGGCATCGGTGTGGAAAGAATTCTGGCCACACATATTGAGCAAAATTCTGACGATAAGGGTATCGTCTGGTCTAAGTCACTTGCACCTTATTTGGTTCATATTATTGCGATCAATATGAAAAATGAAACTGTGGCAAATCAAGCTGAATCCGTTTATCAATTTTGTGGAGAAACAGGGATATCTGCTCTATTTGATGATAGAGATGTTGGCCCGGGATTTAAATTTAAGGACGCTGATTTGCTGGGAATGCCTCTGCAAATTATCATTGGTGAAAAAAACCTGAATAACAATAAAATTGAGTTTAAAATTCGACGCTCAGGTGAATCGTTCTTGGTTGGATTGGATAACTATCCTCAAACACTAAAGAAAATTCTGGAAGAAATTGACTAACACTACGCAAAAGGACACAACCGTTCGGAACTTGAATCAAAAAGCTCTTGTTTTTTACAAACAGAAAAAATATAATGAGGCGATTTCTGTTTGGCAAGAAGCTTTGCAAAAAGATCCCCTTGATGTGACGGTTTTATACAGCCTTGGAATCGTTTTCTTTGAAAAAAAGGAATACAAGAATGCAGTCGTTTATTTGAAGAAGGTAACGGATGTTGCCCCAGACCACTACAAAGCCCTTCTCATATTGGGTTCCGCCTATCTTAAATTGCGCCAATTTGAAACCGCAGAAGAATATATTAAAAAATCCCTAAGTCTAAAACCCGGCAATAAGATGGCTTTTTTGAATCTGGGTGCTATTTACAGTGTCAGACGTGAGTTCGATTACGCAATCCAAATGTTTGAAGAAACGCTTCGAATCGATCCTTCAGAAATTCGCGCCTACCTCGGATTGGGAAAAATATATGCCTTTAAAGGCGATTATAAAAAAGCGCAGGAAAATTTCAAAAGGATTATTGCAATAAATCCAAATAGTAGTATTGCTACATTTGCAAAAAAGGCATTATTATCAACAGAAGCGTCAAATGTTTCCCCCGAGGATATTGAACATTACTTTGCAGATGGTTTTCGTTATTATCTTGGGAATTTTTTGATGGAAGCGGCAAACAATTACGAAAATTATTTGAATTTTCGCCAGAAAGATGATCTGGCTCACTATTTTTTCGCAGAAACTCTCATGAGAATGGGAGAGCTAAAAAAGTCTTTCACAGAATTTAAGAAGGCCATCTTTTCAAATCCTAGTAAAGGATTGTATTACAAAGAATTAGCAATTTTACTGGATAAAATTGGAAATCCTGAAGATGTAATCGGAGTAGTCAAAAAGGCCATTGAATCAGGAAAAGATGATACCGTTACATTCACATTATTTGGAAAAAATCTGATTCAATTGAAACAAGTAAAAGAAGCAATTCCACACCTGCAAGAGGCACTTAAATTGGATAAGAACAATATTCTTGCGCGATATGAATTGGCTGTTGCGTTTATAGAAAATGGTGACTTTCAAGAAGGGCATGAGCAGATTAATACCATTTTAAAAATGCGAATTAAGTCTCCATTAAAAGCAAAGGCTGAAAAGCTATTAAATACATTAAATCAAAGTTACACAATCATAAAAAATTAGAAGAAATAAATATGCGCATAAGATATATTATGTATAATAATAAATTATTAATCCTTTTTTTAAAAATATCTTATCTTATTTTATCACAATATTAACCAATCTATTCTTTACAACAATGGTTTTTACAATCGTTTTTCCTTCAATATATTTTTGAACCTTTTGATTATTCAAAGCCAATTCTCTTATTTTATCTTCAGATATTTCAGGACTAACTTTAATCCGGCTCCTCACTTTTCCATTTACCTGTAAAACAATTTCAATTTCATTTTTTTGAATATAATTCGGATCATAATTTGGCCATTTTGCTCTGAAAATACTCTCCGTATTTCCAAGTTGATGCCATAATTCTTCCGACAGATGTGGAGCAAACGGGGAAAGCAATAAAATATATTTTTCGATGCTAAATCTCCATAGATTTGGATTCTTAGCCCCTGATTTATAAAAGGCATTCATTAGCTCCATTAGAAAAGCTAAAGCCGTATTGAAATGAAAAAGGTTAACATCTTCTGTTACTTTTTTGATGGTCTGATGGACGTTTTTGTAGATGGCCAAATCCTCCCCTGCTAAGGAGGCTGGATCAAAATCATCAAGTTTTGTGTCCTTTATAACATTTAAATGACTCATGACAAAGCGATAAACACGATTGAGAAATCGATTTGATCCCTGGACACCTTCCTCCGTCCATTCCAAATCACGTTCCGGCGGAGCTGCAAAGAGAATCGTTATGCGCCCGGTATCACTCCCCCACTTTTCAACAAAAGGCCCCACAGGCACAGCATTGCCTTTCGATTTTGACATAACCTCGCCCTTATTTAGCACCATTCCCTGTGTGAAAAGAGCACCAAAGGGCTCATCCACCGAAACTTTCCCAATGTCAAATAGAAATTTTGTAATGAAGCGGGAATAGAGCAAATGAAGAACCGCATGCTCAATCCCCCCAATATATTGATTTACAGGCAACCAGGCATCGCCTTTTTGTTTTGAAAAGGGCTCATACTCATTCTTATTGTCCGTATATCGTAGGAAATACCAAGAAGAATCAACAAATGTATCCATTGTATCCGGATCCCGATAAGCTGGACCGCCACACTTGGGGCATGTGGTATGAATAAAGTCATCCACCGAAGCCAGCGGGGACTTTCCTTTTGGCGTAAAATCGACTCCCTCTTTTGGTAACAGAACAGGTAAGTCCTTTTCAGGAACCGGAACAACCCCACACTTTTCACAGTGAATCATGGGAATAGGCGCCCCCCAATATCGCTGGCGAGAAATTAGCCAATCGCGAAGCTTGTAGTAAACAGCTGATTTTCCGATCCCCTGTGACTCTAAATCCTTAACAATGGCCTGAATACCCTCTTTGGAAGACAGACCGCTGTATTTTGCCGAATGAACCATTACACCCTTTTCTGTATAGACCTCCCCTGCCTCAAGTACATCGAAATCCGTCTGATCGGCCGGGCGAATGACCGTTTTGATGGGTAAATTGTATTTTCGGGCAAAATCAAAATCTCTTTCATCGTGAGCCGGTACACCCATGACAATTCCGGTTCCGTAGCCCATAATCACATAATCGGCCACCCAGATGGGGATCTTTTCTCCGGATAACGGATGTGTGGCGTAGGCTCCCGTAAAAATGCCATCCTTTTCTTTCAAAGAGGTTCGCTCCATATCCGATTTACTTTTTGCTTTTTCGATGTAATTTAAAACATCTTTTTCCTGAGGCTTTCCTTTAATTAGTGCTGACACCAATTCATGCTCAGGAGCAAAAACCATAAATGTTACTCCAAAAAGCGTATCTGGACGCGTCGTAAAAACTCTGACCGATTGATTCAAATCGCAAATTCTAAAATCAATCTCGGCACCTTCGCTACGTCCAATCCAATTTTTTTGCATGATTTTGACTGGCTCAGGCCAGTGCTCCAATTTCTCTAAATCCTCGAGCAGGCGATCGGCATATTCTGTGATCTTAAAAAACCATTGCACCAGTTCCCTTTTTTCAACCGGTGTATGGCAGCGGTAGCAGGTTCCATTTTCCACCTGTTCATTAGCGAGAACGGTCTGACAGCTTGGGCACCAATTGACGGACGCCTTTTTCCGATAGGCGAGTCCATTTTTGTACAATTGGAGGAAAAGCCATTGCGTCCATTTGTAATAATCGGGAGCACAAGTAGTGACTTCTCGATCCCAATCGTAGCTCAACCCCATCATTTTCATGGTATTTTTTGAGACAGAAATATTGTCGTACGTCCATTTTTCAGGATCGATGCCCCGCTGGATCGCAGCATTTTCCGCCGGAAGGCCAAACGCATCCCATCCCATTGGGTGCAAAATATCAAAACCCTGCATAAGCTTATAGCGAGCAATCACGTCCCCAATAACATAGTTTTTCATGTGACCAATATGTAAATCCCCTGAAGGATATGGGAACATCTCCAAAACATAATATTTTTCTCCCGGAAGTTCCTTGGTTTTAAATAATTCGATTTTATTCCAATAAGCCTGCCATTTCTTCTCAACATCTTTTACTGAATATCCTTCCATTTCTTCCTCTTTTTGATTTGATTTGAAATAACCACTTTCGGACGGGATTGGGGCAGATATACGGATAACGAAGGATAAATCCTGCAGAATAAATAATAGTCGGGGCGGGCGGATTTGAACCGCCGACCTCATGCTCCCGAAGCATGCGCGCTAACCGGACTGCGCTACGCCCCGAATATTAGAGAAATGAAATAACCCCCAAAGAAGCCAATGTGACAACGATACCTGCCAGCACAATCCCAATTGCAATTGCAAAAACGGCGTTTTTGAAGTGTACGCCAAATAAGTAAGCGGCCAACGATCCTGTCCAGGCACCTGTTCCAGGCAGCGGTATTCCAACATAAAGTAAAAGGCCGATAATCTCATATTTTTCAATCAATTTCCCCTTGCGGCGCGTCCGTTTGAAAAGCCAATCAAAGAACCGATCCAAAAAAGCCCAGCGACGTAAAAAGTTCGTAACAGGATCCAGGAAAAGAAGGAGCGGGATAACCGGAATAAAATTGCCGATGTAGGCATACACAAAGGCCGTTTGCCAGCTCAATCCCCCACCCACTGGCGGATTGGCCAATGCCCACGGGATGGCTCCCCGTAGCTCGAAAATTGGAATCATGGCAATGAACAGGGTTACAAATTCCTTTGGCAACGAATGAAAATACTGAACAAATTGCTCGATCAATCAAAGACTTCCTAATGTTTTGAGTATAACTCTCAGAAAACGCAACGTATCGCTAAATCGATTAATATGACTTATTTCCCCTGTGTAGGAAACAGAAATTGGAATTTCCCCTACCCTTGCGTTAAAGCCTCGAACAGCTTGCAGCAGTATTTCTGTCTCCGTTTCAAATTGATGGCTTGTCAGGTGCAGTTTTTTGATCAAATCTACAGATAACAAACGGTAACCAGATTGAGAATCATTGATTCTCTTACCCGCCACAAGGGAAACAACAACAGATGTCAATGAATTACTTAGATAGCGATCAAATGGCATAGTAGCCGGGTGGATCTTCCTGGATCCAATAATTAAATCATATTTTCCCGTTTTAAACAAGGAAACAAAATCAGGAATCGCCCCGGGATTGTGCTGCCCATCCGCATCAAGACAAATAACATATTGAAAATTGTTTTGAATAGCAAACAAAAATCCTGATTTTAGTGCTGCTCCCTTGCCCATATTTTGGACATGTGAAAGAACATGAACACCATGCAAGCGGGCAACTGCTTGCGTGTTGTCTAAGGAACCATCGTCAACAACTAAAATGGCATCTGAAGGCCACGCATTTGCCAAAATTCGCTGAAGAATATCACCCAAATACTTACCCGCCTGAAAGGCCGGTATGAGAATTAAACCATCCACGCGAACCTATTTATATTTTACTGAAAAGGGTAGAAATGAGTTTCACTTCTACCCTTGAATTCAAATGGTCGGGGCGAGAGGATTTGAACCTCCGACCCCTTGACCCCCAGTCACACT
>CAZMRE010000046.1:0-13214 GCA_964568545.1 uncultured Deferribacteres bacterium | reverse complement strand
CGGTTAGCTTGCGTTTTCCGGCAATTTTCCGCCCAAACCAACCTCCGACAAAGGCCAGGATGACAACTCCAACAATCAGAAGAATGGTCATTATTGTCATAATTCCTCCAGTTATCTACCCCCATCTCTATTGGTTAACAATATTTTTTCACTCAAAAAAAATCCCCACTTCAAATACTCTCAGAATTGGGCCTAAAAATGGCTCAAATTCTAAAATTATTCCAAGTGGGGATAGATTTTCTAAAACTAATAATTACAGATTATTTTGATCGGAAACGTCGTTAATCAAATCCAGGAGTTCCTGTATCTTGCCTTCATATTTTTCGATTAATTCAGACTTTTCCAATCGCTCATGAAACAGTTCATCTGTAATATTTAATGCAGCCAGAATGGCAACCTTTATCGCCGATTTTTGCGAAAGCTGCTGATCAATTTCCCGCATTTTTTGATCCACATAATCAGCAACTTTTACAATGTAGTCAATATCCGCTTGGCCTCGAATGGGATATTCTGTTCCGTAGATATTGACCTTGATCGTTTTTTTCTCATCCGTCATGATGATTTCATGCTTCAGGAATTGAATTTTCCAATAGATCTAATTTGTGCAACATTTCGTTTATTTTTTGACGAATCTTCTCATCTTTTTCTTGATTCTCTTTTTGGTAAAACTGAGATTCTCGAAGTTGAACAATTTCTTCTTCCAATTGCTGAATCACTTTATCCCTATCCTGAAGCAATGCTACGAGGTCCGCATTCTGTTCCTTGAGCAATTTATTCTCGTCCAGGAGCTTGTTCAAACGAACCACAAAGGAACTTAGTTTTTGTTCCAACTTATCGAGATTGGAAAATTCCATAATTTTTTGCCTTCGCCATTCCTCTTTTTTAAGATTGACGAAGTTCGGCTCCAAGTTCTGACTGCAACTTTTTTAGTAAAGCTGACTGCATTTCATTAATTTCTTCTTCTGTGAATGTATGATCCTCCGGAACATACTCGAGCCGGACGGCAACACTCTTTTTGTCGGGCGGCACCTGCTTTCCGGTGTACACATCAAACACATCCAAAGATTGTAACGATTTTCCACCCCACTTGTGGATGTTTTTAATCAAAGTGCCCACGGGCATTGTGATATCAATCAAAATAGCCAAATCACGCCGTACCGTAGGGAATTTTGGAATGGGAGAATATCGTTTCGCCCAATCCATTTCAGGTTCAATTAAATCTAAATTTAGTTCAAATGCAAATAAATCATTGGGTACGTCTAATCGCTTTTTCAAATCCTCCTTAATTTTACCAAGATACCCAAGCCTTTTTCCCCGAAAATCAACTGCTACCGAGGGATTATCGAACGCCCAATGCGTCGATTCTACAAAATTCACATCTCTTAAATTGATTTGATCAAAATAATATTCTACAAAGCCTTTTATATCAAAAAAATCAACGGATTGAGGCTTGTGCTTCCAGTGTTCCGGACGGCGGGTTCCCGAAAGAATTCCTCCCAGATGAACTGTTTCAGTCGGCCGTCCATCCTGAGAGTTCTTTTGAAAAACACGTCCAATTTCAAACAATCTGAAATCCGGCATCTGCCGAAAAATGTTTCGCCGGGCAATTTTTGCCAACCCGGAAAGTAGTGTTGGGCGCAAAATAGCCATATCTTCACTAATTGGATTCATCAGTTGAACCGGCTCTTCGGGAAATTTCCCGAGGATGTCATCCCGTCGCGGAAGCATCGAATTGGTCAGAATTTCCTTGAACCCCTGCCCCACAAATAAATCCCGAACCAAATTGATAAATTTTTCCCGCGTATTTACAGAATCATTTAAAAAGAACTCACTTTCTTTCTTCTCTTCGATTTTATCGTAGCCATAAACACGGGCGATTTCTTCAATTAAATCTACCGGCCGCGTCAAATCGGGTCTGAAGGTCGGTGCTTCAACTTCAAAAGAATCATTTTTTCTCGTAACGTTCAATCCCAGGCGGGTGAAAATTCCCTCTATTACAGTCGGGTCAATTTCAGTCCCCAGCAGGCGCTTAATTTGACCTCCCGGTAAGTGAATGTGAACGGGGTCAATCTTCTGCGGATAGTTGTCTACTACCCCCCTAAGAACAGTTCCGCCCGCCGTTTCCCGGATAAGCTGGGCCGTTCGGTCAATTACAGCAATAGTTGCGTTCGGATCGACTCCACGCTCAAAACGCATGGATGATTCCGTGGCAATTCCTAATTTTTTCGCTCCTTTTCGAATCACAATCGGATTGAAATACGCACATTCCAGCAAAACATCCTTGGTCGTTTCCTTAACTTCCGAATTTAATCCGCCCATAATTCCGGCCAAAGCCACCGGACGCACGCCATCACAAATCAAAAGGATTTCTGGGTCCAACGTATGTCCCTTTCCATCCAGCGTTGCGAAACGTTCGCCTTCATTGGCACGACGGACTTGAATTTTATGTTGGATCACCACATTGTAATCAAACGCATGCAGTGGATGTCCCAATTCCATTAGCACATAATTTGTTACATCTACAACATTATTAATGGCACGGATTCCAACGGAATAAAGGCGGTATTGCATCCAATATGGAGAAGGAGCGATCTGCACATTTTTTACAACCCTTGCGGAATATCTGGGACACCCAATTGGGTCATGAATTTCAACCGAAACAGCCTTCTCTGTTTTTTCAGGGGATTCCTGAACAACCGGTCTGGGAATCCTCAGGGGATTCCCCGTAACGGTGGAAATTTCCCGGGCAATTCCCAAAACCCCAAAACAATCGGGACGATTGGGCGTAATAAATAAATCAAAAACCGTGTCCGTTTCGGGTAAATAATCCGCCACGGATTTTCCGGCCTGAGTACCCACAAAGGGAACCGGACGAGAATCTTCGTGATTAAAAAGTTCCTTTGCCGTGGCAATTTTACCCGCCTTATCCACGGCAACCCTATCACCGGCTTTTAACGTGTTATTCTCAATTTGAAGTGTTCGCTTGTTTTGTCCGTCCGTAACAATCGCAGAATTTTCGCTACCGGATTCCACCTTTACAATGGTGTAAGATTTGTAATCGTGAACAAGCGCATCCACCGACTCAACCTCAAGCCCCAACATTGTTAATTGATAGGCCAGTTCATCGGGAGAATAATCAAAATCAACGTATTCTTTTAGCCAGTTGTAAGAAACTTTCACGGGTTTGTCCTGTTAAAATTGTTCCAAAAATCGGAGATCATTTTCGTAAAATAGTCGTATGTCATCAATCTGATATTTTAACATGGCTAGCCGTTCCACCCCCATTCCAAAGGCGTAACCGGTATATTCGTCGGGATCGTACCCAACAGATTTAAAAACCTCGGGGTCCACCATCCCCGCCCCTGAAATTTCCAGCCACCCGGTTCCTTTACAGGTTCGGCAGCCTTTACCACCGCAAATCATGCATGTGAAATCGTACTCGGCACTGGGTTCGGTAAATGGAAAGAAGCTGGGACGAAAACGGATATTTACTTCCCGTCCAAACATTTTTCGGGCAAATGTGGCAATGACACCCTTCAAATCGCCAAAGGAAATGTTTTTATCAACCACCAGGCCCTCCACCTGATAAAAAAATGGTGAATGGCTGGCATCAGGAGTATCTTTCCGAAAACAGCGTCCCGGTGCAATCATCCGAATGGGCGGTTTTTGTCGCTCCATTACACGGATTTGCACGGGCGATGTGTGCGTCCGAAGCAAATAACCTCCGGGCAGATAAAATGTGTCGTGCATGTCTCTTGCCGGGTGATCTTTTGGGATGTTCAGAGCCTCAAAGTTGTAGTAGTCGCTTTCAATTTCGGGGCCTTCTTCAATCGCAAAACCCATCTCAGAAAAGATGCGTTTAATATCATCTAACACCTGCAGTAACGGATGTTTTTTCCCCAAAAAATCACGGTCGCCCGGCAAGGTAATGTCTATTTTTGAAGCCCGAGCTTTTTGGATTTCAATCTCTTTTGCCTTTTGCTTGAGAGAACTCTGGAAAAGACTCTTCAATTCATTTAAAACCTGCCCCAGTCGGGGTTTCTCTTCCGGAGGGAGTTTCCCCAAAAGCGAAAACTTCTGAGATAATAATCCCTTCTTGCTCAGGTATTTAATACGAACGGCTTCAACACACGCGTCGTCTCGGCAATTGTTCAATTCGGACGTAAATTTTTCCCGTAATTCCTGTAATTCCTCGATAGTAGAATTTCCATCGGAAGCCATGTTCAGTAATTCCCTATTGCCTGACCATTGAGGCCAATTCTTCGAATCCTTTTGGATCATTTACGGCCATATCGGCCAACATCTTTCGATCCAGCTCGATGCCCTGTTCTTTCAATGCGTGAATAAATTTTGAATACGACAATCCGTGCAAACGGGCGGCCGCATTAATCCGCGTAATCCACAATCGTCTGAAATCGCGTTTCCGATTTCGCCTGTCGCGATAGGCATAAAGCATTGATCGCTCAACGGCTTCTTTGGCAGTTTTTAGGGTTTTACTTTTTCGTCCAAAATATCCTTTTGCTGACTTTAATATTTTTTTCCTTCTTCGTCGAGAAGCAGGATTGTTGGTTGCTCTTGGCATCTTTTAGCCTCCTACGCCACTATCATTCGCTTAATTCTTCTTTCATCACCATCAGAAACGTAATCTTGTTTACGCAAATTCCGTTTCCGCTTCGCAGACTTTTTTGTTAAAATATGACTGGCATGCGAATGCCCTCGTTTTACTTTTCCCGTAGCCGTTGCTTTAAAGCGCTTTGCAGCGCCTCTTTGAGATTTCATTTTCGGCATGTTACACCCTCATTTTTTTGACAGAAACAAAACAATATGCCGGCCTTCTTCAACCGGCCCCTTATCTACTTTTGCAATATCAGAAAGATTTTCAACTACCCGATCCATAATTTTGTACCCAAACTGTTTGTAAATCATTTCTCGCCCACGAAACATCACGGTTACTTTTAACCGGTTTCCTGCTTCCAAAAATTCGCGGGCATGCTTCATTTTGTGGTCAAAATCATGTTCTTCAATTTTAGGCCGAAGTCGAACCTCTTTAACAATAATAACGTGCTGTTTTTTCTTTTGATCTTTTTCTCGCTTACTTAACTCATAACGGTATTTGCCGTAATTCAGGATTTTACAAACAGGCGGTTTCGCCTTTGGTGCCACTTCTACCAAATCCAGACCGCGTTCACTGGCAATTCTTAATGCTTTTTCAATAGCCACAACGCCTAATTGCTCACCATTTTCATCAATTAAACGGACCTGAGGCACCGCAATTTCTTCGTTAGTTCGAAGACCTTTGTCTTTAATAAGAGACCCTCCTCAATTGGTTATTTTTTTCTTCTGAATTTCTTCGGAAATCATTTTAATGAAATCAGATAATTCCAGTTGGCCCTGATCGCCTTTGTGTCGTTTTCTGTAGGAAATCTTGTTTTCCTGAGCTTCTCTATCCCCCAAAATAATCATGTAGGGGATTTTTTGCGTTTCGGCTTCCCTAATTTTGTAGCCGACCTTCTCGTTGCGATCGTCAAAAAATGTGCGCACGCCCGCAGCGTGTAACTTTTCATCCACAGATTTGGCATAATCCCGGGTTCGATCCGTAATGGGAAGAACTACCACCTGTACCGGCGCCAGCCATGTGGGAAAATCGCCGCCGTAGTGCTCAATCAGAACACCAAAAAAGCGTTCCAACGAACCCAGAAGTGCCCGGTGAATCATAATTGTGCGATGCTGCTGCCCATCCTCGGCAATGTAATTTACGTCGAACCGTTCAGGCAGATTGAAATCCACCTGCACTGTAGTGCACTGCCATTCCCGATTGAGTACATCCTTAATTTTGATGTCAATTTTCGGCCCGTAAAAGACCCCTTCACCTGGGTCAATCTTGTAATCCATCCCCTTTTTCTCAAGGGCTTCCTTTAAAGCATTTGTTGAGATGTCCCAGTTTTCCTGCGTTCCTACAAATTTTTCAGGCTGTGTGCTGAGGTAAATGTTGAAATTCTCAAAACCAAATGTCCTTAGAAAAAACATGGTGAAATCCAGCACCGCCATGACTTCACTTTCAATTTGGTCTGGCCTGCAAAAGATGTGGGCATCATCCTGGGTAAAGCCTCGCACCCGCATGAGGCCGTGCAGCACACCGGAACGTTCGTAGCGGTAAACCGTGCCCAGTTCTGCCCAACGAAGCGGCAAATCCCGGTAACTGCGAAGCTGAGATTTGTAAATCTGAATGTGAAATGGACAGTTCATCGGTTTGATCTGGTATTCCACCTCATCCACAACCATTGGAGCAAACATGCTTTCCCGATAGAAATCAAGGTGGCCGCTGGTTCGCCACATGTCCAGGCGCGCAATGTGCGGCGTGTACAGCAAATCGTAACCTGCCTTGTAATGCTCGTCCCGCCAAAAGGTTTCAATCGCGTTCCGAATAAATGATCCCTTTGGATGCCACAGAATGAGCCCGGGCCCCACACTCTCATTGATTGAAAACAAATCGAGTTCTTTTCCCAATTTTCGGTGATCGCGCCGTTTGGCTTCTTCCAACCGGTGAAGATATTCTTCTAACTGATTCTGTTTCGGAAATGCTGTGCCGTAAATTCGCTGAAGCATTTTGTTGTGTTCATCTCCGCGCCAGTAAGCGCCGGCCACATTCAAAAGCTTGGGATATTTGATGTAACTCGTGTTCGGCAAATGCGGCCCGCGGCACAAATCCACAAAATCGCCCTGACGATACAGAGAAACGGAATCGTCCTCAATTTCAGAGAGAATCTCGATTTTGTAGTTCTCCCCCATCGATCGAAACAGACGAATGGCCTCGTCTAAAGAAACCTCTTCTCTTTGAATGTCAAGGGATTCTTTTACGATTTCCTTCATTCGCTTTTCAATCGCTTCCAGGTCTTCCGCGGTGAAGGGATGGTCTACGTCAATGTCGTAGTAAAAGCCATCCTCAATAGGCGGACCAATGGCCAATTTTGCCTTTGGGAAAAGCTCTTTAACAGCCTGAGCCATCAAGTGAGCCGAGCTGTGCCAAAACACCTCGCGCCCTTCTGGATCATCGAATGTTAACACCTCTAATTTTCCACCTTGGTGCAAAGGACGCTTTAAGTCCAGAATCTGCCCATCCAACCGGACGGCAACAGCCTTTTTGAGAAATTTAGGCGCAAATTCCTTCAGTACCTCAAGGGCTGTTTTGCCCTGAGGAACCGTAATTTTTCTGCCATTGGGCAAAGTAATTGTGAGATCCAAACCTTAAGTCTCCCTTATTAAATAAATCCCGCTCACAGCGGGATTTGAAAAAGATTGCTAATTTTCAGTAACAAAAGAAATAATAAAGTGTTATTATTATAATTAATTTTCGGCCAAAAGTCAAGAAAAAATATTGCCAAAAGCGACATTTAGAAAAAGAGGAAGCACAAATTTGTAAGTTAACCTTGTGAAGGTTTTAAACCTTCGCAAGGTTAAATTCGTGAAAATTCGTGGGGAATTTTTTCACTCCAATTTTAACACCGACGCCCGCATAACAGCCATTTCTCCGTAATGGTCTTTGAGACGATCTAGCGTAGAAAAGAGCCTTTGACGTTTTTCCTTCTGTTTTTCCTCAAAGAGGGACAGGGCCAAGACATGAGTTTCGTTTTGTCGACTCAACTGCGAAACCGAAATCCCAAGCAGGCGTATTTTCCGGCCTTTCCGGAATTTTTCCTCCAAAAGATTGCGGGCAGAAAGGAAAATGACGTCATCCTGATAAGTAGGAGCTAACAGAGTTGTTTGGTGCGTGTGGGTTTCAAAATTTTCATAGCGATATTTCAGTGTGATGCGTTTCCCCACAAATCCGTGCTTTCGCATTCGGCGCCCTACCATTTGAGCCAGCAGCAGAAGCTCCGCCTTTAGTTCTTCGGAATCGTCTGTGTCCTGAGCAAATGTGTGTTCGTGTCCCACCGATTTTTCATCAGGAAATTGCGAAGGGAAAAGAACCGGCGTGTCTGCCTCTCCCTTTGCCAGATGCACTAAAGCCGGGCCGTTTTTCCCGAAGATTTTCTTCAAGGTTTTTTCAGAAGCCGAAGCTAATTGTCCGATGGTCAAAATATTCAACCTTTTCAGAACTGCGTGGGTGCGCTTTCCTACGCCCCACATGGCCGAGACCGGCAGCGGGTAGATTTTCGCTTCAATCTCCTCCGGGCGAATGATAGTGAGGCCGTCCGGCTTTTCCAAGTCCGAGGCAATTTTGGCCATAATTTTATTGGGGGCAATTCCAATGGTTGCAGTTACACCCAGCTCTCGCCGGATGGTAGCCTTCAGGCTTCGCGCCAGATTTTCCTCTGTTTTGTAGAAATGAAGGCTACCGGTAATGTCCACAAAAGCCTCATCAATGGATACCGGTTCTACTTGGGGAGAAAATCGGAAAAGGATTTGAATCATCTTCCGTGAAGCCGTCATGTACTTGGCACCGTTTAACGGGAGAAAAATACCGTGGGGGCATTTTCGGAGCGCTTCCTGAATAGGCATGGCCGAATGTACGCCGTAGGTCCGTGCCTCGTACGAGCAGGTTGAAACCACTCCCCTACTTTCTGCTGTGCCGCCCACGATCACCGGCTTGCCTCGCAGGAGCGGGTTGTCTCGCTGCTCAATGGACGCAAAAAAGGCATCCATGTCGATGTGCATGATGACGTTCGGTTTTTTCATTTTTGTGATTATTTTCCGCTACAAATTTACGAAATTTTACCCATCCATGCAAACGCGGGTCAATTCCCAAGACAATTTTTCCGAACTGTAACACAACTCGAAGCAATCGGGACTCCCGGCACTTACAGAATAATGGAAAAATTTGTTCACCCCTTCATCGCTGACCCACTTGCCGTGCACCCGATCAATTTTGTACACCCGATTGTTCCAGCGAAATTTCAGGGGCTGCATGAAGCCATTTCGAAAAAGGGTAATGACCTCAACGGGCTCCCGGATGTCTTCAAAAACCATTTGCATCCTCCTGAAAAAGAAAAATAGATTAAGAGTAAGATTGAGGTTAAGAAAAAGATTAAAAGGACTCTCATTTTTCTGATTTTACCAACCTTTCTATTTCCCCTATTTTTTACCGAACACCGAAACGACCTTTTAAGCAAGTGCACCCGACTCTACAACTCCACACGGAGAATATCCCGAGGCGTTTGATTTTCCCTGATTTTAAAACATCCCTCCAAATCTTTCCCCCCTCGATCTCAATCTCAATCTCAGTCTCAATTTTAATCTGTTCCTCCTACATTTTTCGAATCAGCCCCGTTACCCTTCCGGCGATGCGAAAATCTTCTTCCCCTGGGTGCACTACTATCGGCTGGTAGGCATCGTTAGCTGGTTGTAGACGCACACGATTCTTCTCGGGGAAATAATATTTCACCGTGGCTTCATCGCCAATAATAGCCACCACAATGTCTCCCCGCTGAGCCGTGCTCTGCTGCCGGGCAACCACCACATCGCCGTCCAAAATACCGGCGTCTTTCATGCTGTCGCCCTGCACGTGAAGGGCAAAATATCCCTCGCCTCCGAAAAAAGTTTCGTCCACAGCGATGAAATCCTCAATATTCTCCTCGGCTAAAATTGGCGCACCGGCGGCCACCCGCCCCACCAGCGGAATGGATTTCAACCGCTCTGCTGCTCTTGCCTGAGTAGGCGATTTCAAACGCAGACCCCTCGAAATGGACGGTTCCCGTTCCAGGTACCCCTTACGGCGAAGCGCCTCCAGCGTGGCATGCACGCCGTTGGTAGAGCGAATCTGGAATCGCTGGCCAATTTCCCGGTACGTGGGTGGAATACCTTTCTCTCCAATCTCCTCACGAATGAAATCCAAAATTTCTTGCTGCCGGGCAGTAAGTTCTTTTCGAACCATTGGACACCCTTTCATTTTGTTTAGAAATTGATGATTCGTTCACTATAAATATACTGAACATTCGTTCAGATGTCAAGGAAAATTTTGAAATAATTTAAAAATTTTATTTGTGATTTTTGACAATTTTTCTTATATTTTATGCAAATTATAGGAGATTTTGACTAATGATCTTTACAAATTTACTTCCTCGCCGAATTCTTAAAATCCTTCAGGCGGAATTACAGACACCCTATGTCCTTATTATTTTTGGTTCTCGACGCGTCGGTAAAACTTCTCTTCTGAAATTATTGCAGGAGCATCTGGTTTCAAATGGACACCCCTCTGGAAATATTGTTTATTTTGATCTGGAAAATCCCATTTTTAGAGAAGATTTTACCCACCCGGATTACAACGCCATTGCAAAATTTCTTCTTGCAAAGGCCGAAAATCCCAATAAAAAGTTATTCGTCTTTCTCGATGAAGTTCAGTATTTTGAAAAAGCTTCCAGTTTTCTAAAATACATGTTTGACCATTATTCCACCCAAATGAAATTCATTGTTTCGGGTTCCTCTTCTCTTCGCCTGAAATCGCTTTTTAGCGATTCTATGGTTGGCAGAAAAAGATTTTTTCGGCTTCATCCGCTGAGTTTTCAGGAGTTCTTTTTATTCAAACAAAAAAATAAATTGCTTCAACATATCCCTGCAATTTCAGTGTTAGACAATCCTGAAGGGCTTCTGGATTTTTCCCTTCTGCCCTCTCTGAGAAATCAGCTTTTGTCAGAATTGTCGGACTTTCTTGTTTTTGGCGGATTTCCCGAAACGGCCATAGCCCAACAGCCAGAGGAGCGAAAAACAGCTCTATTTGAATTGTACACGTCCTACATCCAGAAAGACATTTCATTCTTATTTTCGATTGATAACGTGGACAAATTCAACAAACTGGCAAAGCTTTTTGCCTCGCAAATCGGAAATCTCGTCAATTTTTCAGAAATCTCAAACACTCTTGGTATTTCCCGAAGTACGCTTGAAAAATATTCTTTTCTACAAAAGAGCACCTTTTTTGTCGATTTTATTCAACCTTACTATTCAAATGTTCGAAAAGAGTTGACAAAAATGCCAAAGGTTTACTTTGAGGACGTGGGTGTGCGAAATGCCTTGCTGAATCTTTTTCGGGAGGATCTACTTCTGAACCAGGGAAATCTGGCCGAGAACTTTGCTTTTAATCAGCTTCAAAAAATGCTGCCCCTGGCAGAGGTTCATTTCTGGCGAACCCGCTCAGCTCAAGAAGTGGATTTCGTAATTGAGCACAAAAACGAACTGATTCCAATTGAAGTGAAATTCACAGAAATGAAAAAGCCCATTTTGCACAAAGGCTTGCAAAACTTTGCGAAATTATATTCTCCCGCAAAGGCGTTTATCCTGACAAAAAATGCATTTCACCGTCAAAAATTTGGAAATACTTGGTTTTACTGGATTCCCCTGTATTTATTTGAAGATTGGAGTTAATTGGTAAATCAAATGAAAAGAACCCTATTTTTTGAGATAAGTCTTCTCCTGTTCGCCTGCATCTTCAATCCTTTGAAGGGTCAAACATCTCGATTCATTCATCCAGACGGAAAGACAATTGAAACCCGCATTGCGGTACCTTCGAATTTCAAGCGGGTAAGCGTTCCTGAAAACTCCTTTGCTGACTATTTGCGCCACCTGCCCCTAAAACCCAACGGAGCGCAGGTTCGGCTGTACGATGGACGAATCAAGCCTACGAATGATGTTTACGTGGCTGTAGTTGATCTGGGCATTGGCCGAAAAAACCTACACCTTCAAATGCGTACCCTGTGTTCTGGAACTATCTGGAAACGGTTTTCACCTACGCGGGAACCCTTTCGCTTTCGAGGGAATTGGTACCTGTGAGCATCGACAAAATGAAGATCGGCGATGTGTTCATTCAAGGGGGTTCACCCGGACACGCTGTAATTGTGGTGGATCTGGCCGTTAATCCTCGAACAAAAGAAAAAATCTTTCTTATCGCCCAAAGCTATATGCCGGCACAAGAAATTCAAATCCTCAAAAATCCGAATGATAACAGAATAAGTCCCTGGTATTCCGTTCGTTTTGGAGAGATTTTGGAGACGCCCGAGTGGACCTTTCGCAAAAACAATTTAAAGCGATTTCCAAAGTGAGATTTTAGACTCGGGTGTCAAGAAGTTTATTTGCCTAGTTTGAATATCCGAAGATTTTTCAGTGGTGTTCCTTTTTACCTGGGATGGAAAACCCAGCGATTTGAGAGAGCCCCGGACGGAAAGATCGTTCTTGAAATCGAAAAGGTAACGGAAAAACAGATTCTAAAAACAGACAATGTCTTGATTAATATCGGTTTGAAGCCCAACGTAGAATTTCTGGAAAACCTGGAAGTAAACAAGAAAAACAAACAGATTTTGGTCAACACCGAAATGCAAACCTCACTACCTGGAATTTACGGCTGCGGGGACGCCGTTACCTACCCCGGAAAGATACGGCTCATTGTGACCGGCCTGGGAGAGGCCGCCACGGCGGTCAATGCTCTGCAGAAATATTTGAACTCACAGCCCAAACTGGCAAAAGAAGGTGAACTCATCCATGAAGAATAATCTTTCTCATAAATCGGTTTTGATTCTTTTCCCGCACAACGAATGATGTCTTCGGGTGGTTGAGCAATTCAAGGAAAAGAGGTTTTCCGTCTTTGCAGTTCTATTTGATGATGCGGACAAAAAGCTTTCTGATGCCCTGAGCCAACACGCAACCGTTATTCGTCTAAAGCCGTCGTCAGGGCCACTCTTTGAATCGCTGAAACCTGAGGCCAAAAGCATGCGCCCGTGGTGGTGTACTGCGCGGACAGGGACTTCCTGAAGATGAGAGTTACGGGAAATGAAGAGGAATGGCACATCGATTTCCAAAATCCCGTGCAGCAACGGTTTGCTTGTGTTGATGAGCTGCTTGGCCAGTACCAGCCGGGACAACTGAAACTATGGTTCAATGTGGCCGTTGGAACGCGCAGTCCGGACAGTGCCGTTGTCACCTACTGTAAAACCCGTTACGGCATGATTGGCTTTAGCAAAGCAATTGAGCTTAATCCCAAATTCAGTGGAATTGCGGTACAAAATATCTGCCTGTCATTTTTCCGCTTCTACCAGAAACACCACGAGGCTGAATACTGCACCAATTGTACCACGCTTGAACAACGCCAGGCAATGAAGAATTTGGCAGATGAAAAGGAGCTGGTGCAATATCTGGTGGTAGAAAGCGAAAACAGACTGTTAGAAAAACCCTGACAAGCTACGCCACTTTTCCCGCCCGCAGGCCGTTGGCCACGGCTAACAGCTCGGAAG
>CAZMRE010000045.1:0-13262 GCA_964568545.1 uncultured Deferribacteres bacterium | reverse complement strand
TCAATTTGCTGTTGATTTTTTTCAGAGGCCAGCCTTTGCGCCTGTTGTAAAGCCTCTTGTGCCTTTAATGTAAATTTATCTAAGGTCATTTATTGTCCCTCCTTTTTTGTGTGTTTAAACCACACACTCCGAAACTCACCTCAACTATAAGCTCCGGAATTTGTGGTCTAAAGATTTTTTTAATTTATAGCATCTAAATAAAAATGTACCACAAGCATCCGGCTTGTGAAATTTGATTTAACTAATTCTTTGTTTCTAATAGCAAATTGGCGCAAGCAAGATGCTTACGCTATATCTTTCAGGTGTTTTCGTTCAGGCATTATATTAAAACGGCGAGTCAAAAGGACTCGCCGTTTTTTCAATTCCTTATGTATTATTTTTTCGAGTCTTTATCGTCCACCACTTCGAAATCGGCATCTTCCACATTTTTCCCTTCTTCCGCCTTTTGCTCAGTAGTAGCCCCTTCTGCGCCGGGCGTTGGGCCGCCAGTCTGCTGCCCTCCGGCTGTGGCACGGGAGTACATCTTACTGGAAATCTCACTCCAGGTCTGGTTCAAGGCGTCCGTTGCCGATTTGATTTCGTTCATGTCTTCGCCCTTCATAGCTTCACGCAACCGTCCCATTGCAGCTTCAATCTTGTTTTTTTCGTCCGGTTCCAATTTGTCAGCCATGTCTTTCAGATTTTTCTCGGTTTGATAGATCAACTGATCCGCCTGATTTTTGGCTTCTACCATTTCTTTTCGCTTGCGATCCTCGGCAGCGTGTTCCTGTGCATCCCGAACCATCTTGTCAATTTCCTCCTTTGTCAATCCTGAGGAGGCTTCAATTCGAATGGATTGCTCTTTCCCCGTGGCCTTATCTTTTGCGGTCACATTTAAAATTCCGTTTGCGTCGATGTCAAATGTGACTTCGATTTGCGGAATACCACGCGGGGCTGGCGGAATGCCATCCAGATGGAACCGCCCCAGAGACTTGTTGTAAGCAGCCAATTCACGTTCACCCTGAAGAACGTGAATTTCCACGGAGGTCTGATTGTCCGCTGCCGTGGTGAACACCTCGCTCTTTCGCGTTGGAATAGTCGTATTCTTGTCGATTAACTTAGTGAACACACCACCAAGAGTTTCAATTCCCAGTGAAAGCGGAATCACATCCAGCAGCAAAACATCTTTCACCTCACCGCTCAGAACCGCGCCTTGAATGGCCGCGCCAATGGCAACGACCTCGTCCGGGTTCACACCCTTGTGGGGCTCGCGTTTGAAGAAATCCTTCACCATTTGCTGAACCTTTGGAATTCGGGTGGAACCACCAACCAGAATGACCTCATTAATGTCATTCACTGTCATTCCGGCATCTTTCAATGCCAGTTGGCAAGGATCAATAGTTCGGTCAAACAAATCATCGCAAAGCTGCTCAAATTTTGATCGTGTCAGCGTCATTGTTAAGTGCTTTGGCCCCGACTCTGTTGCTGTAATAAATGGCAGATTGACATCGGTTTGCATGACGTTTGACAATTCGATTTTTGCCTTTTCAGCCGCCTCTTTTAGTCGCTGAAGCGCCATGGGATCCTTTGAAAGGTCCACGCCTTCCTGCTTTTTAAATTCGCCAACCATCCAGTCGATAATGCGCTTGTCAAAATCATCACCACCTAGATGGGTGTCGCCATTGGTAGATTTCACCTCAAAAACGCCTTCGCCAATCTCCAAAATGGAAATATCGAAGGTGCCACCGCCCAGGTCGAACACAGCGATCTTCTCGTCTTTTTTCTTGTCCAGGCCATACGCCAGAGAAGCCGCTGTGGGCTCGTTGATAATTCTTCGCACATTCAAACCGGCGATTTCACCCGCTTCTTTGGTCGCTTTTCGCTGGCTGTCGTTGAAATAAGCAGGCACCGTAATAACAGCATCCGTTACCTTTTCGCCAAGATAATCTTCTGCGGTTTGTTTCATTTTCTGCAAAATCATTGCCGAAATTTCCTGCGGCGTGTAGGTTTTATCGCCAATTTTTACAGCAGCCATTCCATTTTTGCCTGCCTCTACCGTGTAAGGAACTTGCTTAATTTCTTCTGTGACCTCGTTGTACATCCGTCCCATAAACCGCTTGATTGAAAAAACGGTGTGTTCAGGGTTGGTAATTGCCTGTCGTTTTGCGGGATGCCCCACCACGCGCTCTCCCGTTTTGAGAAACCCAACCACAGACGGGGTGGTACGAAAACCCTCGTTATTGGGAATAACGGTTGGTTCTCCACCAATTACTGCTGCCACACAAGAGTTTGTCGTTCCTAAATCAATACCGATTATTTTGCTCATACGTCTCAACCTCCTTTTCTAATCATTTCATCTTGAAAATTCAAAGAAATTTTTTATTTGATTTTTATTTCCTTTTCGATAATTGCTTTCTTGGGCAAATGGATTTCCAGGATTCCATCCCGATACGATGCCCGAATAGCATCCCTCTGAATATCCTTTGTAAACTGAAATTTCCGGACGAAATTCCCTGCAAATCGCTCTTTATAAAGAATCTTTTCTTCCGATTTTTCCGGAGCCTTTCTGGCTGTGATTATTAAAATACCATCATGGAAAACAACATCCAATTCTTCTTTTTTAAAACCAGGGGTTTCTGCACGAAGAATAAATTCTTTCTCATTTTCGACAATGTCTACTTTCGGATAAGCATAATAGGTATCGTCAAATTCCACAAGTGGAAATATTGGCTCCTCATTTGCCAGGTCGGCCAAAAACAAATCGCCCAACTCATTGATTTTCGGATTTAACGTTTCCATTACTGTCATGGATATCTCCTCCTTTGTCATATTTTTATCATTATATTTTTTTAAGTGAACCTTTGCAAGCACCGTGCCAAAATCAAACAAGCCTTTTGGTGCAGATTTTATTCATTTATTTTCAATAGGTTAAATAGTTCCTACCAAAAATAGTCTTGCATGAAGATTCCAATAAAAGTCTGACATTCTGTCAAAGAGGCAGGACAATTTCTGCCAGTTCTTGTTTGGAAAAATAAAAAAGTCCTGTACAAATCACAGGACTTTTTTGTGCTAAAACCGATTCTAAAAGTAACTAGTTTAACCGGATTCTTTTGAAGCCGCTTTCGGTGCCGATGTCGGTCTGGATTCCGTTTCCTTTTTCGAATGATGTGTTTTTTCGTTTCCATTGCCATTCGAAGGAGGACTGGAATTTTTGTGCTTATAATCCGTAATATAAAAACCGGAACCTTTAAAAATGACCCCATAACTGGAGCTAATGAGCTTTCTTACGGGGCCTCCGCACTTCGGGCACACCTTGATTGGCTCATCGTGAATAGATTGAAACTCCTCAAACACGTAACCACAGGATTCACATTTGTATTCATATGTCGGCATTTCACCACCTCCAGAATTAAAAACCTGCAAACCAATAAGAAAACTAATATACAATAAATTCTTTCATTCAGCAAGTTTTTTCTGCCTGTTCATAGCACTTTGAATGCTTGTTCTTTAAACGAGCGCAAATTTTTGGTTCAATTTTAGCCTGAAAATATTTCGCCAAAATGGCTCCCCTTCCCCGCATTCAAAGACTCTCTGAACTCACGAAAGCGCCTGTTCTTTTTCCATTTTTTCTGCGCATTTCTTGCAGTATCGGCATGTCGGAATTGCCTCCAGACGACTTTCTTCAATGGGCTGTCCGCAACTCTCACAAATTCCATACGTACCATTTAGAATCTTCTGCAAAGCTACTTTCACCTCTCCGAATTCCTCAGCACTCTGATTCAAAAAACCAGAAAGATATTCTTTTTCCTCTTCCAGAGTCGATTTCTCCTCATATTCAGCCACTGAAGGAAAATTCAATTCCGCCAAGCCCGATTGCATTTCATCAATTTCATTTCGAATCTGGTCGTATTCGGCCAGAAGTTTTTTGGCAAAATGTCTAAGTTTTTCATCATTCATTGCCATCTTTCCTTTCTATCGGCACTCATCATTTTTCAATTAGTTGATAATTCCCATTCCCAATCTGATCGAAAAAAACGAATGTCCGCTTCAATTGGTTGTATCTCCAGATTTCATAGTCTCGAGATTGGCTATCCATCTGATGTTCCACAGAATCCGGCGGACCATACAAAATATATATTCTCCCTCGATCGGAGTGCCAGCCATCCTGACCAAAAACCTCAAAATGACGATTGGCATATCTCACCCGCCGATAATATTCCGTTTGCAATTCGTTGACCTCGGTTCCGGGTGTAGGATCAATTCCCTTCCAGAAAGTCTCAAAACGCTTCTTTTTCACAGAAAATGATTTCGCCTGTTTCATTTGATTGAATACTTCCGGCGAGGCAATGTAAACAAGCGTTTCGATGGCCTTATCCAGCTCGCTTTGGTTCTTGAATTCCATGGCCTTCCAGACATCAAAGGCCGTCCGTTCCATTCTTTTTTTCTGTCCACCTGGCACAATTACTTCTGCCAAGTACTTCCCTGATTTCAATGAATCTACCCGAATCAGGGGTGCAAAGCGAAATATTTTATTTTCGCCGGAAACGTGAAGTGTATCGCGTTGGAGAATCTTTTTATTCTCCTGATTCTGAACTTGAAACACAATATCGCGGCTTCCGGGAATGTTTTTAATCACCTCAAAAACGGCGTAAAAATTCCTCGCGAAAACATTTGAAACATTCGGTTTGAAGGTAAAATTCTTTCCCCAACCATACAAAAGCGAATCCTGCAAAATAATGGTGGTTGTTCCGATTGAAAGTTTGCGAAAATTCTTGATCTCAAGCGGAATTTCTTTATAAGCCGGTTTTTTCACATGGGCATCTTCCACCACAAAAACTAGCCGGTATTTTCCCGGGGCGTGCAGCATTTCCGTTTGAAAGCTGTCCAAATTGCTTCGTAAGTTTGTTTCTTCAAACGAGCGCGCAAACACCCTGCGATTCCATTCTCTTTTAAACAGAACGTCCTTTTTTTTCTGATCAAACAAATAAATCGAGAACGAATAAGTGGCCTGAAAACCCGAATCCACACGAACGAATATTAATTCATCGTAAGGAACGGCAATGGCAATTGTGCATTTTGATTGACTTAAATCGGCTGACGGGATATTAATGATTTGATAAGAATAATCCACCCGTGCGGGATTTTTTGTGTGAATAAATTCTGCGTGAGCAGTTGAAACAAGAAAAAGTAGACAAAAAACCTTCCAAATCTGTTTTTGAAGCTGTTTAACCATATTGAAAATTCCAACCTGCTCTTTAGAGGTTTTCGACACGTGCAAAACGCATTAATTAAAAAAATCACAGGGAAGCCGGCAGAAAATACCAGCTCCCCGTGTTGAGCGATGAGCAAATAAAAAACGCCACTTCTTTTTTATTTTTTCTTCGGCACTTCAATCGCCACGAAGAAATTATCCTTGCCCCGCTGAACCAGAAGCAATACCACATCTCCGGGATGCAACTTCGAAACGACCTTCTGGTAATCGTCCACATTTGCGACCGGCTTGCGATTGACTTCCCGTATTAAATCGCCTACTTTCAAGCCTTTCTTTGCCGCAGGACCATACGGATCGAGGTTTGTAATCAACACACCTTTGGATTTTTCATACCCGTATCTTTTCGCCAGGTCGGGCGTTAAATTCGACACTTCCATTCCAAAGTCTATTTCATTAGCCTTGCTAACAACTTTGGACGTTTTTTGCTTTTCCGGAAGTTCTCCCAGTTTCACTGTGATGGTTTTCTCCTTGCCATTTCGCATAATCAGCAGGTTCACTTTTGTGCCGGGCACGGACTGAGCCACCATAAATGCCAGGTTACTTGGCCCGGTCACATTTTCCCCGTTAAATTTCAAAATCACATCGGAAACCTTAATCCCAGCCTTCTCTGCCGGGCTATCCGGAGTTACTTCCGAAACCACTACCCCCTGATTCTTCTTCAGACCGAGAGCTTTGGCCAAATCTTCATCAACCGCCTGGATCTGAACACCCAGCCATCCGCGAATCACATGGCCTTTGGTTTTCAGATCATTCGTCACCTTTCTAACCATATTGATTGGAATAGCAAATCCAATCCCGGCAAATGCTCCCGAAGGCGCTACAATGGCTGTATTAATTCCGACGACCTCCCCGTTTAAATTAATCAATGCCCCGCCGCTGTTTCCAGGATTAATCGGAGCATCGGTTTGAATGTAATTCTCGTAATAGGAAAGATTCAAATCCGAGCGCCCAAGAGCACTGACAATTCCCTTGGTAACCGTCTGATATAATTGCTGCGAAAACGGGTTCCCAATGGCCAAAACCCATTCTCCGACTTTTAACTTATTTGAATCTCCCAATTTAGCCACTGGCAAATTTTTGGCCTTAATTTTAATAAGGGCGATGTCCGTTTTAGCATCGGTTCCAATAACTTTGGCCTTATGCGTTACACCATCGGTTGTCTTTACCTGAATGTCATCCGCACCACTCACCACATGATTATTGGTGATAATATAGCCATCCGAAGAAACAATCACACCGGAGCCCATTCCTTTCTCATGAAATTCCTCATACTGCGGTGATTTTTTCTTTGGTTGTTGAGGCATGCCCTGTCCAAATTGGTTAAAAAAATCAGGGCCGAAAAAGAAATCAAAAGGCGATTGAAGCCGGCGCATTTTGATTACCTTTTCGCTAAAAATCGTTACCACGGCTGGTTTTACCTTTTCCGCCGCATTTTCAAAAACGGAATTCAATTGATTAATAAACGCATCATTTGAAAGTCCCGTCTGGGATTGGGGATTTTGCGAGGCGGCGGGGTTCGCTTTTGCCGCAACCGCAGGTGTACCATTTGCTGCCAAACTATTATGCGCGAAATTAAAATCCGATGTAATAATAATCGTTGCAAGACTTCCAACCACCAAAGCCGCAACGATCAGAACGGCAATCCATTTCTTTTTCATGATTTACCTCCCTATTGGTTTTTATTTGTCCGCTTTTTCAAATTCGCGGAGTAACTCTTTTTGACGATCATTTAACACCTTAGGTATTTGAACGTTAATTCTAACATATTGATCCCCCCTTCTTCCATCGGCTGTACGGATTCCCATTCCTTTCAGCCGAAACATCTGACCACATTGCGTTCCGGCAGGGATTTTTAACTCGGCTTTCCTGCCATTCACTGTTTTTACACGGATTTTGGTACCCAGCATGGCCTGAACAATACTAATGGGAACTTCGCAATACACATCATTTCCTTTGCGTTCAAAAAAGCGATGTTTCTGCACTCGAATTGTCACAAGCATATCACCTGTTTTGCCGGATGGCCCCGGCAGCCCCTGGCCCGCTACTCTTAGTTGAGTATCGTTTTCCACACCAGGAGGAATAGTTACGGACAGAGTTTTTTTCTGTCCATTCAAATCCACTGTGAATTGATACGGCCCGCCCTGAACCGCTGTTTCAAAGGGAATTTCAAGCTGAACCCGGACATCCCGCCCCCGCGCGGTACGGCGCCTTGTGCGTGTAAAGGTATCGCGCCCGCCGCCAAATAAGTGAGAAAACAGATCATCCAGATCGAATGGCGTACCATCCGTGAAGGTCGTGCCTCCTCCGGGTCGGCCGCCAAATTCAAAATGAATCCCTCCCATATCACCAAAATTACCAAAATCATATCCGCCTCCCGGAGCCCCTCCGCCGTATTTTCGCAGTTGATCGTACTTGGTACGTTTCTCCTTATTGCTCAAAACATCATAAGCCTCAGCAACATCCTTAAATTTTTCTTCAGCCGCTTTATCTCCGGGATGAGAATCGGGGTGATACTGCTTTGCCAAATTTCGATAGGCCTTTTTAATCTCAGCATCTGTCGCATTCTCGCTGACACCCAATATTTTATAATAATCCTTCAGTTCCATCGCATATCACCACCATTCTGTCTATTTTTTCTGTCCCACTTTTACTTTTGCCGGACGAAGGAGTCTCCCCTTATAGCGATACCCCTTCAACCAGGTATCCAGAACCTTGCCATCTAAATGATCGCTTGTTTCTTCCACAGAAACGGCTTCGTGCACATTGGGGTCGAATGCGTTTCCTTCGTCGCTGAAGGATTCCAACCCGTGCGCCTGCAGAGTTGAAAAGAGATTTTTATAAATCATCTCCATTCCCTGCCGCAAGGATTGATCCGATGCTTCAGAATTTAACAGACGCTCCATATCATCAAGAATCGGGAGCAGCGTTTTGAACACATCACCGCGCACATAATCATAGACTTCTTCGCGTTCTTTTTGCACGCGCTTCCGATAATTGGCGAATTCAGCCTTTAACCGCTTGAGCATCTGAAGACATTCATCCAACTTAATAGCCTGCCGGGATGTAGGCTCTCCCTGAGTCCTCGCATCATTCCCATCCACTGGCTTTGACATCCCGGCAGATTCCTGAGAGCGCACGGACTCCTCGGTTTGTCGAGAATCCGTATCTATTTTCTGGTCGGACTGGAGTGGATCCGACTCGTTATTTTCCTTATTTTGATCATATTCGATCGGGATCGAATAGGTATTTTTTCCATCTAAATTCTGCATGAGTTTCCCTCAAATTCAATTCTTAAAGTGTGCTTTTTGAACTTAAATCTAATAACAAATCACTGTAAGCAAGATGCTTGCACCACATTTTTCAAGTGATTTCGTTCAGGGACTAATTAATATGGTAAACAATCCGAATCCTGTAATCATTTCCCATATCATCTGAATAAGCCACCGATTGAACCAATCCCTCGTGCACCCGGTCGGGGATATGAATGGTCAAGGAAACATCTTTCACCAAATAGCCTCGGCCCCAACATAGGGAACACACACCCGACTCCGTCCATCCGTTTCCTCCACATGTGGGACACATTGTTTTAATGGGAAACTTTAATTTGAACTCCCTTTCCCGACCAATATTTTCTGCCTCCAGGAAAACATCAAAAGTTAGGTCGTAACTTCCCAAATTTCCTTCCTGAAAGAGAGATTTCCAAAAATCACTGAAAAATTCATCCACTCCCCATCCCAAATTCCAAGGTACTGCAGGCTCAACCACACTAACATGGCTTTGTTTTTCCTGCTCCAAGCGTCTATCGTAGTCAGCCCGTTTTTTGTGATCGGAAAGGACCGAATACGCCTCATTGACCCTTTTTAATTTTTCCTCATCCCCCTCTTTCCCTTTATCAGGATGGTATTTTTTCGCCAACTGGCGATAAACCTTTTTTATAGTCGCCTGATCGGCATTTCGATCAATCCCCAAGATCAAATAGAAATCATCCAGCGCCATTTTCCAACTCTCCTCACGAAACAAAATCGCACCGCTAACCCTTCTCAAAAAAAGATTTCATTTAATCATTTCAATAATCGGTACGACATCACACATTCGCAATATTTTATTAACGCTGCTATCAAAGAATTAGTTTCTAATTCAATCTTGGAATTCCTCAATTTCATTTGATCATACAAAAAAGGGAGCCGACAAAATTAATCCTCCAAATTCTGCTCCCTGGTAAAAAAATTACATAATGAAGCACGGGGTTGCCTGCAATAACCAATCCTCATTGAGAATTAGTTATAAGGGCTTATGGCCCAGTGCAGGTCCCGTGCTTCAAAAACCGTTCACTTATTCGGTTGTAATCGGGATTTCTTTGGTCTTTGCTTCTTCCCGCTTCGGCAAACGAATCTTTAACACGCCATCCTTAAAGGTGGCTTTGATTTTGGATGCGTCCACAATTGCCGGCAGGGTAAACGTCCGTTGGAAAGCGCCGTATGTCCGCTCTACCCGATGGTAGTTCTCGTCTTTACTTTCTTTTTCCTGCTTTTTCTCGCCTTTGATCGTCAGCATGTTATCCTGAACCGACAATTTAACGTTGTCCTTTTTGACACCCGGAAGTTCAGCCGTCACCACCAAATCGTGTTCCGTTTCGGAAATGTCAACAGCGGGCATCCAAATGCCTTCTGCACCGGTCTCGGTTCCGAATTTCTCAGGCAATGAACCAAAGAAATCATCGAACAGCCGGTTCATTTCATCCCGAATCCCCAAAAGATCTCCTGCTGGTCTCCATCGTACAATTGCCATGATTAATCACCTCCCATTTTTAATTAAATCCATTTCAAGTTTTTTTGAATTTCTTTTTTATTTCCTTCATTTCATCCCATTTCACTTTTTCTATCTGCAAGAGGTGTGCCAAAATTTTTTATTGCCTTTTTCTTATTATTTTACAATTGCTTACAGCCTTATCCGCAGCTCAAATCACAGGACAGACATTCTGTCAGATTTTCAGAGAATACCGGCTAATTTGTCAGATTTTCTGTCATTCTCCCGATCCGCCCGATGAGGATTTTGTGCCGCTCTAAACATTCTGTTCGCCACTCCCGACGTCTGCGCTTTTTTTCAAATGTCGATGATTAAGTGAATTAAAATTACAAAAATAATATTCAATTTTTGTATTTTATCTTGCGAATGAAATGAAATTTTTTAACTTTATTAAATCCGCCATGCGTGGATTGGGGGATGCAGACTCCCATTCAATTTTTGGGGAAACGATTCTATTCTAAAAAGGCATTTCCCACTAATTTTGTAAATTGATTTTATTGAAGCTAATGGGATTAAAATCCACCATAATAAACTATGGTGATTGTACAAAAATTCCGTTTGCTCTCTTCAATTGACTTGAACAATCACCACAATATTATTGTGGCGGCAAAACTCGCAATGGTAGAGCTGTGTAATTGGCATAATCGCTGGCTTTCAGCAACGCACTAAAAATCAATTTAGGATTTTTTTAGATGATCGGAAAATTTTCTCGCACATTCAAAACAGCCTTATTCTCCACGTTTTTTTCACTTGTTTTGATCACACTAACTCAAGCGTTTTCCTTTTTAAAAGGAATTCAAAGCCTGCCGATTCGTGCGCTTTGGGTTACGCGATGGGATTACCACTCCAGAAATGATATTTCCAAAATTGTGGAAAACGCCCGTTGGGCGGGCTTTACCGACATATTCTTTCAGGTAAGGGGAAATGCGACGGTTTTCTATCCTTCCCATTTTGAACCCCGCGCTGAGGAATTGCCGGATACTCCCGAGGGGTGGGATCCCCTATTGAATGCCACCGCACAAACTCATCTCGCCGGCCTCCGCATCCACGCGTGGCTGAACGTCTTTCCCGGTTGGAGAGGCGTTCACCCGCCACAAAATCCACACCAGCTCTGGAATACCCATCCCGAATGGTTTTTGCGACAAACCAATGAAAATCCCCTTCCCCTGAATTCGCACTACGTTTGGTTGAACCCGGTTTTGCCGGAGGTACAAAATTACCTGAAAAATATTGTTTTGGAATTGGCACGAACCTATAATTTAGACGGAATTCATCTGGATTATTTTCGTTACCCGGGACCGGGCGATTTCCCAAGTGATTCCAGTTTCGCGAATTTAAAGCGCCTTTTCCCCTTTAAGAATTCCACGGAAGCGGATTGGGACACTTTCCGAAAAAATCAAATTTCACACTTCCTGAAAATGTGCCGGGATTCCCTTCGAAAAGAAAATCCCAAATTAATTCTGTCGGCGGCTGTTCTCGGTGACATTCTTCTGGGTCAACGCGTTTTTTTTCAGGACAGCCCCCGTTGGGTTGCCGAACACTGGCTGGACTGGGTCGTACCCATGACGTACACATCCGACACCCTTCAATTTCGTCACTGGCTCACTAATTTTTCTGATTTTCCCAGAGAAACCGTGCTGCCCGGACTTCTGACAAAATCGGAAACCGCTTTGCAAAAAGAGCTTTCCACAATTCAAATTTTCCACTTCCCCGGATTTTCTTTTTTCAGCTACAGCTCGCTTTTTCCAAATCACCAGCCAAATTCTGTAGCGTTTTTTCTGCACAGAGCCTTTTCAATCAATTCATCTCAAACACCCGGGCGTTTGAATTTCACCAGGGAAAAACTACCTTTCGCTGAAAAAATTTCTTTTCGGAACGGCAAATTTCCACTAATATCGAACGAGCGCGCCCGGGTATTCTTTTCAGAATCAGTGGACAGTCTGTCACAATTTTTTGCCCTTCTTTGGAAATACCCCAATTCCGGCGGCGGATGGAACCAATCGCCCCTAAAATCGGTACAGGGCAATCCAAATAAATTGCGCGCAGTTACTCCTCTGACATTGACAAAAACCACAGAGAATCTGGCAATTGAAATTGCTTTTCAACCGGATTCCGGCAAACCGGCGAAAATCCTGCGGTCTTTTCATTTTCCCGTAGCACCAAGATTCAGCACCTATTACTTTTCTTCGTTCTGGGGAACACCCGTAAAAGATGCTCGCAGAATCCTCACGACCCGGAAACATTTTACCTACATTCCGGCAGGCAATCGGATTATCGTCCTGGATTCCACCGGCAAGCAAATGCCACTTTCACCCATTACAACAGGGTTCGATGCCCGTGGGCGCGTGATCGCCCTTCGGTCGTGTTACGGCATTGCACAATCCCCCTCCGGCGAAATTGCGGTTACCGGATTCAATGGAAGTGGGCATATTTTTCGATTTCAAGAAAAAACCGGGGCGCCGCTTGTAGGCATTGATCTGAATTTTTTTCCGGGGGATATTGCTGTGGATAGCCTTGGTCACTATTTTGTTTTGGAAGCCGAAAACAGCCGGTGGCATGTTCTAAATCCGGATGGCACCGAACTTTCAGGCAGCCCCTTCAACGGAAGTCACCGCAGTTACGGAATTGCCGTTACGCCAGACGGGCAATCGGTTTTCGTTAGCTGCCGAAGCGACGGGAAAATCCATCACTGGGTGGGCGATATTTCGATGGGAGAAGCCTCTTACCAAATGGTTCACGATCTGCCCGTTCAGGATGTCGGCTTCGGGACGCTTTCCTTAATCCCGCCAAACCAACTGCTTGTTTGTGAGCCTGATCTCGGGTACATTTCTGTCTGGGATATCCGGCAGTACGCCTTGCAGGAAATTATCCACAGCAAATTTCTTCGCGCACCCCGGGCTGTTTCGACAATTCCCGGCACGGGCGATCTTCTTATTCTTGAAACATCCGGCCAAACGCCTGTGCGGCAGGTCAAATTTCGGAAAGAATAAAAAGGCCGCGAATGCGCGAATAAAAGGCCTAATCGGTTGCGTATTTGCGGCAAATTTGATAAAATCGTCTTTCCGACCTGCGAATATTTTGAATCCGGCGCAGGAACTCGTCAAGATAGTTCAAAGTGTGATTTACTGTCCTCACTACAGTAAATCAGGCTTCCGAAGTCACCTTCGCCGCAGCCGGTCGTGTGATCATCCAGAGCAAAACAACG